>DATJWN010000001.1:0-6448 GCA_035501235.1 Reyranella sp.
CGGGGCGACTCGAAAGTCGCCCCGCCCCTGTGAGTTGAACGGGTTCGCTCTTACTTACCCGAGCCGATGCACTTTTTGGCAACCTTGTCGTAGTTGCCGCAGCTGATCGGCGGCGTCCAATCGGCGACCAGGTTCTTGGAGTCGTCGAGGATCGGCGACCACGCAACACCCGGGACCAGGCCCGGCGTCTTCCACACCACGTCGAACTGGCCGTTGGCCTCGATCTCGCCGATGAACACCGGCTTGGTGATGTGATGGTCGGGCAGCATCTCCGAGATTCCGCCCGTCAGGTTGGGGACCTTCACGCCGATCAGCGCGGGGATCACCTTGCTCGGCTCCGTCGAGCCGGCCTTCTTGACGGCCTCGACCCACATGTTGAAGCCGATGTAGTGCGCTTCCATCGGATCGTTGGTCGTGCGCTTCGGATTCTTGGTGAAGTCGTGCCATTCCTTGATGAAGGCCTCGTTCGCCGGAGTCTTGATCGACTCGAAGTAGTTCCACGCGGCGAGATGGCCGACCAGCGGCTTGGTGTCGATGCCGGCGAGCTCTTCCTCACCCACCGAGAACGCGACGACCGGGATGTCCTTGGCCTTGATGCCCTGGTTGCCGAGCTCCTTGTAGAACGGCACGTTGGCGTCGCCGTTGATGGTCGAGACCACCGCCGTCTTCTTGCCTGCAGAGCCGAACTTCTTGATATCCGCCACGATCGACTGCCAGTCGGAATGACCGAACGGCGTGTAGTTGATCATGATGTCTTCCTGCTTGACGCCCTTTTGCTTCAGGTACGCCTCGAGGATCTTGTTGGTCGTGCGCGGATAGACGTAGTCGGTGCCCGCGAGGACCCAACGCTTCACTTCACCGCCGTCCTTGCTCATCAGGTAGTCGACGGCCGGAATCGCCTGCTGGTTCGGCGCGGCGCCGGTGTAGAACACGTTCTTCTGGCTCTCCTGGCCCTCGTACTGGACCGGATAGAACAGCAGCCCGTTCAGCTCCTCGAACACGGGCAGCACCGACTTGCGGCTGACCGAGGTCCAGCAGCCGAACACCGCGGCGACCTTGTCCTTCTGCAGCAGCTCTCGCGCCTTCTCGGCGAACAGCGGCCAGTTCGACGCCGGATCGACGACCACGGCCTCGAGCTTCTTGCCCAGCAAGCCGCCCTTCTTGTTCTGCTGGTCGATCAGCATCAGCATGACGTCCTTCAGGGTCGTCTCCGAGATCGCCATCGTACCCGACAGCGAATGCAAAATGCCGACCTTGATCGTCTCCTGTGCGGACGCACCAGTCGCAGCAGCGGTCACGAGGCCCGCTGCGACGAGGCCGGTCCGTATCATGGAACCCAACTTCATCCCGCTCTCCTTATCATTATCGACGGACAGACCCGTCGAAAGCCAAAGGAAGCGAAAGCCGTGCCAAACGCCCGGCGAGGCCGTGGATATAAGGCTTAGTTGGTCGCTAGGACAAAGGCGCCGCCTGCCAGCACTAGAATACCTAGGGCTCGCAGGCCGAGGCTCCCCAACCACCGGTTGGCGATCGTGCCGAGACCCAACCCGACTGCATGCAGCAGGGCGGTGGCGGCCAGGAAGCCCAAAATGTAGCTGCCCGGGTCGGCTGTCGGCGCTTCGACGGCGTGAGCGTAGCCGTGAAGCATGGCGAACCAGCCGACCACGATCATGGCGGTGCCGACCGGCACCCGCACTTCAGCGATAATGAGGGCGCCCAACATGAAGACCGAGGCCAGGACGCCCGCCTCCGAGAAGGGCAATTTTATGCCTGCGAATCCGGCAGCTGCCCCAACGGCCATCATGCCGATGAAAGCGAGCGGCACCATCAGCCGGGCGGCCGGCCGGCGCACGCCGAGCAGTGCCGCCCACATGCCGACGCCCACCATCGCGAGGATGTGGTCGTAGCCGGTCAGGGGATGCAAAAAGCCGGACTCCGAGTGGCCGGGATGGGCGAAGGCCGGTCCGGCGATCGCCAGCAACAGGATGGTCAGGGCGACTGAGCGAGGCATGACGCTGTTTTCCCTCATTCCTAACGGACGGGCAAGCCTCCTTGCCGCACAACAAACGACGCAATCTCGGCGACCCCCTTGTTCTCCTTGAGATTGGAAAACAGGAACGGCCGACTGCCGCGCATGCGCTTGGCGTCGCGGTCCATGACCTCGAGATTGGCGCCGACCAGCGGGGCGAGATCGATCTTGTTGATCACCAGCAGGTCCGAGCGCGTGATGCCGGGCCCGCCCTTGCGCGGGATCTTCTCGCCTGCCGCCACGTCGATGACGTAGATCGTGATGTCGGCCAGCTCGGGCGAGAAGGTCGCCGCAAGATTGTCGCCGCCTGACTCCACGAACACGATCTCGAGCTTGGGCCATTTGCGTACGATGTCGGACACAGCCGCGAGATTGATCGAGGCATCCTCGCGGATCGCCGTATGTGGGCAGCCGCCCGTCTCGACGCCGACGATGCGCTCGGGCGCGAGCGCGCCGGCGCGCGTCAGGAACTCGGCGTCCTCCTTGGTGTAGATGTCGTTGGTGACGACAGCGATGTCGTAGGTCTCGCGCATGCTCTTGCACAGACGCTCGACCAGCGCGGTCTTGCCCGATCCCACCGGACCGCCGACACCGACGCGCAAGGGTCCTCGCAATTCCATCCTCACATCTCCCGGCTCATCAATGCCGCGAAGCCCGCGGCGAGCGCGTAGCAGAGCGGCGAGTAGAAATACATGTCGCGGGTCGCGAAGGGCTCGGCCTTGAACCGCGCCCGCCAGCGCGGACTGTAGCCCGCCGAGCCGCGCACGAAAAACACCGCCGCGATCATCACGCTGCCGACCGACACCAGCTCGTTCCCGGGCCAGGCGATGATCACCCACGGCCAGCCTGCGATCCCGACGAGCACGGCGGCAACGGCAAAGCAGGCGATCGGCGCCGGCATGCGCTTGCGGCCATCGCCCACGACCGTGCTCGCGAGCTCGGCCGCGGTCTTCGCCGGCCACAGGCCGCCGAGGCCCCAATAGGCATGCAGCGCCGCGATCACGAGCAACACGAGGCTCAGAACCACGGCAATCGTCATGAGCGGAACAGCCGCGTGTATTGGGTCTCGTGGCGCAGTGAGCACCAGTCGAGCAATGGCGTCGCCGTGCCAACCTCGTCGAGATCGGTGACAGCGAGCGCCACTTCGACGGTCCGGCGCACCACAGGCTCGAGAGCGGCCAGCGCGATCTGGCCGTCGCTTTGGCCCAGCGGCACCGAGCGCACGGCAGCAGAAATCAGGTTGGCGGTGAAGGCATGCAGATAGGCTTCGAGCGCCTGTTCAAGGCCGATACCGTGCGCCGCCGTCGCCAGCGCCACCGCGACCGGCAAGGCAAGCTCCTCGCGCACCTGCTTGAAGTCGGGATGCGGCCAGGCGGTGCGCGTGATCGACAGGAACGAGCCGCCCTGCTGGCGGGATTCCAGCGCCATCTCCGATGTGCCGCGCCACGCCGCTGCGCGCTCGGCGACGGCGTCGAAACCGGCCCAGTCCTTCGCCTCGGCCGCACGCCAGGCCGCGGCGAACAGCGCGCCGTCGACCTTGCCCGTGCCGTCGCGCAGCACGGTCTCGAGCCAGGCGACCAGCGAGACGCGATCCTTGATGAAGCCCTCTTCGACCGCCGTCTCGACGCCGTGGCTGTAGCTGAAGGCGCCGATCGGATAGGCGGGCGACAGCCAGGCCAGCAGCCGATAGAGGTCGCTAGCCATGACGCTCGGCATGCAGCGCGCCGTGGCGATGATCGGGATCGTGATTGTGCTGGCCGTAGGCGCCGCCCTCGGGATCGAAGGGCGCGCGCACTTTCTTCACCTCGGCGCCGAGGCCGCGCAGCATGTCGATGATCACATGGTCGTCGCGGATCAGGATGCGCTCGCCCTCGATCTGCGCTGGCAGGTGCCGGTTGCCGAGATGCCAGGCGAGCCGCGCGAAGGCCGCTGGATCGCGGCCGCGCACCTCGACCAGATCCTCTTCCGCCGCTTTCACCTCGACGAAGCCGCCCTCTTCCAGCCGAAGCCCGTCGCCGCTGTGCAGCACGATGGGCTCGATCAGGTCGAGCAGGAAATCGAGCCCGCCATCGCCCAGCATGCGCAGCCGCCGGCGATAGCGATCGTCGAACAGCAGGGTCACGCTGTCGGCGCGCTCAGCCCGTGGCCAGCGCCCGGCGCGGACGACGTCCGTTGCGCGCTTCATGGCTAGAACAGGAAGTAGCGCTGTGCCATGGGGAGCGACTTGGCCGGCTCACAAGTGAGCAGCTCGCCGTCGGCCCGCACCTCGTAGGTCTCCGGATCGACCTCGATCTTGGGGCAGAGCGAATTGTGCACCATGTCCTTCTTGCCTATCTTGCGCGTGCCCTTCACCGCCAGCAGCGGGCGCGTCAGGCCCCACTTCTTGGCGATGCCCTTGGTGATGCCGGCCTGCGAGACGAACAGCGCCGGGCTCGCGACCAAGTTCTTGCCGTAGGCGCCGAACATCGGCCGATAGTGGATCGGCTGCGGCGTCGGGATCGAGGCGTTGGGATCGCCCATCGGCGCCGCCGCGATCGAGCCGCCGATCAGCACCATGTCGGGCTTGGCGCCGAAGAAGGCAGGCGCCCACATGACGATGTCCGCGCGCTTGCCGACCTCGATGGAGCCGACGTGGCGCGAGATGCCGTGGGTGATCGCGGGATTGATCGTGTACTTGGCGACATAGCGCTTGGCGCGCACGTTGTCGTTGTCGCCCTTCTCTTCTTTGAGGCGCCCGCGCTGCTTCTTCATCTTGTCAGCGGTCTGCCAGGTGCGGATCACGACCTCGCCGACGCGGCCCATCGCCTGGCTGTCGGACGACATCATCGAGAAAGCGCCCATGTCGTGGAGGATGTCCTCCGCCGCGATCGTTTCCTTGCGGATGCGGGACTCGGCGAAGGCCACGTCCTCGGGAATGCGCGCATCGAGGTGATGGCAGACCATCAGCATGTCGAGATGCTCGTCCACGGTGTTCACCGTGTAGGGCATCGTGGGGTTGGTCGACGAGGGCAGGACATTCTTCTCGCCGGCGAGCCGGATGATGTCCGGCGCATGGCCGCCGCCCGCGCCCTCGGTGTGGAACGTCGCGATGGCGCGGCCCTTGAAGGCCGCACGCGTGGTCTCGACGAAGCCCGATTCGTTCAGCGTGTCGGTGTGGATCGCGACCTGCACATCCATGCGGTCGGCCACGGTGAGGCAGTTGTCGATGGCGGCGGGCGTGGTGCCCCAGTCCTCGTGCAGCTTGAGGCCGCAGGCGCCGGCCTCGACCTGCTCCTTGATGCCAGCGGGCTTCGACGTGTTGCCCTTGCCGAAGAAGCCGAGGTTCATCGGCAGCCCTTCGGCCGCCTGCAGCATGCGGCCCATGTGCCAAGGGCCCGGCGTCACCGTCGTCGCGAGCGTACCGTGGGCGGGGCCGGTGCCGCCGCCCATCATGGTCGTGACGCCGCTGTAGAGCGCGTCGTCGATCTGCTGCGGGCAGATGAAGTGGATGTGGCAGTCGATGCCGCCCGCCGTGATGATCTTGCCTTCGCCCGCGATCGCCTCGGTGCCCGGCCCGATGATGATGTTCACACCCGGTTGCACATCGGGATTGCCCGCCTTGCCGATGGCGGCGATGCGCCCGTCCTTGATGCCGATATCGGCCTTCACGATGCCCCAGTGATCGAGGATCAGCGCGTTGGTGATGACCGTGTCGACGGCGCCCTGCGCCCGCGTGCGCTGGCTCTGGCCCATGCCGTCGCGGATCACCTTGCCGCCGCCGAACTTCACCTCTTCGCCGTAGATCGTGTGATCCTTCTCGACCTCGATCACGAGGTCGGTGTCGGCCAGCCGCACCTTGTCGCCCACCGTGGGGCCGAACATGCCGGCATAGGCCGCGCGCGAGATGCGCGTCGGCCCCTCGTTCGACGGACCGACCTTGGCGATCGGCCCGAGCTTGCCCGAGACCTTGGCCTGGAAGCCGTGGCTTTCGCGCGCACCGAGATAGGGCGTGAGCCGCACGGTACGCGACTGGCCGGGCTCGAAGCGCACGGCCGTGCCGGCCGCGATGTCGAGGCGCATGCCCTTGGCGCGCTTGCGATCGAACTTCAGCGCCTCGTTGGTCTCAAAGAAATGATAGTGCGAACCGACCTGGATCGGCCGGTCGCCGGTGTTGGCCACGTCGAGCATAATCGTCGGCCGGCCCTGGTTGATCTCGATTTCGCCGTCGCGGGTGATGATGTCGCCGGGTTGCATCGCAGGTCCTCAGCGGATCGGGTGATGCACGGTGACCAGCTTGGTCCCGTCGGGAAAAGTGGCTTCGACCTGCACCTCGGCAATGAGCTCGGCCACACCCTCCATAACCTCGTTTCGTCGAAGCAAGGTGGTGCCATAACTCATTAACTCGGCCACGGTCCGACCATCGCGCGCTCCCTCGAGGAT
>DATJWN010000002.1:0-5991 GCA_035501235.1 Reyranella sp.
GCGCCGGGTCGGCCGCTTCTGCGTGCTGATGCACGTGCCGAAGACGGCGCGCAAGGAGTTCGGCATCGGCACCCTGCCGGCCCGCCGCTGGCTCGCCCTGTACGACGCCCTCGCCGAACTGGCCCGCCAGCGCGGCTGCCCGGAGCTTCTCCAGAAGATCGAGCTCCGCGTCATCCGCGCCCATCAGCCGGGCCGCAGCCGTTTCTGCTGCTCGCAGCAGACGCCGTCGGGCGTCCGCCGCATCGTGCTCGAGTATTTCCGGGCGAGCAACGGCATCGCCGCGGAGAGCGTGCACGACCGCGAGCTGCTCCGGTACCGGACCGAAAAGGCCGTGGCCGTGCGCACGCAGGAGGCCGAGCGGCTCTACTCGGTCGCCTGCCGCATCGGCATCGACGAGCTGCGCCTGCTGGTCGAGGATTCCTCGCTGCCGATCGGGGTGCGCACCCTCGAGGAGCTCGCCATCGACCTGAACCTGATCACCGACGGCGGCGACCATATGAGCTTCGGCCCGATGTCGTAAGCGCGCGGACCGGGCGAGACAACAGGGCGAAGGCCCCGCCGTCAGGCGGGGCCTTCGTCTTTTCGCGGGTTGCCACGACCTGGCGCGCGCGCGACACCGAAGTCGCGCGTCAGCTTCCGCAGCGTTCGAAGGCCGGCGTCTGCCACGTCTGCCTGGCGCCGTCGATGTACATGAAGCCGTCCTTCACATGGACACGCCCGCCGTCGACGCTCGCGAAATCCATCGTGCGCATCCTGCCGTCCTTCTTGAGCAGCACGATGTCGAAGACCACGCCCTTGTCCTTGTTCTCGGGCCGGCCCGGCGGGCGCTGGATGTCGTCGCCGGTCATGGTCACGCGGAGCTTGAGACGGTCGGCGCCGAGCGGCGCGGCCGACTGGATCGGCCAGGTCGAGGTCACCGGCGGCCGGCCCGGCACCGGGCTCGCCACCGTCGACGTGCGCATCGCGGGTCCGCTCGCGGGCACGGCGAAGACCGTACGCTGCGGCAGCTCCTCGAAGAGCTTGCCGCCGCACATCCAGCCCTCCTTCTTGGCGCCGGGCGGCGTCATCTCGCAGCCGACCCGGACATCGGCGCGGCACTCCGGCATCCAGGTGCCGACGAGGCCGAACGCCTTGATGGCCGCGCCGGCTGTGTCCTGGCCGACAGCGGGCGCGGCAAGGGCCAGACTCGCAAGCACGATCAGAGCACGCATGTTTTTCTCCCCGGCGGGAAGATGGCATAGAGGGAGGCGGCCGAACAGAAGCCGCCGGGAGGAACCATGGAATTCGACGTCATGACGCGCGCCACGACCTGGGACGCGGTCGCCGATCTCGCGCGGCGCGTGGAGGGCGCGGGCTTCTCGGGCATGCTGTTCACCGAGGGCCATCAGGTGCCGTGGATGAACATCGCTGCCGCCTCGCTCGCGGCCCCTGCGCTGCATTTCTCGACCGGCATCGCCATCGCCTTCGCGCGCTCGCCCATGGTCTCGGCCGAGATCGCCTGGGAGCTGGCGCAGAACACAAAGGGCAAGTTCCGGCTGGGGCTCGGCAGCCAGGTGAAGGCGCATATCGAGCGCCGCTATGCCGGCCGCTTCGACAAGCCCGCGCCGCAGATGAAGGACTATGTGCTGGCGGTGAAGGCGTGCCTCCGAGCCTTTCGTCGAGAAGGCCGCCTCGCCCACGACGGGCCGTACTACAAGATGAACCTGCTACCCGAGCAGTGGACGCCGCCGCGCCACGCGTACGAGGACGTGAAGGTCGATATCTCCGCCGTCGGGCCCTACATGCTGCGCGTCGCGGGCGAGGTGGCCGATGGCGTGCACGTCCATCCCATGCACTCGCAGCACTATATAAAGACGCACCTGCTGCCCGGTGTCGCCGAGGGCGCGCGACGCGCCGGCCGCGATCCGAAGGAGGTCGATCTCATCGTGCCGGTGATCGTGGCCGCGGGCGACACGCCGGAAGAGCGCGCGGCGGCAGTGGGCGAAGCGAAGACCACGATCGGCTTCTACGGCGCCACGCCCAACTACGCCTTCCAGTTCGACGATCTCGGCTACGTTGGATTGCGCGACAAGCTCGCCGAGCGCCTCAAGGCCGGCGACAGCGCGGGCAGCCAGGCGCTGATCACCGACGAGATCCTCGACCAGTTCGCCGTCGTCGCCAAATGGGACGACGTCGCCGACAAGATGATCGCGCGTTACCGGGGCATCGCCGCCCGCCTCGTGATCTATCTCGCCTCGCACTGGCGCGAGATCGACACCAAGACCTTGGCCCAATGGGGCGAGGTCGCGCGGGCGGTGCGACAGGCGAAGTGAAATTGCAGTCGATCCAATTCGCAGCCTCCGCCCTCCCGACTGAAAAATCTCCACGCGAGTGAGATCATTCAAGCGGCGTGCACATAAGGTTGCGTCCCGCCTGTTCGTGAAGATGATCGGTGGCGGGAAAGGGAATGTGGGAGCGGGGCCCAGGAAAGGGTCCGCATGCGGCCGTTGCTCGTGCTGTTGCTGTGGTTGGCCGTCGGCTTCGGCCTGACGGCCGTTCTCGCCCACGCGCTCACCGTCGCGAGCCTGCGGCCGATGAGCGACTTCACCGATCCGGCGACGGAGTCGGCGGCAGCACCCGGTCGATGACCAGGATCCAGGACCGGCACGCTTCTTCGCAGGACAGGCCGTGATCCTCGCGCAGGCGTCCCCAGCTTTCGAAGTCGGTGAGCGATTCCAGCGCGGCGAGCATGGCGGTGTGCGCGAAGGGCTCGAGCGCCGCCAGCTCGGCGCGGTACATGATCTCGATGCGGGTGCGGATCAACTGGCGGGCGAGGCTCACGCGCTGGCCGAGCTCGGGCACCAGCTCCTGGTAATAGAGCATGATGCGCCACAGCGGCAGCCAGCGCTCGCAGATCTCGGCGCGCACCGCGACCTGCTGGCGGATGCGCGTCTCGCGGTCGCCGTCCAGCCGGTCGGTCGCCGCCGCGGTCGCAAGGCCGAGCTCGATGGCGTAGTCGCAGGCCGCGAGGCTGAGCGAGGAGATGTCGGCGAAGTGGACATAGAGCGTGCGCAGCGAATAGCCCGCGCGCTGGGCGACCTGGGTTGCCGTCGGGATCTGGCGCAGCTCGAGCAGCAGGGCGATATAGGCCTGCACGATCTCCCGCTTGGTCCGCGCCCCGCGCGCCACCCGTCCGTCGGACAGGGCGGTCTTCTCCCGTTCATCCATCGTGAGGTGACAGCGCCGGAATTGCCCGAAAGGTTCCCTGCCGTTCGTCTGCAATAGCAAAGAACGGCTTTGCTCCCCCGTGTCAGTGGAACACGATCAGCCGCGCGCCCTCGCGGTGGACGAACACGGCCAGGATGCGCGCGGGTTCGGTGGGGCTGGCATTCTCGGCGAAGACGTGCACGGAGCCCTCGGGCTCGAAGAAGCTCTGGCCCGCCGTGTAGGTCATCGCGGGCTGGCCGCCGAGCTGCGAATGGATCGTGCCCTGCAGCACGTACACGTAGAGGTCGGCCTCGTGGTGATGCTCGGGGCTGAAGGCGTTGGGCGGGAAGTCGACGATCATCGAGGTGATGCGCTTGCCGGCGTCGCTCGCGAGCGGCTCGGAGCCCACGACCGTGGGCCTGGTCGCCGGCCGGTCGGAGGTGGCGGCGCTCGCCCAGCAGATCGTGGCGTCGAGCAGGTCGCCGAGGCGCGACGCCGGCACCAGCGGCCGCGCGATCGCGAGCGCCGCCGTCAGTGCGACCGTCAGCGCCAGCAGCGCGTTCAATAGGAAGGGCGTTGGCCTGCCCGCCGCAAACGCCGTCATCTCGCGCTCCCCCGGGACGTGACGGCGCCGAGCTTAGTCCCGGCAGGCCGAACCGGAAAGGTGGACCGACCATGCGGACACTCACGGGCTACTGGATCGGCGTCGTGCTCGTGCTCGCGATCGCCAACCTCGCGCTCTGGCGGGCCGAGGTCCCGCAGCGCCACGATTTCAGCGTGTTCTCGGCCGGCTTCGCGCTGGGCGCGCTCGGCCTCTACATCGCGGCCTGGCTCTACGGCTATCGCAGGATCTCCTGAGGCCTCAGAGCTTGCCCGGCACGGCTTGCGTCAGCAGCCACTCATAGGCGTCGGTCGGGCTGGAAAACAGGCCCGAGGGGCGGCGGGTGTTGGAGAGCAGCAGCGTCAGCAGCGCGGCATGGGCCTGCTTGGAGGCCTCGGTGGCGACGATGGCGTAGGGGCCGAGCCGGTCGTAGACGGCGCATTCGATCGACTGGCGCTCGTAGGAGGCGAGCTCGTCCTCGCTCAGGACGAGATGGCCCTCGCGCGCATCGAGCAGCTTGCGGTAGCTCGTCGCCGAGCGCGCGCGCATGTCGGTCAGGAAGGCCTGCAGGTCGGGGAAGGTCACCGCGCCCTCGGTGCGCATGGTGACAAGGTGCTCGGACTCGGAGACTACGCAGTGCAACGGCATCGGGCGCGGAGACTACAGGATCGCCGGCGCCGCGAGTAGCGCCGCGCACGCACATCTCGTGTCGCCATTGCGGCGGGCGGAACGCAAGAGCAGGATCGAGACATGAACCTCGACGCCATCCGGATCGGCGACCACCCGCCGAACGACGTCAACTGCATCATCGAGGTGCCGATCGGCGGCGAGCCCATCAAGTACGAGATGGACAAGCGGGCGGGCGCGCTGGTGGTCGACCGCTTCCTCTACACGCCGATGCGCTATCCGGGCAATTACGGCTTCGTGCCGCACACGCTGTCGGCCGACGGCGACCCGATCGACGTGCTGGTCGCCAACACGCGGCCGATCCTGCCCGGCGCGATCATGAACGTGCGCCCGATCGGCGTGCTGCGCATGGAGGACGATGGCGGCGGCGACGAGAAGATCATCGCCGTGCCGTCGTCCCGGATCACGCAGCGCTACGTCGCGGTCGGGAGCCACGCCGACCTGCCCGAGATCACGCGCCAGCAGATCGAGCACTTCTTCCTCCACTACAAGGACCTCGAGCCCGGCAAGTGGGTGAAGCTCAAGGGCTGGGGCGGCGTCGACGAGGCGCGGGAGCTGATCCGGGAGGCGATGGAAAGGGCGAAGAGGGGAGGATGACATGGTCGCTTTTCGTTGGCCGTTTGGCGGCAAGAAGGATCCGAAGGAGGTCTTCGCGAGCGGCCTTCGCCAGGCGATCGCGGGCTGGAAGGAGGGTGGCCGCGGCGCCTTCGAGCTCACCGGGCACGATGCCCTGGTGACGCTGGTCACCCACATCGCGGGCGGCATCGCGGTCAAGGACGTCACGGATGTCCGCGAACCGCTGCTCGCTCTCCTCGGCAAGTATTTCGCGAACACCAAGGCGTGGATGGACGACTCGGCCACGCTGGCTGGCAATCCCGAGCGGGCGGCCCACGCGATCTACCGGGACATCCAGCGCACGCTGATGGCCTATCGCAGCGGCGACTTCGTCTCGATCCAGGCAGAGCCGCAATTCAGCCGACGCACGCACGGGAAGGCGGCCTTGGTCGCCATGCTGGATGCCTATCTCGGCTCGGGAGAAAAGGGGCTTGAGGTCGCGCTGGACGAGATCATCGGCCGGGGCAGCCGCGGCGCCCGAGACGACGCGCCGATCGAGGTGTCCGGCGGCACGGGCTCCTCGATGCCGGACGCCGTCGTCATCCATACGGCGGACGAGGACGGGGGCGTCGACGCCGAGTACTGGTACCTGAGCCACGCGTTCGGGCGGATCAGAAGGCGCGGCCAATCCCTGCAGCAGGGCCGCAGCGGCCGACACTACGATTGCATCACTTTCGGCACGGAGGATGGCCGGAGTCACTCGGTCTATTTCGACATCAGCGAGTTCTACGGCAGCGGCCGGGTCGGCGACGCGGCCCGCGACGGCTCGACGGGATTCATCTGCCCCCATCCCGGCTGCACGATCCGCACGCCGCACGACCACTAGACCGCAAACGCCTCGATCATCGGCATATTCCGTTCGGCTGATTCCAGCCGAACGGAATATGCCCTAGTAGTCACCG
>DATJWN010000003.1:0-5665 GCA_035501235.1 Reyranella sp.
CCGCGGGCCTCCAGGCCCGCTCGTGAGGCGGGCCTGGAGGCCCGCGGTCCGCATGAGCATGGCGATCAAAAGATCTTCACGAGCGTGGGCTTGCCGGCCTTGAGCTGCTCGTAGCGGAACTTGCAGTCGAGGATGTCGCCCTTGTCGTCGAAGTCGCAGGGGCCCGAGGCGCCGGCATAGTCGACCTTTTCGCCCGCGGCGATCGCCTTGATGCCGTCGACGGCATTGTCGACCGCCTTGCCGCCGCCCTGGCAGATCTTGCGGATATTGTCCTTCACCGCCGTGCCGGTCGTGTCCTTGGCCTGCGCCATCGCCATCAGGACCATGCTGGCGTGATCGTAGACCTGGCTGCTGTAGGGATCGGGATTGGCGAGACCGGTGATCTTCTTCACCCGCTCGTAGGCGCCGCTGCCTTCGGCCGGCGACGGGGCGAAGGTATAGACGCCCTCGACGATCTCCGGCTGGCCGACCTGCTCGATCAGCTTGGCGTTGATCGCGTAGGCCTGGCCGATGATCTTGCCCTTGAAGCCCGCACGGTAGAGATCCTTCAGCAGCACGACCGTGTCGGGCGTGTAGCCGGCGCAGAAGATGGCGTCGGGCGCGTAGCGCAGCGCCTGGTCCACCTCGGTGCGATACGTCGTCTTCTTGTCGTCGTAGATCAGGCCGCTGCTCGCGCCGCCGCCCTTGGTCATGACCCGGTTCAGCACATCGAGGCTTGCCTGCGAGAACGGCGTCTGCGGCACCAGGGTGAAGGCCTTCTTGCAGCCGATCGACAGCAGGAACTCGCCGGCATGGCCGACCTGGAGCTGCGTGTTGGGCTGCGTGCGCACGAGATAGCCCTGATGCGGCAACAGGGTGATCGAATCGGCACCCGAGGTGCTGGTGAGGAAGGTCTTGCTCTCCCAGCAGAGCGGCGCCACCGCCGTCGTCACTGCCGAGGCCCAGGTCCCCATGATCGCCGACACCTTGTCGACATCGATCAGCTTGCGCGCCGCGCGCACGCCCGCGTCCGGATTGGTCTGGTCGTCCTCGCTGGTCAGCACGACCTTGCGGCCGAGCACGCCCCCCGCCTCATTGACTGCCGCGACCACGCCGGCCGCGGCCTTGGCCATCGCGGGTCCGTAGCTGCCGCCTGCGCCGGTGAGCGGCGTCAGGGTCGCGAGCTTGATCGGATCGGCTTGCGCGCGGAGCACGGCGGGCGCGGCGAAGGCGGCGACGCCCGACAGGAGCGCGGTGCGGCGGCCGAAGACAGTGCGGTTCATGAAAGGTCCCCTCTTGTTGCGCGGAGCATAGGCTCCGCTTTGCCCCCGAGAAAGAGATCGCGCACGGTCGGGTCTGCGGCAAGCTCGCCAGCCCGTCCCTCGCGCTCGGCGCGGCCCTGCACCAGCACATAGGCACGCGACGAAATGGCGAGCGCCTCCAGCGCGTTCTGCTCGACCATAAGGATGGCGACGCCATCCTCATTCAGCGCAATGATCGTGCCGAACAGCTCCTCGGCCGCGCGCGGGCTCAAGCCGGCGGTCGGCTCATCGAGCAGCAGTAGCGCCGGCGCATTCATGAGCGCGATCGCCATGGCGAGGATCTGGCGCTGGCCGCCGCTCAAGGTGCGCGCGGCGGCGCGGCGCTTGTCGGCCAGCATGGGAAAGCGCTCGTAGAGCTCGGCCGCGCGCTGGCGGGCATGCGCGCCATCGAGGAAGCCGCCCATTTCGAGATTCTCCGCGACCGTCATGGCGCCGAACACATTGCGCTCCTGCGGCACGAAGGCGAGGCCGAGGCGGCTGATGGCCGGCGCGCCGAGGCCCGCGATCTCCTGCTCCTTGAAGCGCACGCGGCCGGCGCCGGGACGCAGCAGGCCCGCGATCAGCTTCAGCAATGTCGACTTGCCGGCACCGTTGGGTCCGATCAGCGACACGATCTCCCGTGGCTCGACATGCAGGGCCGCGCCTTTCACGATCTCATCCGCCGCACCGTAGCCGCCGCGCAGCTCCACGACTTCAAGCAGGCTCATGCTGCGCGGCGTCCCAAATACGCCTCGCGCACGCGATGGTCGTTGCGCACCTCATCGAACGTGCCTTGCGTCAGCACCCGGCCCTCGGCCATCACGATCACCGGATCGCACAGGCGCGCGATGAAGCCCATGTCGTGCTCGATCAGCAGCACGGTGATGCCGCGGCGCGGCAGCTCGAGCAGCCGCTCGCCGATCTCATTCTGGAGCGTCGGATTGACGCCCGCCGTCGGCTCGTCGAGCAGCACGAGCTTGGGTTCGGCCATCAATGCGCGGCCGATCTCCAGGAGCTTCTTCTGGCCGCCCGAGAGAGCCGTCGCCG
This sequence comes from Reyranella sp., assembly GCA_035501235.1. Classification (GTDB taxonomy): domain Bacteria; phylum Pseudomonadota; class Alphaproteobacteria; order Reyranellales; family Reyranellaceae; genus Reyranella. The sequence goes on from DATJWN010000003.1 coordinate 2,328, forward strand.
GATTGTCGATCAGATGATCGAGCCGGAGGAACCGCGCCGTCTCCCAGGCGCGCTCGGCCAGCGCGGCCTCACGCTCGCGCGCGACGCGGCTGCCGACGATCGCCTGCCACAGGCTCTCGCCCGGCTGGTCGCGGCCGTAGAGCATCAGGTGCTGGAAGACCGAGAGCTTCGGGAAGCCGCGCGCCACCTGGAAGGTGCGCACGAGGCCTGCGCGGCTCACGACGTCGGGCGAGCGGCCTGCGATTTCCTTGCCGTCAAAACGGATCGAGCCTGCATCGGGCGGCACCAGCCCCGAGACCACGTTGAACAGCGTCGTCTTGCCCGCGCCATTGGGCCCGATCAGCCCGGTGATGCCGCCCGCCTGCACTGCGAAGTCGACACCGCGCAGCACGTCGAGGCCGTAAAAGGCGCGGCGCAGGCCTTTGAGTTCGAGAAGAGCAGCCATCGCGGCCGACTATAGTCGGTTATAGGCCTTGAACCACTCGACGAACTTCGGGATGCCCTCTTCCACCATGACCTTGGGCTTCCAGCCGAAATCACGGACGGTCTCGGTGATATCGGCGGAGGTCTCCAGCATGTCGCCCGGCTCGCCGGGATGCAGCTCGACGATCGCCTTCTTGCCGAAGGCCCTCTCGAACAGCTCGATGATGCGGGCGATGTCCTCGCTGTCGGCGGCGCCCAAATTATACAGCCGGTGGCCGGGCTCGGGCGTGGGCTTGTCGAGCACGGCGAGCGTCCCCGCCACGATGTCGTCGATATAACTGAAGTCGCGCCGGGCGAAACCCAGATGGAAGAGCTTGATCGTGCGGCCCTCGTGGATGGCGCGTGCGAAAATGTACGGCGCCATGTCGGGCCGGCCCCAGGGCCCGTAGACCGTGAAATAGCGCAAACCCGTCGCCCGGATCCTGTGCAGGTGGACGTAGGTCTCCGTCATCAGCTCGCCCGCTCGCTTGGTCGCGGCATAGACCGAGATCGGATGATCGACGCGATCCTCGACGGCAAAGGGCGGCTTGGAATTGCCACCATAGACCGAGGAGGACGAGGCATAGACGAAGTGCTTCAGACCGCCATTGGCCTGCACCCTGCGCGCCAGTTCCAGGATCACGAGATGGCCCATGACGTTGGTCTGGGCGTAGATGTAGGGGTCGGTCACCGACTGGCGCACGCCGGGCTGGGCCGCGAGGTGCACGATACGGTCAAGATCGTGCTTTTCGGCCAGCGCGAGCATCGCCTCGCGATCGCCGATGTCGGCTTCGAGAAAAGTGAAGCCCTTGTCCTCGCGCAGCGGCTTCAGCCGGGCGAACTTGAGGACCGGGTCGTAGTAGGGGCTGAAATTGTCGATACCCAGGACCTGCTCGCCCCGGGCCAGCAACGCGCGCGCGACCTGGCTGCCGACGAAACCGGCGACGCCGGTGATAAGAATGGCCATTGGGAGAAAGCGCTAATCGAAATGCGTTGCCGAATTAAAACGGGGCTCGTGATTACAACGTTTCAATGTCGAACGAAACCATGAAACGGCGCGTCGCGTCCGCTTAAGCCTTTGCTAGCAAAACGTCTTTTTGGACCTCGGCCTGCGTTCCACGTTGAATCGCGCAACATTCTGTCGCTACCGTCCCCATATTGAGGGTCAGGGAGGTTGCCATGTCCCAAGCGGTAACCCTGGACGATAAATACGTCCTCAAAACAGGACGCGTATACCTGACCGGCACGCAGGCGCTGGTTCGCCTGCCCATGATGCAGCGCCAGCGCGATCAGGCCGCCGGCCTCAATACCGCGGGCTATATCTCCGGCTATCGCGGCTCGCCGCTCGGCGGCTTCGACCAGGCGCTGTGGCAGGCCAAGCGCTTCATCAAGAAGAACCACATCGAGTTCCAGCCCGGCCTCAACGAGGACCTCGCGGCGACCGCCCTCTGGGGCACCCAGCAGGTCCATCTTTATCCCGGCGCCAAGTACGATGGCGTGTTCGGCATGTGGTACGGCAAGGGGCCGGGCGTCGACCGCTGCGGCGACGTCTTCAAGCATGCGAACTATGCCGGCACGTCCAAGCATGGCGGCGTCGTGGTGCTGGCGGGCGACGACCACATGGCGAAGTCGTCGACCCTCGCGCATCAGAGCGAGCCCGCGCTCATGGCGGCGGGCATCCCGATCCTCCATCCGGCCTCGGTGCAGGAGTATCTCGACTTCGGGCTGCACGCCTTCGCCATGTCGCGCTACTCGGGCCTGTGGATCGGCTTCAAGATCCTGAACGAGGCCGTCGACTCCTCGGCTTCCGTCTATGTCGACCCCCACCGGGTCGAGATCCATACGCCCACCGACTTCAACATGCCGCCCGAAGGTCCGCACATCCGCTGGCCCGACGAATGGCTCGGCCAGGAACGGCGCGTTCTCACGCTGAAGCATCCGGCAGCGCTGGCCTATTGGCGCGCCAACCGGCTCGACAAGCTGATGCTGGGCCGCCCCGATGCGCGCTTCGGCATCGTCACGGTCGGCAAGTCCTATCTCGACGTGCGCCAGGCCTTCGATGAGCTCGGCATCGACGATGCCGAAGCCGAGCGGCTCGGCATCGCGATCTACAAGGTGGGCCTCGTCTGGCCGCTCGAGACCGAAGGCGCGGTCGCCTTCGCCGGCGGCAAGCGCGAGCTCCTGGTCGTCGAGGAGAAGGCCGCGATCATCGAGCAGCAACTGAAGGATGCGCTGTTCAACGCGCCGGCCGACCATCGTCCGGTCGTCGTCGGCAAGAAGGACGAGCACGGCCAGAAGCTCTTCAAGTCGGACGGCGAGCTCACTCCGTTCGAGATCGCCTCCGCCCTCGTGGCGCGGCTCGGCCTCGATGCCTTCGGCGAGCGCACCAGGCAGCGCTTCGAGATGCTGAAGCGCCGCGCCGGCCGCCAGGTGCGCAACGAGGCCGGCATGGCCCGCGTGCCCTATTTCTGCTCCGGCTGCCCGCATAACAGCTCGACCAAAGTGCCCGACGGCTCGATGGCGATGGCCGGCATCGGCTGCCACACGCTCGCCATCGGCATGGAGCGCAACACCAAGACCTTCACCCACATGGGCGCCGAGGGCGTGCCATGGGTCGGTGCCAGCCACTTCACCGACGTGCCGCACATCTTCCAGAACCTGGGCGATGGCACCTACTTCCATTCAGGCTATCTCGCGATCCGCCATGCGATCGCCACCAACACCAACATCACCTACAAGATCCTCTACAACGACGCCGTCGCCATGACCGGCGGCCAGCCGCACGACGGCAACGTCCATCCCTGGACGATCAGCCAGCAGGTCCATGCCGAGGGCGTGCGCCGCATCGCTTTGGTGAGCGACGACCCGCACAAGTA
>DATJWN010000004.1:0-17591 GCA_035501235.1 Reyranella sp.
GTGCTGGGCGCGGGCCACGACGGCGGCGGCCTGATGGCGCCGGTCTACAACGCCGCGGGCAGCCGCTGCATCGATCGCGACGCGGTCGCCATGGTCGCCAATGCGCAGCGCCTGCCGTTGCAGCAGCTCAACTGGTGCGTCGGAGCGGACGACGGCTTCGATCGGCGCCCGCCGATGACCTCGCAGCGCTGAGTCGAAGCGAGAGAGCGATCAGGCGTCGCGCAGCTGCACGTGCGGCGCCTGCTGGGCGCGCAGGATCATCGCCAGCGCCCGGCAGCCGAGATAGCCGGCACAGAAGGCCGAGATCGCCGCGACATGTTGCGGCTCGAGCACGGGATCGGCGAGCGCCGCGCCCGCGAAATCGAGGAAGGCGGCGATGACCAGGACGCCGGCCACGATCAACCCGTCGACCGAGCGCGGCAGGCGGACGAGGCCCCGCGTATGATCCGCCTCGACCATCATCGCCGCGCCGCGCATGCGCCCCACCACGCTGCCGGCGATGCCGGCCACCAACCATTCCGCATCATGCAGGAACGTCGCGTCGAACACGCCGGCCAACAGCACCATCGCATCGACCGCAGCACAGGAGGCCGGCACCGCAAGTCGCCACATCCTGAGGACGCCTCCCGACGACTGCGCGAGCAGCGTCGTCATGCAGGTGACGGCCAGCACCACGGTGAGCACATTCGACAGGCTGAGAGGCGCGATCATGTCGGCTCAATATTTCTCCGCGCGCGCCGTCTGCCAACAACGAAATGCTCGCTGCGCGATATCGCATGACCTCTGCGGCTTGACGGACCACGGCCCGATGCGCACCGTGTGAAGATGCCGATCACCACCAGACGCCTGTCGAACGCGCTCGGCGCCGAGATCCTGGGCGCCGATCTCGCCAAGTCGCTCAGCAACTCGGAATTCGACGAGATCCACCGCACCTTCCTCGAGCGCGGCATCCTTCTCTTCCGCAAGCAGAAGATCACGCGCGAGCAGCATATCGCCTTCAGCCGCCGCTTCGGCGAGCTCGACCGGCACGATTCCCTGCCGCGCGATCGTCACCCGGACTATCCCGAGCTGCTGCTGGTCACGAACATCCCGGAAGAGGGCGGCAAGGAGTCCGCGTCGAAGTACACGGGCCAGCAATGGCACTCCGACATGTCGTTCACCCTGGAGCCGTCGCTGGGCTCGCTGCTCCGCGGCATCACCATCCCGCCGGTCGGCGGCGACACCATGTTCACCAACATGTACCTCGCCTACGAGACGCTGTCGGACGGCATGAAGAAGATGATCGAGCCGCTGCACGGCATCCATACCGGGCGGCGCAAGGTCACCGATCCCAACGCCGCGCGCGAGCGCGAGCAGGCGGCGATCAATCCGCCGATCGCCCAGCCGCTGGTGCGCGTCCATCCCGAGACCGGCCGGAAGGCGCTCTATATCGGCGAGAAGGTCTCGCGCCTGGTCGGCATGACGCCGGAAGAGAGCAAGCCGATCATCGACTACCTGGTGAAGCACGCGACGCGCCCGCAATTCGTCTATCGCCATCAATGGCAGCAGGACGACATCGTGCTGTGGGACAATCGCTGCACCATGCACATCGCCCTCGGCGACTACGAGGAAGGGGAGATCCGCCATCTCGAGCGCACCACGGTGAAAGGCACGCCGTCGGGCTACTACCTGCAATGAAGCGCCCGGTCTTGAAGCGAAGGGCCTTCCTGGGCGGCCTGGCGCTGGCGCCCGCCGCGGCGCGCGGCGAGGGCTATCCCGACAAGCCGATCCGCATGATCGTGCCCTTCGCCGCGGGCGGCACGACCGATCTGCTGGCGCGCGCGTTGGGCGCGCATCTGACCCAGGCCTGGGGCCAGACGGTGATCAGCGACAACCGTCCCGGCGCCAACGGGGTGATCGCGGGCGAGCAGGTCGCCAAGGCGGCGCCCGACGGCTACACGCTCGAGCTGGTGGCGATGGGCCATGCCACCAATCCGCTGATCTACAAGAAGCTGCCCTACGACACCGACCGCGACTTCACGCCGATCAGCCTGATCGCCACCTATCCGCAGCTCGTGATGGTGCATCCCTCGGTGCCGGCCAAGACGCTACCCGAGCTGCTGGCGCTCGCGAAGAAGTCCGATCCGCCGCTCACCTATGCCTCGGGCGGCAATGGGTCCTCGCAGCATCTCGCCGGCGCGCTGTTCGCGCATATGGCCGGGATCAACCTCACGCACGTCGCCTACAAGGGCGGCAATCCCGCGCTGCAGGACCTGATGGCGGGCAATGTCAGCATGATGATCATCCAGCCCAACTCACCGGCGCAGGTGCGCTCGGGCAAGGTGCGCGCGCTCGCTGTCTCGTCGAAGACCCGCAGCAGCGACTATCCCGATCTGCCCACCGTCGATGAGGCGGGCGTGCCGGGCTACCAGTCCGTCGCCTGGTACGGGCTGGTTGCACCCAAGGGGCTGCCGGCCGAGCTGCTTTCCAAGATCAGCGCCGAGGTGTCGCGCGCCGGCCAGTCGGACGCCGTGAAGTCGGTCGTGGCGACGCAGAGCGGCGTGATGGTCGCCTCCACGCCCGATGCCTTCGCTGATTTCATCAAGAGCGAGCGCGCCCGCTACGCCGGGATCGTCCGCGATGCCGGCATGACCGTGGAGTAGGTCAGGGCAGCGCCGCCGGCGAGAAGCCGGCGGGCGGCTTGAAGCCCGAACGGAACTGGCGCGACCAGGCCTTGTTGGCGACCTGCTGGGCCTCGGCGATCAGCCGGGGTTCGTCGAGGGTCAGCACGGCGCCGTCGCGCATCAGCCACTTGCCGTCGACCATCACCGACCGGACGTCGCGCGCCTGCCCGTTGTGCACGAAGTTCGAGACCGCGCGCAGCATCGGCACGAGATGCGCGCGCTGCAGGTCGACCATGACGAGGTCGGCCTTGTTGCCGGCGGCGAGCCAGCCGCCGTCCGGCATGCCGAAGGCGCGATAGCCGTTGCGCGTCGCCCAGCGCAGCGCCTGCTCGGGCGTCGGCAGCCTTCCGTTCTCGCGGCGCACCCGCTCCATGAACAGGCCGGTGCGCATCACCTCGACCATGTCCTCCGCCATGTTGTCGGAGCCCATGGTGATGGTGCAGCCCTGGCTCTCCAGCGACTCGATGCGCGGGCTCAAGCCCCGGCGCGCCGCGATCGCGGCGTTGAAGGCCACGATCGTCTTCGCCTGGCCGAGCAGCTTCTCCTCGGAGGGCTCCATGCAGCGGCAATGGGCGCAGATGACCTTGTCGTTCAGGAAGCCGAGGTCCGCGAGATACTCGGTCGGCAGGCGATTGCGATGCGCCTTCACCGCCGCGACCTCGCCCCAGATCTGATTGAGATGGATGGTGATCCAGGTGCCGAGCTGCTTCTGCAATGCGCTCAGCTCCTGCAGGAGCTCGGGCGAGCACATGTCGGGCGCCCAGGCGGAGATGGCGATGCGGATGCGGCCGTCGGCCTTGCCGTTCCAGTCCCTGAAGTTGCGCTCGATCGTCTTGATGTGGCGCTGGCCCAGCGCGCGGTCGAGCTGGTAGGGCGCGGGATCGCCGATCGAGGTGCCGGTGCGGTCGTAGGCCCGCTCACCGAACAGGAATCGCAGGCCCGTGCCGGCCAATGCCTCCGCGTAGTGGTCGATGTCGTTGGAATCCTCGAGCAGGAAGGTCGTGCCGCTCCTCATCGCCTCGAGCGCGCCGAGCTGAGCCATGACCCGGCGCTCGTCGGGCGTCATGTCGGGCAGGGGGATGGGCGAGAGGCCGCCGGAGAAGGGTGGCTTGTGCGGCGGCGAGAGGTCCTCGAACACGCCGCGCGCCAAGGTCATGGTCAGATGCGTATGGGTATTGGCGAAGCCCGGCATGACCATCTGGCCGCCGCCGTCGACCTTCTCCGCTTTCGGATAGCGGTCCAGGATTTCGGCGCTGGGCCCGATTGCTGCAATGCGGTCGCCGTCAATCACCATCGCGCCGCCGTAGATTACCGTGTCGCGGTCGTCGCCCGTCACGACGGTTGTGTTGTGGATGGCGATGCTCACGACGTTCCCCCACTGCTTTTGCGCTCGACGCCGCCTCACAGATCGTGTGAAGCTTGATCAACGGACGGCGAAAACGTCGCCAATATACAGGGAAGGAAACTAGATGGACGAGGCTCTCGAGGGCCGCACCATGCGCAAGGTCTACTTGCGCCTGCTGCCCTTTGCGATGATTTGCTACATTCTGGCGTATCTCGATCGCATCAATGGCAGTTTCGCGGCGCTCACCATGCGCGACGACCTGCACATGTCGGCCGGCGACTACGGATTCGCCGTTGGTACTTTCTATTGGGCGTATTTCCTGTTCGAGGTGCCGAGCAACGTGATCATGGAGAAGGTGGGGGCCCGCATCTGGATCGCGCGCATCATGATCACCTGGGGCATCTTCGCGACCGCCACCGCCTTCGTCACCGGAACGACGAGCTTCGGCATCCTGCGCTTCCTGCTGGGCGCGGGCGAGGCGGGCTTCTTTCCGGGGCTGATCCTCTACTTCACCTACTGGTTTCCGGCGAAGCATCATGCGCGCATCGTCTCCGGCTTCCTGATCGGCCTGCCGATCGCGGTGGCCGTCGGCGCGCCGATCTCGACCGGGCTCATGAGCCTGCACGGCCTGTTCGGCTACAAGGGCTGGCAGATCATGTATTTCGCCGAGGGCCTGCCCACGATCGTGCTGGGCGTCATCTGCTACTTCGTCATGACCGATCGGCCGCAGCAGGCGACGTTCCTCACCCAGGAGGAGAAGGACTGGCTGACGAACAAGCTCACCGCCGAACGCAAGGCCAAGGAGAAGATCCGCGTCTACTCGTTCTGGGAATCGCTGGTGAACCCGAAGGTCCTGCTGCTGTCGCTCAACTACTTCGGCATCGTGACGGCGAGCCTCGGCATCCTGTTTTTCGTGCCGCAGATCATCAAAGGGCTCGGCAGCCTCAGCAACATGCAGGTCGGCTGGGTCACGATGATTCCGTATATCTGCGGTGCGATCGCGCTGTTCGCCTGGGGCCGCTCCTCCGACAAGGCCAATGAGCGGCGCTGGCATCTGCTGGCGGCTTGCGTGATATCGACGGCTGGCCTCCTGCTGGCAGGCTTCACCATCGGCAGCTGGTGGTCGCTGGTTGGCGTCTGCATGGCGACGACCGGCTTCTACGGCTCGAAGGGACCGTTCTTCGCCATGCCGCCCATGTTCCTGAGCGGCGCGGCGCTGGCCGCCGGCATCGCCTGGATCAACTCCATCGGCAATCTCGGCGGCTTCTTCGGTCCGTGGTGGATCGGCGTGATGAAGGATGCGACCGGCACCTTCTCCGGCGGCCTCTACGGGCTCGCCCTGTTGACCCTGGTCTCGTCGCTGGTGTGCGCCTTCTTCCTGCACATCCCCGACCCGACCACGCAGAGCGAGCTGGCGCCGGCCGAGTAGGCTACAGCACGACGACTTTTGCTTCGGTCGTCGCCCCGCCGCTCGCAGCGGAGCGGCGCGTGCGACGACTCGGTTCCAAAAAAGTCGTCGTGCTTTAATTGTTGCTGTCGGCCCGCAGGATCGCTCGCAGGTCCTCCGGGTCGACGGCGATCTTCACTCCGGCGCGCTCCTGCTGAAGGATCATCGAGGAGCGCGAATCGCGGGCCTGCCAGCCGCGGCCCAGCGCCTCGGTCATCTCCTCGAGCGTGAGATTGGCAAGCCGCATGGGCACGCCCATCTCCTTGCCGACCTGCGTCGCGAGCGACACGTCCTTGTGCGCGAGCTTGAGCGCAAAGCGCGCTGGGTCGTAGTGGTTGGGCAGGAAATGCTCGGCCAAGGTATCGAAGGTGCGGCGGCGACCGTTGGCGCCCTGGCGCACGGCCTTCCACAGCAATAACGGATCGACGCCCGCCTTCACGCCCATGGTGAAGCATTCGGCGAGCGCCGTGTTCACCATGTAGCCCGCGAGGTTGTGCACCAGCTTGGCGACCGAGGCCGCGCCCACATCGCCCATGTAGAAGATCTGGTCGCCCATCGCGTCGAGCACCGGCCGGTACTTGTTGTAGCTCGCCTCGTCGCCCGACACCCACAGCGCCATCTTGCCCGAGGCCGCGCCGGCCGGGCCGCCGCTCACCGGGCTGTCGAGCAGATGCGCGCCCCTGTCGGCGAACACCTTGTTCAGGCGGCGGACCACGGTCGGCGAGTTGGTCGACAGGTCGAACAGCGCCTGGCCCTTCTGCATGCCCTCGATCAGGCCGTTCTTGCCGGTCGTCACGGCCTCGAATTCCGGCGGGCCAGGCAGCGAGGTGAACACGACCTCGCTCTCGGCGGCGACGGCCTTGGGCGACTCGGCCCATTCCGCGCCGTTGGCCAGAAGCTTCTCGGCCGCCTGCCGCCGCAGGTCGTGCAGCACCAGCTTGTGGCCCGCCTTCTGGAGATTGTTGGTCATGCCCGAGCCCATGAGGCCGAGCCCGATGAATCCAACGCGCATCTTGTTTCCTCCGCCTGCCTCTACTTCAGGAACCAGTCGAGCATGCCGCCATTTTCGTCGCGCGGATAGGTGTGCGAGAGGTCGGCGACCTCGCGATAGGTCACGTTCGCGCCTGCCTTTCGCAAGGCGCGTTCTGCATTGCGCGCCAGCTCGGGCGGGAACATCCAGTCCTCGTGTCCGTGCACGATGTAGATCGGCAGGTCGCGTATGCGGTCGGCATCGCCCATGCCCAGCAGCATCGGATGGAAGGCGGCGGAAACCGGCGCGAGGTGCGTGAACTGGCAATCGCCATGCAGGCCCAGCACGTAGGTGAAGGTCCCGCCGTCGCTCATGCCGGTCAGCAGCTTGCGACTGTCGTCGATGCTCCACTTGGCCGCGACGTCCGCGACCATGTTGTCGATGTTCGGCCCATCGACCTGAGGTTCCAGCATCGACCAGGTCGAGCCGCGCGCCGTCGGCGCCATCAAGAGGAAGCCGCGCGTGCGCGCCTCGCGCAGCCAGCTCCACAGGAAGGCGCCGCCATTGCCGCTGCCGCCGTGCATGGCGACGACCAGCGGATAGGCGCGGGACGGGTCGTAGTTCTCCGGCGCGTAGAGCGAGAAGCCGCCGCGCGTTCCGGCCGGGCCGCCGACATGGGTGACGCCGGTGTCCGGCCGCGGGTCGGCGAGCTGCTCGATCAGCGCCTCGTCGTCGCGCCTCGCCGCTTCGAGGAAGAACCTGCTGACCGGTTTCAAATGCGGCGCCATCGGATAGATCGCTTCGGCGGCACGGGCGTAGCCGCGCAGCGCGCGATAGGCGGCGAGGATGGGCTGTTCCTCTTCACCGGCAGCGAGAAGGGCGGCGATGCTGTCGCGGGCAAGGGTCGCGGCCGTCTCGAGGCAGTCGCGGGCCGGCAGCAAGCGCTCGGGCCAGGCGAGCGCCTTCGAGTCTTCGAGCGCGCCGTCGAGGTCGCTCTTGCGCTCGGCGACGGTGGCGATCAGGCGATCGAGCGTCGCGGGCGCGAGATGGCGGCTCGCGAATTCCAGCACATGCAGCGCGCGCAGGATCTCGGGCGTCAGCCGGGCGATGACCTCGACGGCTGGCTCGTCCACCACCGATCAGTCCGGGAGCTTGACGGTTTCCGGCGCCGGCCGGCCCCGGATCATGTCGGCTGCTTTCTCGGCGATCATCAGCACCGAGGCGTTGAGGTTGGCCGAAGGCATGGTCGGCATGATCGAGGCATCGACCACGCGCAGGTTCGACAGGCCACGCACCCGGAGCTGATCGTCGACCACTGACGTCGGATCGCTGTCCGGCCCCATGCGGCAGGTGCCCATGAGATGGAAGGTCGTCGTGCCGCGTTGCTTGGCGGCCGTCATCAGCTCCTCGTCCGACTGCTTCTCGCTGCCCGGGAACTCCTCGCGGTCGTAGTATTTCTCCAGTGGCTTGGAGTGCAGCAGCTTGCGCGCGATCTTCATGCCGGCCAGCAGCACCGTCCGGTCGCTTTCGGCGGCGAGGTAATTCGGCTGGATGGTCGGCGCCGCGAACGGATCGGCCGACTTGGCCCGCACATAGCCGATGCTGTCGGGCCGCTGCTGCCACGACGCGATGGTCATGCCGGGGAAGTCGTCCAAGGTCGACTGCACGCCCTCCTTGTAGCTCGCCGGCGTGAAGGTGAACTGCAGGTCGTAGTTCTCGACGTTGGGATCGGACTTCCAGAAGACGTAGATCAGGGTCGGATTGAGGGCGAGGATGCTCTGCTTCCCGAAGGCGTATTTCAGCACCTCGCGGACCAGCGGCAGGCCCCTCGATTTCTCGTTGATGGTCGGGGCGTCCTTCACGCGCGCCACGAAGCGCGGCGCATAGTGATCGCGCAGATTCTCGCCGACGCCCGGGAGCTCGTGCTTCACTTCGATGCCGAGGGATTTCAGGAGCGGCGTTGGGCCGATGCCGGAAAGCTGCAGCAGTTGCGGCGAGTTCACGGCGCCGCCACACAGGATCACTTCCCTGTTGGCGCGCACCTCGACCGGCGCGCCGCCACGGCCGCCCTTGAGATAGCGCACGCCTGCGGCGCGCTTGCCGTCGAGGATCAGGCTGGTCGCATGCACGTTGGTGCGCACGCTGAGATTGGCGCGCGACATGGCGGGATGCAGATAGCCGCGCGCCGCGCTGACGCGACGGCCGTTGCGTATGATGCGTTGGACGTAGCTCACGCCCGCCTGTTGGGTGCCGTTGTAGTCGCGGTTGCGCGGGATGCCCATCTCCACCGCGCCTTCGATGAAGGCCTCGCACAAGGGATCGCGCCACTCGAGATCGGTGATGGGCAGGCTGCCATCGCTGCCGCGGAAGGTCGGATCGACCGACGAGGCATCGCTCGCCATGCGATTCTCGGTCCGGCGGAAGTAGGGGAGCACGTCGCGATAGCCCCAGCCGAGGTTGCCGCGCTGCGCCCAGCCGTCGAAGTCGAGCCGCTGGCCCCGATTGTAGATGTGGCCGTTGATCGAGCTCGAGCCGCCCAACGTCTTGCCGCGCGGAGCGGCGATGCGCCGGCCGCCGGTCCATTCGCTGGGCTCGGACGTGTAGAGCCAGTTCACCCGCGGATTCACCAGTGTGTACATGAAGCCCGCGGGAATGTGGATGAACGGGTGCCAGTCGCTGGGACCTGCTTCCAGCACGCAGACCGTGTTTTTGCCGTCCTCGCTGAGGCGGGCAGCCAGCACGCTGCCGGCCGAGCCCGCGCCCACGATCACATAGTCGAAGCTGTCCATTTTTGGCTCTTACTCCGCGGCCGTCGCCGAACGGGCCTGGAAGGCGGGCATCACTTCGCGGGCAAAGGCCCGCAGGTTCGCGACCGAGGCATTGGGATCGACCAGCAGGATATTGTGCGCGCCGCCTGCCTCGAGCTCCTTCAGGCGGGCGATCACCTCGTGCGGCAGGCCGAGCAGCGGTGCCGTGTCGTCCTCAACCCGGTCGGCGAGCTTGTCGCGCGCGAGATCGCCGATCACGCTCAGCACGCGCTTGCGCGTCTCGTAGGCTGCCGCACGCTCGCTCTCATGATGGATCATCTGCAGCGGCCGCGCGGTCGCGACCATCATGGGATCGTAGGGCCGGCCGATCTTCTCGCACTCGTCGCGGAAGAGGGCGATGCGCTGGATGATCTGGCTGGTCTGGGCCAACTGGTCGAGGAGGAGATTGTAGCCCTCGCGCGCGGCGCGCCGGATGCTGTCCTGGCTGCCGGCCGCCATCCAGAGCGGCGGATGCGGGCGCTGCAGCGGCTCGGGCTCGACCACGACGTTTTCGTAGCGCCAGCGCTTGCCCCGGTGGCTGAACCGGCCTTCCGTCGTCCAGGCCTTGCGGATGATCTCCATGGCCTCGTCGAAGCGCTCGGTCGCCTCGTCGATGGGGATGCAGAAGCCCTCGAACTCGGCCTTGCGGTAGCCCTTGCCGACGCCGAAATCGACGCGGCCGCCGCTCAGCAGATCGAGCGTCGCGACCTGCTCGGCGATCAGCACCGGATTGTGCCAGGGCAGCACGACCACGGCGGTGCCGAGTCGGATGTTGCGCGTGCGCGCGGCGAGATAGGCGAGGACGGTCATCGAGGCGGAAACCTGCCCCTGACCCGTGAAATGGTGCTCGACCATGAAGTTCTGATGGAAGCCGAGGCGATCGGCTTCCATCACGTACTCGATGAAGCTCTCGTAGCCCTGGCTGTCTTCCAGGCCGATGCTGCGCTTGGTGCGCGCGCCGCCGAACAGTCCGAAGCGCATGGTCCATCCCCAATGTTGAGCCGATCATAGCGAGCGGCGGAAAAAGGTACTAGGCAACCGTCCGCCGTCCGGCGACACTGCGGCCCAACAAGTAAGGCGAGACATCGCCAGGCAAGGGGAGGAATACAGGCACCATGACAAGGTCGCCATGACGGGCTCGCTCGATCTGTTGGTGAACGCGGTCATTTCCGGCCTGCTGCTGGGCGGATTCTATGCCGCCGTTTCGATCGGCGTGGCGATCTCCTTCGGGCTGCTCGACATCGTCAATATCGCCCATCCGGCCTTCATCCTGCTCGGCTCCTACGTCGCCTACCTCGCAAACGTCTATCTGGGCCTCGACCCGATCCTGGCGACGGTGATCGCGATGCCTTTCTTCTACCTGCTCGGCATGGCGCTCTATCAGATCTACTATGTCGCCTTCGAGCGGCGCGACGACCAGTCGCTGCGCGGCCTTTCCTTCTTCTTCGGCATCCTGTTCATCGCCGAGGTCGGGTTGATCCTGGCCTTCGGCGTCGACCTCCGCTCGGTGCAGGCCTGGTACGTCAGCGGCAATCTCGATCTCCGCGTGATCGAGCTGCCATGGCGGCTGCTGGTGCCTTTCGCACTCGGCCTGGTGATGGTGGGCGGCCTCCAGCTCTTCCTGTCACGCACCTTCGTCGGCCGCGCCATCCAGGCCGTGGCGCAGGATCAGCAGGCACTGCGGCTGATGGCCGCCAATCCCACGAAGATCAAGCGCATCGCCTTCGGGATCTCGCTGGCGACGGCCTCGCTGGGGGGCGCCGCCATGATCATCGTCATCCAGGCGATCGAGCCCTCGATCGGCCGCGAATATATCGGCCGCATCTTCGCGATCTGCGTCCTGGGAGGCCTCGGCAGCTTTCCCGGCATGGTGATCGCAGCGGTGACGCTGGGCGTCGTCGAGAACTTGACCGCGACATTCCTGGGCCCTTCCTGGGCGCCTGCGGTGTCGTTCGGCGTGCTGCTCATCACCCTTGCAGTGAGGCCTAGTGGTATCCTCGGTCGCTAGGGAAGAGGAGGAACGCGAGGGCCTGCGCGGCCTCGGCCATATCGCCTTCATCGGCGTGCTGGCGGTGGCCGCGGCTGCGGTCTTCGGCATCGCCCGCTGGATCGACAACAGCTACGCCTTCTTCGCCGCCTACGTCGTCGTGCAATACATCGTGCTCGGCACCGCCTGGAACATCCTGGGCGGCTACACCGGCTACGTGAACTTCGGCATCACGGCGTTCTTCGCCATCGGCGCCTATTCGAGCGTCGTCATGTACAAGCTGACACCGTGGATGCCGCTGCCGGTGATGATCCTGGTGGGCGGCGTGCTGGCGGCGCTGGTCGGGCTCGGCACCGGTTATCTGACCCTGCGGCTGCGCGGCGTGTTCTTCTCGATCGCGACGCTGGCGCTTGCCGTCGTGGTGCAGACGCTGATCACCAACTGGGATTTCGTCGGCGGTGCGCGCGGCGCCTATGTGCTGAGGCCTCGGCTCGCGCCGCTGATCGGCGGCGAGTACATCCAGTACCTGTTCCTGGTCATGTTGGGCCTCTGCGTCGTGTCGTTGGCGACCGCGCGGGCCATCGAGCGCTCGGCGCTGGGCTACGGCTTTGCCGCCATCCGCGACGACGAGGCGGCGGCCGAGGCTTCGGGCGTGCCGACGCTCAAGCTGAAGCTGATCGCCACGGCGCTGAGCGGCGGCTTCATGGGCATGGCCGGCGCGCCGCTGCCGTACTACGTGACCTATCTCGATCCTGCTTCAGGCTTCAGCCTGAACTACGCCGTCAACGCCATCGCCATGCCGCTGATCGGCGGCACCATGAGCTGGGTCGGGCCGCTGATCGGCGCTGTTTTCGTGGGCGGTCTGCAGGAATATATCCGCGCCAGCTCTCTTTATACTTATTTCGACCTCAACCCGGCCTTCGGCGTGCTGATCACCGGCGTGCTGATGGTCGTCTTCGTGATCCTGGCGCCGCAGGGCATTGTCGGCCTGTTCAAGAGGAAGCCGCGATGAGCGCGTTGCTGCATGTCGAGCGGCTCAGCAAGCGTTTCGGCGGCTTCACCGCCCTGCAGGAGGTCGACCTCGAGGTGCAGGCCGGCGAGCGGCTCGGCCTGATCGGTCCCAATGGGTCGGGCAAGTCGACGCTGGTGAATTGCATCTGCGGCACGCTGCGCAACGAGCAGGGCAGCGTGCGCTTCGATGGTGTCGAGATGAACTGGCTGACGGCGCACCAGCGCACGCGACGCGGCCTGGCGCGCAGCTTCCAGCTGCCGCGGCCCTTCGGCAGCCTGACGCTGGCCGAGAATCTGCGCATTCCGATCCTCTACACGGTGAACGCGCGGGACGGGCAGGCGCTGGCCGGCCCGGCACTGCTGGCCCGCTGTCTCGAACTGCTGGCGCAGGTCGGCCTCGCCGACAAGGCGCATCGCCTGCCGCGCGATCTCACCCAGATCGAGATGCGCAAGCTCGAGCTCGCGCGCGCCATGGCGGCGGCGCCGAAGCTCCTGATCGCCGACGAGGCGATGGCGGGGCTGAGCCACGCCGAGGTGGACGAGATCATCGCGCTGCTGATCCGGCTGAACGGCCAGGGTGTCACGGTGATCATGATCGAGCACATCATGCGCGCCGTCATGGAGTTCTCGCAGCGGCTCGCCGTGCTGGTTGCCGGCCGCAAGATCGCCGACGGCAACCCGAAGGACGTGGTGCGCGATCCCGAAGTCGTGAGGGCGTATCTTGGCGAGTAGCCTCACCGTCTCCAGCCTGGTCGCGGGCTACGGCGCCGTGCGGGTGCTCGACGACGTGTCGCTGTCGGTCGGCGCCGGCGAGACGGTGGCGCTGCTCGGCACCAACGGCAACGGCAAGTCGACCTTGATGAAGTCGATCATGGGCATGGTGCGGCCGAGTTCCGGCACCATCCAGGCGACGATAGACGGCAAGACCTTCGAGCTGGTCGGCCGCTCGACCGAGGAGATCGTCGATCTCGGCATCGGCTTCGTGCCGGAGGGCCGGCGGCTCTTCCCCAAGCTCACGGTGACCGAGAACCTGCTGCTGGGCGCCTTCCGGCCGACCGCGCGCTCGGCGATCCAGCGAAATCTCGACTTTTGCTTCGAGACCTTTCCGCGGCTCAAGGAGCGCGCCCGGCAGCTCGCGGGCTCCATGAGCGGCGGCGAGCAACAGATGCTGGCGCTGGCGCGCGCGCTGATGTCGGCGCCGCGCATCCTCTTGATCGACGAGCCGTCGGTCGGCCTGGCGCCGCTGCTGGTTCAGCGCACCATCGACAAGATCAAGGAGCTCAAGGAAGGCTTCAATCTCACCGTCCTGATGGCCGAGCAGAACTTCACCCAGGCGGTGCGGATCGCCGACCGCGGCTACGTGATCGTGCATGGCCGAATCGCCTTCACGGGCGATTCGGCTGAAGCCCTCAACAACAACGACCTGATCCGCGAGTTCTATCTAGGCGCTTAGCTCGGATTGTACGGATAGACGATGTTGCCGGTCTTGTATTTGGTCGGCCACAGGATCACCTCGGTCTTCTGATCCTTGAACTGGTCGAGCCCGTTACCCTGGATGCCCTGGAACTGCACCGCCATGACCTGCGCGGTCGCCCATTCGCCCTGCTCGTTGAAGGCGATGTCGCCGACCACCGTCTTGAAGGTGGTCTTGCGGCAATAGTCGGCGAGCTTGTCGTCGTTGGTGCTGCCGACGGCCTTCACTGCCTGCTCGATCACCTGCATGCGCGCATAGGCGAAGGGCGGCAGGTAGTAGCCGAGGATGTCGACGCCCGCCGCTTCCGACTTGGTCTGGTACTTCTTCACGAAGGCGCGGCCCTCGTCGGACGCGAAGCCCGCCCAGGGGAGCCAGAAGTCGTAGACGACGATGCCGTTCAGCAGCGGACCGAGCTGCGTCTTGATGGCGGTCGCCTGCAGACCGACCATGCCGCCGCCGTAGAGCTTGGGCTTGAAGCCGACCTCATGGCTCGCCTTGACCAGGCCGACCGTGTCCGCCGGATAGGAGCAGGCGAGGAAGATGTCGGGGTTGGTGGCCTGGATCGCGCGCACCACCGGCGTGTAGTCGGCGGTGTTGGGCGGATAGGTCTTGTCGTAGACGATCTTGAGGCCGAGCCGCTTGATGACGGAGCGCGCGCCGTCCATGGCGTTGCGCGGGAACTCCGCGTCGGCGCCGCACATCGCCACGGTCATCGGTTTCGGGTTCTGCGCCGCGGCCACCTCGAAGAAGCCCTCGGCGAAGGATTCCTTGGGATGCGGGCCGCCGGTCGGCGTCATCGAGAAGTAGCGCTTGTAGTTGAACTCGCTGTTCGCCGCGAGGCCGAGCAGGGAGAAGAAGGTCCGCTCGTGCTGCATGACGATCGGCATCGCCGGCGCCACCATGTTGGTCGCGTAGCTCGAGGCGATGATGTCGACCTTGTCGACGTCGAGCAGCTTGGTGTAGAGCGCCGGCACCGTCGAGGGGTTGGACTGGTCGTCGTAGTAGACGAGCTTCACCGGCCGGCCGAGCAGGCCGCCCTTGGCATTGATGTCCTCTTCCCAGATCTGCGAGGCGAGCAGCGCCGCCTTGCCGTTGGGCGCGAGCGGGCCGGTCATGTTCATGCTGAAGCCGATGGTGAACGGCTTGTTCTCCGCGATCGCCGGAGCGGCAATGCCCGCTGCCGCGCCTGCCGCAAGACGGCCGAACGTACGACGCCTGATACGCATTGGATCGTTCCTCCCATATCCTTATTGGGGACGATCCTAGCCCGCTCGGGTGCGGGCTGCCTACGGGAAACCTCAGTCGGCCTCAGTCGGCGCTGACGCGGCCGTCAGCGCTCACCGTCACGCCAATTTCGGTGTTGCCGCGCAGAACCCGGGCGGTCCAGCTTCCGTCCGCGGCACGCGTGATGCTGCGGATGGACTTGTAGCCGTCGGTCGTGATGGCGGCCCGGGCGGCATCCTCGCCCATCTTCAAGGGCTCGGTCGCGAGCGCCTGCGGTGGACTGTCGGACTTATCGTCCGCTGCCGGCGCCACGTAAGGCATGTGCTTGGCCAGGCCAAGCTGCGGGACGGGCTCTCCCTTCACCTTGAACAGCGGCGCCGGGGCGCGCCGGGCGGGCTCAGGAAGGGGGACGGTCGAGGCGACGACCGGAGCGAGGGGTTTGGGCGCAAGGGTCGCCGCGGTTCCGTTTTGGTCGGACGAACCGAAGAGCGCTGCGCTGGCGGTGCCTGCGATCAGTGCGAGGACACCGAGGGTCGTCAATGCGAGCTTCATGGGAGGGCCTGAGGGGAACACCCTCAGACAACGTGCCGTCCCGGACGGCGTTCCCGCCGCGACGCCGAAGTCGTTACATCAGTGGCGGCGTCGCCACAGCGTCCAGGGCGTGCTGGCCGAAGATCGTGCCCTGGAGGTCGGGCGAGAACATCTGGTGGGCGTTGGCGGCATGGGAGTCGCGGAACAGCCGCTGGATCGAGCCGCTCAGCCTGAGGCCGCCGGAACCCGCCACGGTCATCAGGATATCGACGGCCTCGAGGCAAAGGCGCACTGAAAAGAAGGCGTCGCGGCGATAGCGCACCTTGTCGTCCTGCGTGAAGTCGCGGCCGGCGCGGGCGATGGCCATGGCGTGCTGGCAGGCCGTCCGCATGATCAGCTCGCCCCCGTCGATGCGGGCAGAGGCCTCGGCGATCTTGAGCTGGGTCGCCTGGCTTGCGTTCACCGGCAGGCCGGTGTTTTGCACCTTGCGGGTCCGGGCCGCTCCAACGGTCGCCTCATAGGCACCCTGCGCCGCGCCCAGCATGACTCCGGAGAGCACGAACGGCCCGAGCGCCAGCAGCGGCAGCCTGAAAAGGGGGGAAGGGTTCACGGCGGAACCCGGGTGCGGCTTGCCGTTCATGGCCCAGGGCGACAGCGTCCGCCGCTCGGGCACGAAGAGGTCCTTGGTCGCGACATCCTTCGAACCGGTGCCGGCCAGCCCGAGCACATGCCAGTTGTCGATGATCTCGTATTGCGAGCGATGGACCAGCACCAGCCGTTGGTCGACCGGCGGCCCGTCATCGCGCTCGCGCACCGTGCAGCCCAGCAGGTTCCAGTCGCAATTGTCGACGCCCGAGGAGAGCGGCCAGCGGCCGGAGATCTCGTAGCCGCCCTCGACCTTTCGGGCGCGGCCGGCGGGGAAGACCAGCGAGGTGGCGATCAGCACGTCGGGCGAGACATCCCACAGCTCGTCCTGCGTCTCCGGCGTGTAGTAGCCCAGCATCCAGTGATGGCTCGCGAGATTGCCGAGGTTCCACGCCGTCGAGGGGCAAACCTTGGCGATCGCCGCGCAAGTATCGACGAAGATGCCGACATCGAGATCGGCGCCGCCGACCCGCGCGGGCTGCGCCATGCGGAACAACCCGGCCTCATGCAGATCGCGTTCGGTCTCGTCGGGCAAGCGGCGCAGCTGCTCGCAGGCTTCGGCGCGCTCGGCGATCCTGGGGGCGAGTCGGCGCGCCCGCTCGACCATCTCTCCATAGGCGACGCCCGCGAATGACTGGCGCGTCCTGGGCAAGAGGGGAGAAGGCGTCCATGCGAAACGGCTCATATGGTCGAGCCTGCCATGCGCCCGGTCTTTACGCTATCGTCGCGGCGATCAACCACGGACCCGAGGAAATGCCATGACTGCCCCGCAACGCCTGCGCGAACTGTTGGCCAAACCCGAATTCGTCGTGATGCCGGCGGTCTGGGACGGGTTGAGTTCCAAGCTCGCCGCCGGCGCGGGTTTCAAGTCGGCATTCCTCTCGGGCTCCTGCGTGGCGGCCAGTCGTCTCGGCGGACCCGATCTCGACCTCATCTCCTTCGGCGAGATGTTCGACTCCTTCAACCAGGTCCATGCCGCTGCGCCCGACATGCTGGTGCTGGCCGACGGCGATCATGGTTACGGCAACGCGATGAACGTGCAGCGCACCGTGCGCGCCTATGGCCGTGCGGGCGCCGCCGCCGTGCTGATCGAGGACAAGATCACGCCGCGTGCCCTCACCGCCGCCGGCAAGCCCTGCCTGCCGCGCGAGGAAGCGCGCATGAAGATCCGTGCCGCCGTCGAGGCCGCCAAGGACTCCGGCATCCTCGTGCTGGCGCGTACCGACTGCCGCCCGACGCAGGGCATCGACGAAGCCGTGGCGCGCATCGAGATGTATGTGAAAGAGGGTGCCGACATCCTCTTTCTCGATTCGCCGGCGGATGACAACGAGATCAAGCGCGGCATCGAAGCGGCGGCCGGTCGGCCGAGCTTCGTCGTGCTATCGCCGGGCGCGCCGCGCGCTTGCCCGTCACAGACCGAGGCCGCCAAGCTCGGCTTCAAAATCGGCACCTATCCGACGGGCATGCTCTCGCCGGCCGCTGCCGGC
>DATJWN010000005.1:0-15029 GCA_035501235.1 Reyranella sp.
CCTTCACGCGGTTGAGCGTCTCGATCTGGCCGGGCGATGTCGTGCCCTTCTTCACCGCGATGCCGACCTCTTCCAGTTGGGCGACGGACACGACTTTCTCGCTTTCCTCGGCCGCGCAGTGGCAGGTCGAATCGCAAAACGGATACTTGGCTTCGGTCATGCCGGGCGCTGACTTGCACTCCTTGGCGCAGTTCTCGAAGAAGGCGGTCCTGGCCTCCTCGGGCCACGCTCCGCCCCGGTGCGTCGCAAACCAGAGGGTGATGGCGCCGACCACGACGAGGCCGGCCAGGATTGCGACCACCAGGCGCGTTTGCGACGTCATGTCGATATGCCTCTTTCGGAAAGGGACGTGCGGGAGGTTTTGCTTACCGGCCGCTCCAAGACTTGTAAATCGACGGACAAGGCGAAATGCGCTATAGTCATCGGACCGTCGTCGTACTTATTTCCAGCGCCCGTTATTTTTCCGTTTCTTTAACGGGAAGGGGCCCACGGACCGGGCCATGAGCGGGACCATCAAGCCGCGCGACCCCAAGGAATTGCAGCAGGCCGTCGAGTGGGCGCTCGCCGAGGGCGCGACCCTGGACGTGCGCGGCACGGGCTCGAAAATTTCATTCGGCCGGCCGATGCACTGCGACCAGGTGCTCGATCTCTCCGACCTGGGCGGCATCGTCGACTATGCGCCCGAGGAATTGGTCGTGACCTTGCGCGCCGGCACGCCGCTACGCGAGGTCGAGGCGCTGCTCGCCCAGCGCAACCAGATGCTGGCCTTCGAGCCGCCCGATCTCGGCCCGCTGCTTGGCCGCGCGCCGGGCGAGGGAACGCTGGTCGGCACCATCATGGGAAATTTCGCCGGGCCCCGGCGGCTATCCGCGGGCGCGGCGCGCGATCACCTGCTGGGCTTCTCCGGCGTCAACGGCCGCGGCGAGGCCTTCAAGTCGGGCGGCCGCGTGATGAAAAACGTCACCGGCTACGATCTTTCCAAACTGCTCGCCGGTTCCTGGGGCACCTTGGCAGTTCTCGACGAAGTCTCCGTGAAGGTCCTTCCCGCACCCGACCAGACGCGCACCTTGCTGCTGCGCGGCCTCGACGATGCCGCCGCGGCGGGGACGATGTGTGCGGCCATGGGCAGCCCGCACGAGGTCTCCGGCGCCGCGCATGTCGACGGCGCGACGGCGCTGCGGGTCGAAGGCGTGGCGCCGTCGGTCGAGGCACGGCTCAAGGGTCTGCGCGAGCTGTTGGCCGGGACCGCTGCGACGATGGAGGAGATGGGCACTCTCGAAAGCCGTGCCTTCTGGCGCGACATACGGGATGTAGCCCCGCTGAAGGCGGCCGAAAGCGACATTGTCTGGCGGATTTCCTGTCCGCCGACCGCGGGCGCCGCCATCGTGGCCCGTATCAAGGCCCAACGCCCCGTGGCGAAGGCCTTTTACGACTGGTCCGGCGGCCTGATCTGGCTGGCACTGCCCGCCAGCGGCGACGCCGACCACACGCTGGTCCGTGGCGCGCTGGGCGCCAGCGGCGGCCACGCGACCCTGATCCGCGCGCCTGAAGCCGTGCGTGCCGCGGTCGCTGTCTTCCAACCTCTGTCGCCTGCGCTCGCTGCCCTGTCGGCGCGCGTGAAGGAAAGCTTCGATCCCAAGGGGCTCTTCAATCCAGGGCGCATGACGGGCTGATGCAAACCAATTTCACCCTGGCCCAGCTGGCCGATCCGGAAACCGCGCACAGCGAGCAGATCCTGCGCAAGTGCGTGCATTGCGGGTTCTGTACGGCGACCTGCCCGACCTTCGTGCTGCTGGGCGACGAGCGCGATTCTCCGCGCGGGCGCATCTACTTCATCAAGTCGATGCTGGAGGGCGATCGCGCGCCGACCGAGCATGAGGTGCGGCATGTCGATCGCTGCCTCTCCTGCCTCTCCTGCATGACGACCTGCCCGTCGGGCGTGAACTACATGCACCTGGTCGATCACGGCCGGCATCACATCGAGCAGACTTTTGCGCGTGCGCTGCCGGATAGGCTGCTGCGCAAGCTGCTCGCCTATCTGATGCCGCGTCCGAAGGTCTTCCGCTGGGTGACCGTGCTGGGCTGGCTCGCCAAGCCGCTTGCGGCAGCGCTGCCAAAGACCAGTCGCGATCCCGGCGGCGCGACTTTCCTGCGTCGCGTGAAGGCGATGATCGACGCCGTGCCGTCGCGCATCGCGGAGCCGTCACCCGTCGACCGGCCTCAGACCTTCCCGGCGGTGGGGCCGCGCGTGAGGCGGGTCGCATTGATGCCCGGTTGCGGCCAGCAGGTGCTGGCACCCGAGGTCAACGAGGCGACGGTGCGGCTGCTGACGCGGCACGGCGTCGAGGTGGTGAACGTCGCGGGCTCGGGCTGCTGCGGATCGTCGGTCCTGCACGTCGGCCGCAACGAACAGGCGAAGGAGCTTGCCCGGCGCAACATCGACGCCTGGCTCGCGGAGTCCTTCGACGCCATCGTGATCAACGCCTCGGGCTGCGGCACCACGGTGAAGGATTACGGCCATATGTTCGCCGACGACCCGGCGTGGAGGGACAAGGCCGCGCGCGTGGCGGCGCTCGCCAGGGATGTGAGCGAGTTCATGCTGGAGGTCGGTCTCGCAAACGTGACCGCCCGGCCGCTCGTCGTCGCCTATCATTCCGCCTGTTCCATGCAGCACGGACAGAAGGTGATCGAGCAACCGAAGAAACTCCTGCGCGATGCGGGCTTCGTCGTGAAGGATGTGCCCGAGGGCCATCTCTGCTGCGGCTGGGCGGGCACCTATCAGGTGCTGCAGCCCGACCTGTCGCGTCGGTTGCGCGATCGAAAGGTCGCCAACATCGAGAGCGTGGTGCCCGACGTCATCGCCTCGGGCAACTTCGGCTGCATCGGCAACATCGCGGGCGGCACGGGCGTTCCTGTCGTGCATACCGTTGAGCTGCTCGACTGGGCGACTGGCGGACCGGAGCCGGGGGCGCTCTCCCGATGAACTTCTGCCGCGCTTGTCTTGCCGTGGTGCTGGCGACGATGCTGGGTTTCGCCGTGCACGCTCAGAACACAGGGAACGCTTCGATGCTCGACACCTTGTTCGCCAAGCTCAAGACCGCGACCGATCCCATGGCCATCCAGAGCCTGGAAGAGGGCATCTGGGAGCAGTGGACCATGCTGCCCGATCCGGAGCAGCGCAAGTTGATGCTGCGCGGCATCGCCGAGATGGAGGCGCAGGAACTGCAAACGGCGGTGGCGACCTTCACCAAGCTCATCCACATGGCGCCCGAGGCGTCCGAGCCTTGGAACAAGCGCGCCACGCTCTACTGGCTGCTCGGCAACTTCCCGGCCTCGATCGCCGATATCTGCGAGACGGTGAAGCGCGAGCCGCGCCATTTCGGCGCCTACTCCGGTCTCGGCATGATCCGAGCACAAATGAACGAGCCCGCGCGCGCCGCCGCAGCCTACGAGCTCGCCCGCAAATGGAACCCGCACATCGTCGGCATCGATGCCGAGATCGAGCGGCTGAAGGCCGAAGGCGGCGAAGCACCGGCCGACCCCCTGGGTTGCGGACAACGCACCGCCGGACGATAGTGCATCGCGCTTTTTGAGGAGAAGGAACGAAATGGCGACGTTGTATGTCGGCGGCCGTCTGTTCGACGGCGAGAAGGTGCTGGATGGCCACGCGGTCCTGGAGGAGGGCGGCAAGGTCAAGAAGGTGGCGCCGGCAGGTGAGTTCACAGGCTTTGCGGGCGAGAAAGTCGACACCGCGGGCGGCACGCTGATCCCGGGCATCATCGACTGCCACGTCCATTCGCTGTCGGGCGCCGAAGGCAATCCGGGCGCCGCCATGGATCGACTTTCGCCGTCGCAGATCACGGTGCGCGGCATGGAGCATATGCGCAATACGCTGGAGGGCGGCATCACCGCCGTGCGCGATTGCGGCGGCAAGGACTATATCGAGTTCGCGATCCGCGACGCCTACAACAACGGCCGCTTCCTGGGGCCCAGCATGCGCTGCGCCGGCCGCATGATCTGCATGACCGGCGGCCATGGCAATCGCACCGGCCGCATCGCCGACGGGCCGGACGAGGTCGTGAAGGCCGTGCGCGAGCAGATCCATGCCGGTTCGGACCTGATCAAGATCATGGCGACGGGCGGCGTGATGACGCCGGGCGTGAACCCCGAGGATGCGCACTATTCGGCCGAGGAGCTGAAGGCCGGCATCACCGAGGCGCATCGCTTCCACAAGTGCTGCGCCAGCCACGCGCAGGGCGCGCTCGGCATCCTGAACGCCGTGCGCGGCGGCATCGATTCGATCGAGCACGGCATCTTCATGACCGACGAGTGCATCCGGGAGATGAAGGAGCGCGGCGTGTGGCTGGTGCCGACGCTCGCCGCGGTGAAGAACATCCTGGCGGGCTACGACGGCGGCGACCGCTCGATCCCCGACTATGTGATCGAGAAGGCGCGCCGCGTGTTCGACCGCCACATCGCCTCGGTGAAGATGTACTACAAGGCCGGCGGCAAGATCGCGATGGGCACCGATGCCGGCACACCGCACAATCGCCACGGCGAGAATGCCAAGGAGCTCGAGTTCATGTGCGAGATCGGCGTGTCGACGCGCGATTCGCTCTTCATCTCGACGGCGAGTGCCGCCGATCTGATGCGCCTCTCGGATCAGGGTCGCATCAAGGAGGGCAACGCGGCCGACTTCGTGCTGTGCGACGGCGATCCGCTCGCCGACATCAAGCGCGCCGCGCGCAAGGAGAACCACCGGCTGGTCGTGAAGCGCGGCCAGGTCGCCAAGGACCGCCGCGCCGATTTCGCCGGCGCCGTGCGGCGGGTCGCGGCGGAGTAGCCACCGGACGGCAGCCGGCGCCGGGCGACCCATGGACTGGATACTTCTGGTCCTGCTCGCTGTGGCCGTGGCGCTCGGCACGCCGATTGTTGCCATCATCGCGCTGGCGCGCACGTCGGACTTGCGCCGGCAAAACGAAAGACTCGCGGCTGAAGTCGCGAGCCTGCGCGAACGGATCGCCGGTCTCGCGCCGACGCCGGCAGCGGAGATCCTGCCCGCGGAGCCGGAGGTGGTTTCGTCTCTTTCCGAGCCTCTGATCGAGCGACCGATCGAGGAGGTCGGGTCGGTCGAGCCCGACGAAGTCGTTGAGCCGGAGCCCCTGCCTCCACCGTTCGAGCCGGCGCCCGTGCCGGTGAAGAAACCGGGACTGGAGCAGCAGCTCGGCGCGCGCGCCTTCATCTGGATCGGCGCCATAACGCTTGCCCTGGCCGGGATCTTCCTCGTGCGCTACTCGATCGAGGAGGGCTGGCTCTCGCCGCTGGTGCGCGTCGTGCTGACGACACTGTTCGGCTTCGGTCTGATCGCAGGCGGCACAGGACTGAGGCCCAAGGACGACCGGGTCGCCCAGGCGATGGCGGCGGCGGGTGTCGCGGCGCTCTACGGCGCGTTGCTTTCCGCCGTCGACTTCTATCACCTGATCTCGCAAGCCGAGGCGAGCTTCCTCGCGGTCGCGCTCACGGCCTTCGCGATCGGCATGGCGTTGCGGCACGGGCCGCTGGTCGCCTGGATCGCCTTCGTGGGCGGCTTCGTCAGTCCTGCCATCATCGGCAGCGAGCATCCGAGCACCGCGACCCTGTTCGGCTATCTTCTGGCGATCGCCGCTGCGACCCTCGCCGTGATCCGCCATCGCGGCTGGTGGAACCTGGGCTGGGGCGTGCTCGCGGGGGCGGCCCTCTGGACCTGCGCCTGGCTGATCGATCTGCCGTCCGACCATGTCGCCGCGGGGCCGTTCGAGTTGCATTGGGTGGGCATCTTCCTGGTCGCCGTTGCCGGCCTTTTCGTCTGGGCGACTTGGCGGCGTCTCGGCGAGGGCGAGAACGCAGCCAAGGGCGTCGTCGCGCTGGTCTGGGCGGCACTCGGCGTCACCGGGCTGCTGCTGTTCGTCCTCGTTGCCGACGATGCGGGTCAACAGGAGGCGGGCTGGCTGGCGCTCGCGCTGCACGGCGCCGGACTCTACGCGCTCGGCCGCTGGACTCCGCGTTTCCAGCGCGTGGCGGCGCTCGCGCCGGTGCTGTCGCTGCTCGCGCTCGTGCTCTGGTGGAACTCGACCCGGGCGGGCGTTCGTCTTGGCGGCTGGGACGAGGAACGCTTCGCCTGGCGTGCAGCGCTGATGGGCGGTCTCTACGCGGGCGGCGCGTTTGCGCTGATGTGGAATGCCGCGCGCCCTGGCTTCTGGGCGGGGCTGTCGGCCGGCGCGGCGCTCGGCCATTTCCTGCTCGCCTGGTTCGTGCTGCGCGACAGCGCGCCCGCCGCGCCATGGGGCATGATCAGCATCGCGCTCGCCGCGCCTTATCTCGTGGGCGCCGAGCGGGCGGCGCGATGGCGCGGACGCATGACGGGCGCGACCGAAGCGCTCGGCATGCTGGCGGCTGCGGTCTGCTTCTTCATCGCGATCGCGATCGCCCTGGAGCTGCGGCGCGAATGGATCACCGTCGCCTATGCGCTGGAGCTGGCCGCCATCGCCGTGATCGCGACCCGGCTCGATCTCGTGGCCATGCGCCGTCTGTGCTGGCCGCTGCTCGCCGCCGTCCTGGTGCGCTTCGTGCTCAATCCCGAGATCCTGCATTATCCGCTCGGCCTGACACCGATCCTGAACTGGATCCTGTGGAGCTACGGCATCGCGGCTCTTGCGCTCGCCACCGGCGCGCATCACCTGCGCGGCCTGGGCGACGCGCGCCTGGTGATGGCGGTGAAGGCGGGTGCGGCGCTGCTCGTTTTCGCCTTGCTGACTCTCGAAGTGCGCTGCCTCTTCCAGCCCGGAACGATGGATACACCCGACTCCGACTTCATGGAGCGCGCCAGCTATGTGCTGGTCTGGGGCGGCTTCGCGCTCGCCGCTCTCTGGAGTGCCCGGCTCAGCCACGATCCGGTGGCACTCTGGGCCTGGCGCGTGAGCGGCGCTTTCGCGGCGGTGCTGGCGATAGGCGCGCAGGTGCTGTTCGCCAATCCTATCGTGGCGACGGCCGATGTCGGCGAATGGCCGATCCTGAACGGCCTGCTGCTCGCCTATGCCGTGCCGGCGGGTATGGCGTTCGTGGCGCGACGCTGGGCCTTCGTCGAGGGCCGGCGCGGGATTCATTCGCTGTGCGTCGCGGTGGGGGCGATCCTCGCCTTCGCCTGGATCTCGTTCGAGGTCAGGCACGTCTTCGATCCCCGCTTCACGCGCCGCGGCTTCGATGCCGACGGCGTCGAGCTCTATGCCTATTCGATCGTCTGGCTGCTGTTCGGGGTCGCATTGCTGGCCGTGGGCTTCCGGCGTGGCATCGCCTCGCTGCGCCATGTCGGCATGGTCCTGGTCTGCCTTGTGGTCGGCAAGGTCTTCCTGATCGACATGGCGGGCCTGCACGGGCTGTTGCGGGTCGTGTCCTTCCTCGGCCTCGGTGCGGCGCTGCTGGGACTGGGCTTCGTCTATCGTCGTCTGGGATTCGATGCGAGGTCCGAGTAGTCATGTTCCCCGAAACGCGTATGTCCCTCGATGCGCTGCGCGGCCTGCAGCTCGACCGGCTGAGGCGGGCGGTGGCGCATGCCTATGCGAATCAGGCTCCGTATCGCGCCAAGTGCCTGGCGGCGGGCGTCCATCCCGACGAGCTGAGGTCGCTCGACGATCTTGCGCGCTTTCCCTTCACCCTGAAGAGCGACCTGCGCGATGCCTATCCTTTCGGCATGTTCGCCATCCCTCGCGCCCAGTGCGTTCGCATCCATGCCTCGAGCGGCACGACAGGCCGGCCGACGGTCGTGGGCTACTCGGCGAAGGACATCGAGACCTGGGCCGAGCTGATGGCGCGCTCGCTCTACGTCGGCGGCGCACGACCGGGCGACCTGCTGCACAACGCCTACGGCTACGGCCTGTTCACGGGCGGGCTCGGCTTCCACTATGGCGCCGAGCGGCTCGGCTGCACGGTGGTGCCGATGTCGGGCGGCTTCGGCGAGCGGCAGGTCCAGCTGATCCGCGAATTCGGCGCGCGCGTCATCCTGATGACGCCTTCCTACATGATGGCGATCGCCGACGAGTTCGACCGACAGGGCATCGATCCGAAAAGCACGAAGCTGAAGCTCGGCTTCTTCGGCGCCGAGCCCTGGACGGAGGGCATGCGGGCCGAGATCGAGGCTCGCCTCGGCATCGACGCCCTCGATGTCTATGGCTTGAGCGAAGTGATGGGGCCGGGTGTCGCGTGCGAACTCCTGGAGAGCAAGGATGGCCCCACCATCTGGGAAGACCATTTCTATCCCGAGGTCATCGACCCCGAGACGGGAGCGCCGGTGAAGGACGGCGAGTCCGGAGAGCTCGTCTTCACGTCCCTCACCAAGGAGGCGATGCCGGTCATCCGCTACCGCACGCGCGACCTCACGCGGCTGCTCCCCGGGCACGCCACGGCGATGCGGCGCATGGCCAAGATCACCGGCCGCAGCGACGACATGCTGATCGTGCGCGGCGTCAACCTGTTCCCGAGCCAGGTCGAG
The DNA here is from genome assembly GCA_035501235.1 of Reyranella sp. Classification (GTDB taxonomy): domain Bacteria; phylum Pseudomonadota; class Alphaproteobacteria; order Reyranellales; family Reyranellaceae; genus Reyranella. The sequence goes on from DATJWN010000005.1 coordinate 8,525, forward strand.
GAGCAGATCCTGCGCGACCCGGCCTTGAGCGGCCACTACGTGATCGAGCTCACGCGCACGGGAGCCCTCGACGATCTGCTCGTGCGCGTCGAGGGACGGATCGAGCTTTCGCCGGAGGCCGCCGCCCGCACAGCCATCGCGCTGGAGCAACGGCTGAAGGGCATGTGCGGACTCTCCGCCGGCGTCGAGATCGCCGCGCCCGGCACCGTCGAGCGCTCGATGGGCAAGGCCCGGCGGGTCATCGACAGGCGCTTCGGTGGATAAAATAGATTCGCCGAATCAGCAAAAATTATTGAAACATTTCAATTGTTTACGGGAGTTTCGTAAAGACGTTTATTAGCGAGCGTGGATACAATTAATTCATTCCACCCGGTGATCCCATGATCGCCACGCTCCGCTCCCTTCTGAAGAACCGGGCCGGGGTTTCCGCGCTGGAATTCGCGATCATCTCGCCGGTCCTGCTGACGCTGCTGCTGGGCCTGTTCAAGTTCGGCATCGCGATGAACCAATACATGGTGCTGACCAATGCCGCCGCGAAAGGCGCGCTCACGCTGGCGCTGAGCCGCGGCACCACCACCCCCTACACCTCGACCACGTCGGCGATCGCGGCGGCTGCGCCCAATCTCACGGCGGCGAACATCACCACGACCGTCACGATCAACGGCACGGCCTGCACCACCGATTCGAGCTGCTCCTCGTCGTTGGTCGCGGGCGTCACGGCGGTCGTACGGACGACCTATCCCTGCGACCTGACGGTCATGGGCATCAACTACGCGCCGAGCGGCTGCGCCTTGTCGGCGCAGACGGCGCAGATGGTTCAATGAGGGGGCACCTGCGATGAAGCATTTCATTCGTGAGCTCTGGCGCCGCGACAAGGGCGCGACCGCCGTCATGTTCGGCATGATGGCCACGGGCCTGGTCGGCACGGTCGGACTGTCGGTCGATATCGGCAAAGTGATGGCGGCACAGAGCGCTTTCACCGCATCGGCACAGTCGTCGGCGCTCGCCGGCGCCTACTCGTTGCTCCAGGCCAACGCCACGCAGGACACGGTGTCGGCCGCGGTCTCGAGCTGGAACAGCGCCCATGCACCGAAGAACGTCACCGTCACCAACACTTCGACGACGCTCTCCTGCGTGACCTCGACGGCGAACCTGCCGAGCTGCACCACGGGCAACCCCAATGTCGTGAACGTGACGCAGACCGGCACGGTCCAGACCAACTTCCTCAAGGTCTTCGGCTATTCGAGCTTCACCCTGACGGCGAGTTCGAGCGCGGCCAAGGCAGGCGGCATCGGCACGCCGCTGAACGTCATGTTCGTCCTCGACTCGACGGCGTCGATGGGGTCGGCCGACTCCAACTGCACGGTTCCCGGCGTCAAGAGCCCGACGCGCTACCAGTGCGCTCAGTACTCCGTCCAGAGCGTGCTGAAGGTGATGCAGCCCTCGATGGCCTCGGTCGGCCTGATGACTTTCCCGGGCACGGCCAAGCAGTACGCGCCCGGCAAGCCCTGCCCGACGCAGCCGTCGGCCACGCCTTACCTCAGCTCGACGATCTACTATCAGATCGGATCGGGCACGAGCCTCAGCACGAACTACAACAGCGCAGGCGTGCTGAACGACACGTCGAGCATCGTCGAGGCGGTGGGCGACTTCACCGCGTCGAAGGCGCTCACCGGCTGCCTCAGCGCCAAGGGCGGCGAGGGCACCTATATCGCCGAGGTCCTGACCAAGGCCCAGGCGGCGCTGCCTGTCGTTACCGGCACCAAGAACGTGATCATCCTGCTGAGCGACGGCGATGCCGGTGCCACGGCCGCCCAGCTCAACAACCAGACCAGCAAGGTCACCAAGCAGTGCGGCCAGTACGTGACCGCCGCCCAGAACGCCACGACGGCCGGCACCACGGTCTACACGGTCGCCTATGGCGCACCGACCTCGGGCTGCAGCTCGGGCGACACCTATACGCCCTGCACGGCGCTCAAGGCCGCGGCGTCCGATACGACCAAGTTCTATTCGACGGGGGCGCCCTGCGCGGCGTCGCTGAGCTCGAACAATGCCTCGAACCTGCCGACGATCTTCACCCAGATCGCCGTCAACCTGACCAAACCGCGGTTGCTCTGATCAGAGACCCGCGGTCCGCAGCCCTATTGCTGCCTTAATCAGGCCCGGATCCGTTCGCATCTGGGCGGTCTGCTCGGGCAGATCGGTCGAGGTGATCAACGCGCTGCGGGTCTGGGCGCGCGCATTGTGCGGATTGTTGGCGGCCAGAACCGCCAGGAATGTCAGCACGGTCGCGGCAATGACCAGATAATCGACCCAGTTCAGGGCGGCCCGCTTGGGCCGGTAGGAAACGGCTTTGGCCTTGCTGGAACTGTTCACGATCGCCTCACGCTTGCTTCTGACAGAAATTACGGGGGAACCTTTCGCTCCATCCCCGAACTTTTTCCCGGTCAGACGTAGGCGATTCTGAGGATGTTCGTGGCGCCCGGAGTTCCGAAGGGCACGCCAGCGGTGATGACCAGCCGTTTACCGGGTTCGGCGACCTTTTCTTCGCGGGCGATCCTTACAGCTCGCTGAACCATGTCGGCGAAGTTCTGCGCGTCCTCGGTCTGTACCGGATGGACGCCCCAGGTGAGGGTCATGCGACGCGCCGTATTGAGGTTGGGCGTGAGACAGAGGATCGGCACGTCAGGCCGCTCGCGCGCGGCACGCAGTGTCGTGGAGCCGGTGTTGGTGTAGGTGACGATCGCCGCCGCCGAGAGGGTGTGCGCGCACTGCCGTGCGGCGGCGCTGATCGCGTCGGCCGTGGTGGACTCGGGCTCACGGCGGCTTGCGTCCATGAGCTTGCGATAGAGCGGGTCGGCTTCGACGCTCTTCAGGATGCGGTCCATGATCGTGACCGCCTCGACCGGATAGTCGCCCGACGCCGACTCGGCCGAGAGCATGACTGCATCGGCGCCGTCATAGACGGCGGTCGCCACGTCCGACGCCTCGGCCCGCGTGGGCGTGGGCGAGTGCACCATCGATTCCAGCATCTGTGTCGCCACGATCGCCGGTCGTCCCAGCATGCGGCAGGCGGCGAGGATGCGCTTCTGCAGCGGCGGCACGGCCTCAGGCGGCATCTCGACGCCGAGATCGCCGCGCGCGACCATGATGCCGTCGCTCTGTTCGATGATCTCGTCGAGATGCTCGATGGCCTGCGGCTTCTCGAGCTTGGCCATCACCGCCGCGCGGCCGGCGACCAGCTTTTTCAGCTCGGCGATGTCGTGGGCATGCTGCACGAAGGAGAGCGCCACCCAGTCGACGCCGAGCGACAGGCCGTAGTCGAGGTCCTTGCGATCCTTTTCCGTGAGCGGCGAGAGCGGCAGCACGAGATTGGGCAGGTTCACGCCCTTGCGGTCGCTGATCGTCCCCGCGACCTCGACGACGGTGTCCATCGTCTCCTCGTCGTGCGCCGTGATGCGCAGCCGTACCTTGCCGTCGTCGATCAGGAGCAGGCCGCCGGGCTTGGCGGCCTTGAAGATCTCGGGATGGAAAAGCTGCACGCGCTTGTCGGTGCCGGGCGCAGCGTCCATGTCGAAGCGGAGCTTCTGGCCCTTCTTCAGATCGACCGGCCCCTTGGCGAAGGTGCCGAGCCGGAGCTTCGGGCCCTGAAGGTCCATGAGGACCGCGATAGGATGCTTGTACTGCTTCTCGAGCGCCCGCAGCAGGTCGAGCCGCTGCTTGTGATCCTCGAGCGTGCCGTGGCTGAAATTGAAGCGGAAGACGTCGGCGCCCGCCTCGAACAGCGCCTTGAGACGCTCGGCGCTCGATGTCGCCGGCCCCAGTGTGGCCACGACCTTGGTGAAACGCTCGCGACGCATGCCGCAGTCTAGCGCTTCACCGATGATACTTTGAAGTCTCCTGCCTGCTCATAGACCTTGACGACCGCGGCATCGTCCAGTTTGCCCCAGCCGGCACCGGCGGCCGCGAGGAAGAGCTGATGCGCGGCTGCGGCCATCGGTAGCGGCAACCGGATCTCGTGCCCGGTGTTCAGCACCAGCCCCAGATCCTTGACGAAGATCTCGACGGCAGAAAGCGGCGAGAAGTCGTCGTCGAGCATGTGCGGCACGCGATTGCCGAACATCCAGCTGTTGCCGGCGCTGGCCGAGATCACGTCGTAGACCTCGCGCGTGTCGGCGCCGGCCTTGGCGGCGAGCGCCATCGCCTCGGCCGCTGTCGCGATGTGCACGCCGGCCAGGAGCTGGTTGACCGTCTTCACCAGCGAGCCGATGCCGGGCGCGTCGCCGAGGCGGAAGACCTTGGCCGAGGTGGCGGCCAGCACCGATTCCGCCTGCGCGAAGGATTGAGGCGTGCCCGACGCCATGAAGGTGAGCTCGCCCGATTCCGCCCGCGCGCGGCCGCCCGACATCGGCGAATCGAGGAGCAGGTGGCCCGTCTTGGCGAGCCGCTCGCCGAGCGACTTCGCGAAAGCTGCCGGCACGGTGGCGCATTGCATCACCAGACCGCCCTTGCGCAGGCCCGACACCGCGCCTCCCTCGCCGAACAGCACCGTCTCGACTTGCTGCGCGTTCACGACGGCGACCACGACGACATCCGCCGTCTTGGCGGCGGTGGCCGGCGTGTCGGCAGTCATCCCGCCCGCCGTCTTGAAGGCATCGCGCGCCGCGGCGACGGGATCGACGCCCGTGACCTTGTGATTGTGCTTGAGCAGGTTCTTGGCCATGCCCATGCCCATCGAGCCCAGGCCGACGAAGGCGACGGCGGGTGTGTTCTTGTCGGTCATGGTTCAGGCCTTGATGCCGTACTTGGCGGCCCAGCCCAGGCCCGCGGCGGTCGTGGTCTTGGGCTTGTATTCGAGGCCGACATAACCCTGGTAGCCGAGGCGATCGAGCACATCGAGCAGGTACATGTGATTGGCCTCGCCGATATCGGGCTCGTTGCGATCGGGATTGCCCGCGATCTGCACGTGCGCCGTCAGCGGGAACAGCCGCTCGGTCCGCTTCTGCAGATCGCCCTCCGTCACCTGCAGGTGATAGAGGTCGAGCTGCAGCTTGAGGTGCGGCGCGCCCACCTCGGCGATGATCTTCTCGACCTGTGCCGTGGTGTTGGTGAAGTAGCCGGGAATGTCGCGATGGTTGATCGGCTCCAGCACCAGCGTCAGCCCACTCTTGGCCGTGCGGTCACACGCCTTCTTGAGGTTGCTCACGAAGGTGCGGTGCATGGCATTGGTATCCGCGCCCGCCGGAATCATGCCCGACATGACATGCAGCGTTCGGCATTCGAGCGTCTTGGCGTATTCGAGCGCCGTATCGAGCGCCGCCGAGAACTCCGCTTCGCTGCCGGGAAGGGCCGCCACGCCGCGGCCACCCTTGGCCGGATCGCCGGCCGGCAGGTTGAACAGCGCTTGCGTCAGCTTGTGCTTCTTGAGCTCGGCCGCGATGTCCTTCGCCGGCGCCTCGTAGGGGAACAGGATCTCGACGGCCTTGAAGCCGTGCGCGGCGGCGGCGCCGAAGCGCTGCAGGAAGGGAACCTCCTGGTAGATCCAGGAGAGATTGGCGGCGAGCTTGGGCATGTCTTCTTCCTTCTAGGACGGGTACGCCTCTTCGACTTCGCGTACCTGCTGGTCGCTCAAGAGCCGCACTTTGAAACCCTGCAGCAACAGGTGGAGCTTGGCAGTCTCCTCGAGCTCCTCGATCGAGGCCGAGGCGGCGGAGAGCGAGGTGCCGGCGACGACGGGTCCGTGATTGGCGAGCAGCACGGCGCGGTGGCCCTTGGCGTAGTCGCGGATCGCGTCGGCGAGCTTGGGGTCGCCCGGCTTGAAATAGGGGACGAGCGGCAGCTTGCCGACCCGCATCACGAAGTAGGGCGTGATCGGCGGCAGCGTCGTTTCCTTGTTGTGATGGCACGACGGATCGAGGCAGGAGATCGCCACGGCATGCGTGCAATGAAGATGCACGATGGCGCCGTCCTTGGGCCGCACATCGTAGACCGAGCGATGCAGCAGCGCCTCCTTGGTCGGCGCATCGCCGCCAACATGCTTGCCGTTCTGGTCGAGCTTGGAGAGCTTGGCCGGATCGAGCTCGCCCAGCGAGGAGTTGGTCGGCGTCATCAGCCAGCCATCGTCGATGCGCACGCTGATATTGCCCGAGGTGCCGGGGCAGAGGCCGCGCGCGGCGAGCTTGGCGCCGAGTGCCACGACCGCATCGCGCGCCTTGTCTTCCTTGCTGCTCATAGTTTCGCGAAGGCCTTGGTGAAGAAGTCGGGCGCGCCGAAATTGCCCGACTTCAGCGCCAGCAGCAGCGGTTCGCCACTGCCTTGCGCGTAGGTCCATGGCACGCCGGGATCAATCTCGGCGCCGATGCGCAGGCTGCGCACACCGAGCGCCTGCACCACGGCACCGGCGGTCTCACCACCCGCCACCACCAGGCGGCGTGCACCGCGTGCGACGAGGCCATCAGCGATGCGCGCCATCGCGTCCTCGATCAGCGCGCCGGCCGCTTCTCGG
>DATJWN010000006.1:0-21219 GCA_035501235.1 Reyranella sp.
ACAAGGCCCGTATCGGAGAACTGCTGCACCGGCCCCTTGGCGTCGCTCAGGATCTTGTTCAGCGTGCCCGCCGCGTTGTTGAGATTGGTCAGCGCCTGCTTGGCCTCGGCGACGGTCTTGGCGACCTCGCCCGGCTCCTTGCCCTTCAGCGCCTCGCGCGTCTTGGCGTCCTGCGGCCCCAGTTCCATCGACAGCAAGGTCAGCGAATCGGCCAGCGAGTTCAGCTTGGCGAAGCTCTTCTGGAAATCGGCGATCGCGGCGGGCAGCTCCGCCAGCGCCGACTGGATGGCCGGGTCCTGCTTGGCGATGCCGCTGGCCACGGTCGAGAGGCTCTTCATCGTCTCCGAGAAGGAGGTGATGTTCTCGTCGCTCAGCACCTGGTTCAGCCGGTCGACCGTCGTGCTGGCCTTGGTGAGCAGCTCCTGCGCCGAGGTCGAGGTCGCCTGCAGGAAGGACGCGCCCTCGCGGATCTCGGGATAGGGCGTGTCGCCGAGCTTCTTCTTGGGCTTGATCTGGTCGACCTCGAGGCGGCCCACGATCTGGATGTAGGCGGCGCCCGCAATGAAGGGTTTCTCGAACACCGCGTAGGACCGCTCGCGGATGTCGATGCTGGAATTGACCGCGACCGTGACCTCGATCTTCTCCGCCAGCCGTTCGCGGCCCGTGCTGCGCTGGACGTCGCGGCGCGAGGTGAGCCGGATGTCGTGCACGCGGCCCACGCGCAAGCCGCGATAGTAGACGGGCGAATCGACGGTCAGCCCCTGGACGTCGCCCGAGAACAGGATGTCGTAGTAGGCGTAGGAGGTCTGATCGCCCTCGCGCAGCTTCCAGATGACGAAGCCCACGACGGCCGCGATGAACACGAGCACTGCCGCGCCGATCAGCACATAAGGCGACTTATTTTCCATCCGCTGCCGCTTTTGCTCCCGCTGGCGCCGCCGCCCGCCCACGAGGCCCGTGGAAATACTCCCGGACCCAGGGGTGATCGTATTCCAGCAATTCCGCCATCGTACCCGCCACGACGCGCTTGTCGAGCAGCACGGCGATCCGGTCGCAGACCGCATAAAGACTGTCGAGGTCGTGCGTCACCATCAGGACGGTCAGGCCGAGATTCTGGCGCAGAGTCTTCACCAGCTCGTCGTAATGGGAGGCGCCGATGGGATCGAGGCCGGCCGTCGGCTCGTCGAGGAACAGGAGCTCCGGGTCGAGTGCCAGCGCGCGGGCGAGGCTTGCGCGCTTGCGCATGCCGCCCGACAGCTCGCTGGGCTTCTTCTCCGCGGTGTCGGCGGGCAGGCCGACCAGGGCGATCTTGAGCGCCGCGATCGAGCGCATCAGATCCTCGTCCAGCCCGGCATGCTCGCGCAGCGGCACCATGATGTTCTCGGCGACCGAGAGCGACGAGAAGAGCGCGCCGTCCTGGAACTGCACGCCGGTGCGGCCCTGCAGCTCGTGCTCCTGCCGGCTGTTCATGCGGCGGGTATCGACGCCCAGCATCTCGATCTTGCCCTTGCGGGCCGGATTGAGCCCGATGATCGTGCGCAGCAGCACCGACTTGCCGGTGCCCGAGCCGCCGACCAGCCCGACCACCTCGCCCTTGAACATGTCGAAGTCGAGATGGTTGTGGATCACATGTTCGCCGAACTGGGTGCGCACGTCGCGCAACCGGAGCACCACGTCACGGCCGTCCCGATGATCTATCAGCTGCCCGCCCTCGGCCGTCGGTTCCTTCGCCATCAAACCCCCGCCAGCAGGAAGATGATGGAGAACACCGCGTCGAGCACGATCACGCAGAAGATCGCCTCGACGACGGAGCGCGTCGTCAGATTGCCCACGCTCTCGGCGCTGCCGCTGACCTGGAGGCCCTCGAAGCAACCGATGGCGGCGATGATGGCGCCGAAGATGGGCGCCTTGATCATGCCGGTGTAGAAATGCCAGATGCCGACCTGGTCGCGCATGCGCTCGAAGAACTGCACGAAGGTGAAGTCGAGATAGACCGTGCAGGCGACGGCACCGCCCAGCACGCCCGCCATGTCGCCCCAGAAGGCGAGCAGCGGCATCGACAGGATCAGTGCCGTGATGCGCGGCAGGACCAGCCATTCGATGGGGTTCAGCCCCATCGTGCGCATGGCGTCGACCTCCTGGTTGACCTGCATGGTGCCGATCTGGGCGGTGAAGGCGCTGCCCGAGCGGCCGGCCACGATGATGGCGGTGAGCAGCACGCCGAGCTCGCGGAAGATGCCGATGGCGACGGCCTCGACCGTGAACGTCTCGGCGCCGAACTGGCGCAACTGGTTGACGCCCTGGTAGGCGAGCACCACGCCGATCAGGAAGCAGAGCACGCCCACGATCGGCAGCGCCTTGACCCAGACCTCGAGCATCTGGCGCACGACCGACGCGAGCCGGAAGCGCTTGGGGCTGAGAAGAGCCTGGGCCGCGACCACCAGGATCTCGCCGAAGAAGTCGCAAAGGGCGATGACCTGCTGCCAGAGGTGGACGATGCCGAGTCCCACCTCCTCCAGCCAATGCGCCAGCCAGTCGACCCGCTGAGCAGGCGGCGTCTCCTTTGCCATATTGTCCTGCACCACGCGGAACAGGTCGGCATGGGCCGCTTCCTGCGTCTCGACCCTGGCGTCCTTGCCCGTCCCTTTGCCGGGATCGGCGTAGCGCAGGATCTCCAGAACGCCCGTCGTGTCGAGATGGCGGACATGGTTGGCATCGATCAGCCGCGCCGGCCGCCGGCTTCCCTGGCGGGCCTGGCGCGCCAGCTCCTTGCGCAGGCTGCGGACGCTGTAGACCGTCCAGTCACCTCCCACCTCCAGGACGGTCGTGCCGGACCGGTCGGTGTAACGCAGGGTCGGTTGGGTCGTGTTGGTCGCGACGGCCATTGCCGGGAATTAGTCGCTGCGGGCCTATGCCTGTCAATCGTTCCGGCGAATTGCCTCGCCGGGGGCCGGCTGGCAGCATTCCCGGGACCGGAGGGCTCCATGGGCAAATGGCCGATGCTGGACGACATCAAGATGACCGCGGGTCCGATCGACGACGCCGACTACGAGCGCAGGCTCAAGAAGTTGCAACGGCGTCTGCTCGACCTGCAGGTACATCACCTGCGGACCGGCGGCCGCGTCATGATCGGCCTCGACGGCTGGGACGCCGCCGGCAAGGGCGGCCTGATCCAGCGCATCGTCTATGGGCTCGAGCCGAAGTCCGTCCATGTCTGGCGCATCGGCGCGCCGACCGACTACGAGCAGGGCCGGCACTATCTCTTCCGCTTCTGGACACGGCTCCCCGCGCCCGGCAACTGGTCGATCTTCGACCGCACCTGGTACGGCCGCGTGCTGGTCGAGCGCATCGAGGGCTTCTGCGACAAGGCCGCCTGGAAGCGCGCCTATCAGGAGATCAACGACTTCGAGCGCGAGCTGGTCGATGACGGCGTGCGCATCGTCAAGCTGCTGGTGCATGTCAGCGCCAAGGAGCAGAGGAAGCGCATGATCGACAGGCTCGAGAAGCCGCACAAGCACTACAAGGTCGGGCTCGAGGATTTCCGCAACATCGCCAAGCGCGAGCAGTATCTCGACGCCTACAAGGACATGCTCGACAAGACGGACACCAAGTACGCGCCGTGGCACGTCGTCGCCTCCGACGACAAGCGCATGGCGCGGCTCGAGGGCCTGCGGATCATCGCCGAGGAGGTCGGTCGCGGCATCGATGTCGTGCCCCAGGAGCTCGATCCCGCGATCGCCGACGCCGCGCGCAAGATGTGGGGCTGGAAGGCCGATGACAGCAAAAAGAAGAAGCCTCGGGCCGACGACGACGATGACGATTGATCGTCAGGTCGCCATGGCTGTTGCTGCGCCAAGCGCCGTGCCCAGCCACGGCAGCGTCTCGCGCATTGCCTCCTCGAACTTCCAGGGCGGATTGACCACGGCGAGCCCGCAGGCGGCGAGCTTGCCGGGCTCCATGCCGGCAAACCGCAGGTCGAGCGTCAGCAGCTTCAGGCCGGAGAGCGTCGCCAGGAACGACGCCACGGCCGTCTCGTCCTTGATCGGATACCAGACCGCATAGCAGCCGGTGGCGAAGCGGCGCAGCCCCTGTTGCAGGGCGCGCGCCAGCCGCTCGAACTCGTCGGTCGCCTCGAAGGGCGGATCGATCAGGATCAGCCCGCGCCGCTCGGGCGGCGGCAGCAGCGCCTTCATCGCCTGGTAGCCGTCGGCCTGCCGCACTTCCACCGCGCGGTCGCCGGCGAACTCGCGCTTGAGCTTCAGCGCGTCCTCGGGATGCAGCTCGCAGGCGATCAACCGATCGCCCGGCCGCAATGCGGCGCGGACGATGCGCGGCGATCCCGGATAGCGACGCAGCGTGCCAACCGAAGTGCCGAACTTGCGATCGTAGGCGGCGACGGCCGCGAGATAGCGCGCGACCGGTGCCGGCATGCCCTGTCGCGGCGCGGCAGCCAACCGGGCGACGCCCGTTTCCGCCTCGCCGGTGCGCTGCGCCAACGGCCCGCCGAGATCGTAGCCGCCCGCGCCGGCATGCGTGTCGAGCACGAACAGCTGCTTGTCCTTCACCGTCAGCAGGCGCAGCAGCTCGACCAACGCCAGATGCTTGAGCACATCGGCGAAGTTGCCGGCATGGAAGCCGTGTCGGTAGTTCATGACCTGTGCCTATAGCATCAAGGGCATGGTTCATGCTTCAAAGCAGGCACCGAAATCGCGGGAGATCGCTTTGGCCACGCACGAGCTCAATTCTTCGCCCGAGACCTGCCACTGGGGCTACTTCGACAGCCAGCTCAAGCCCGCGCTGCGCATCAAGTCAGGCGACGTCGCCACGATCCACTGCGTGTCCGGCGGCAAGGAGATCCTGCCCGAGCCGCCGATGAACGTGCTGCCCGAGCATCGCGAGATCCTCTCCAAGCTGACGCCGCATCTCGGCCGCCACATCCTCACCGGCCCGGTCTATGTCGAGGGCGCCGAGCGCGGCGATGCGCTCGCGGTCGAGGTGCTCGACATCAAGTTCCGCACCAACTGGGGCTGGAACGTGCAGCGGCCGCTGGCCGGCACCCTGCCCGAGGACTTCCCGTTCTTCCGCCTCACGCACATTCCGATCGATTCCAACCGCGGCGTCTGCACGCTGCCCTGGGGCACCGAGCTCGAGCTGAAACCCTTCTTCGGCATCATGGGCGTCGCCCCGCCGCCGGAATGGGGCCAGTGCAGCTCGGTCGAGCCGCGCGCCTTCGGCGGCAACATCGACAACAAGCATTTCAACATCGGCACCACGGTCTACCTGCCCGTCTTCGCCGAGGGCGGCCTGTTCTCGACCGGCGATGGCCACGGCATCCAGGGCGACGGCGAGGTGAATCTCACCGCACTCGAGACCAGCTTGAGCGGCACCTTCCGCTTCACCGTGCGCAAGGACATGAAGCTCAACAATCCGCGTGCCGAGACCGCGACGCACTGGATCACGCACGGCTTCGATTCCGATCTCGACGACGCGGCCAAGGAAGCGCTGCGCGACATGATCCGGCTGATCACGGCAAAGACGGGCCTCAGCGCTGCCGACGCCTACATGCTCTGCAGCCTCAAGGGCGACCTGCACGTGACCCAGACAGTGGACGGCAACAAGGGCATCCACTGCATGATGGAGAAGAAGCTGATCGGCGGCTGAGTCGTCTACTTCGCGGGCGGCGGCACGATCTTCATCACGAAGGAGGTCGGCGTCTCGGTCGGGCCGAACGGGCCCGGCACCTTGTTCTTGACCGGCGGCAGGCTGCGCAGGAACGCGACGATCGCCTTGGCATCGTCCGGCGCGAGATTGGCAAAGGCGTGCCAGGGCATGATCGGCGCGAGCGTGCGGCCGTCGGGACGCTCGCCCTTCTGCAGCGCCGTCAGGACCTGCTGATCGGTCCAGTTGCCGAGCCCCGTCTCCTTGTCGGGCGTGAGGTTGGGGCCGTGGAAGACGCCCAGGCCCGGGATCTCGAAGCCGACCTCGGAGCCGCCGAGAAAGCGCGCCATGTCGGGCTTGCCGAGGAAGTAGCCCGGCGTGTGGCAGTCGTTGCAGCCCGCGATCGACACCAGGTACTTGCCGCGCTCCACCGGGCTCTGCGCGAACGCGGGCACCGCCGCGGCAAGCACCGCCAGTGTGCTTACAAATGCGCTCCTGCAAGTCATGACCGCTCCCCCATTGTTGGCGGGTGCAGTCTTCTGGTCGGGTCTACTTCACGTCAAATGAAAATCGCGCGTCCGGAGCCAAGTCCACCTGGCCGCAACCACTACATGTAGCGGTAGTTACCGTTTGGTAATCCTTAACAAACGGAAAAATAAAGGGCCTTCTATGGCTCTGCCGACCGCGACGCTCGGTCGGCGTCAGCTGGGCTGGTTACCTTTAGTTACCGTCAGACGTATCGAATCTGACGGTAAGATCGACCATACCAACCTATACCGCCGCGCTTGATCTGCCCCAGCGTGCAGCGTCTCCCGCGGCCCCCGCGCTTCTGGCCAACGGCCGTGGATCCGGGTCTCCACCGTCTGGCGGAGCCTAGTCGCACTCGGCCCCGAGGCGGGATTCTGATCAATGGATCAGGCCGGTTGTGCCACCGTACGCGGCCGGACCGGCCCCGAGGGAAAGGCGAGCGCGATGCCGGCGGCGGCCAGTCCCATGCCGAACGAGCCGATATAGAGCCAGCCATAGCTGCCGGTGGTATCGAAGATCAGGCCGCCGACCGCTGGTCCCAGCGACATGCCGAGGCTTGCGATCATCGAGCTCGCGCCGATCACCGTGCCCATGATGCGCATCGGGAAATACTCGCGTGCGAGCACGGAGTAGAGCGGCATCACGCCGCCATAGGCCATGCCGAACACGATGGCGACGGCGTAGAACTCGGCGATCTGGCGGGTGAAGAAGTAGCAGCCCGCGGCCAGCGCCTGCACGAGAAGGCCCGCAACCACGGTCTGCTTGGCACCGAAGCGGTCGCCCGAGATGCCGAACACGATGCGGCCGACCAGCCCCGCCAATCCCTCGACGCTGTAGATCGAGACCGCGGCGATCGCCGGAATGCCGCAGGCGAGGGCATAGCTCACCGTATGGAAGATCGGGCCGGAATGCGTGGCGCAGCAGCAGAAATAGGTCAGCCCCATCACGATGAACTGCGGCGAGCGCAGAGCCTGCCCCACCGTCATGCCGGGATCGGCCGCGCCGGGCAGCGGCGCCGCGGCCGCCGCCGCCGGCGCGCGGCGGATGAGGAACGCGGCGGGAATCAGGATCGCCCAGGCCACGATGGCGATGATGAGCTGGACCGAGCGCCAGTCGTGGCTGTCCAGCAGCCAGCGCGCGAGCGGCGAGATCGTCATCGGTCCCATGCCCATGCCAGCCGAGACCAGCGACACCGCGATGGCCCGGTTCTTGTCGAACCAGCCGGTGACCGTGGCCATCGTCGGCACGATCATCGCGCCCACCGCCCCGCCGACCACGACGCCGTAGACGATCTGGAATTCGAGCAGGGAGCCGGCGCGGCTGGCGAGAGCGAGGCCGAGCCCCGTGAGGATGGCGCCGGCCAGCATGACGGGCCTGGGCCCGAAGCGATCGGTCAGCGCGCCCCAGCCGAAGGCCGCGACGCCCATCGTCAGGAAGTCGATGGTCATGGCGGAGGAGATGCCGGTGCGCGACCAGCCGGTCGCCTCCGACATGGGTTGCAGGAACACGGCGAGCGAGAACAGCGAGCCGATGGCGACGCATCCCATCAGCCCGCCCGCCGCGACCACGATCCAGCCGTAGAAGATCCTCATGGCAATTCCTCCGGACAGGACGAACACATAACCGTTCGGTTAACTATTGGCAACCCCGAATGGGGCGGAACCGGGGCGCTTCGGCAACCCCTGCCGGCTTGGGCCGTTGACAGGTCCTCAATTCAAGGAGCCCCGCCCATGAAGCGCATCACCCTGCTTGCCATCGTCCTGTGCGGCCTGGCCTCGGCCTGCACCGTCCGTTCCGAACGCACCGTCGTCGAGCACCCGGCGCCGGCGCCCGTCGTCGCCGAGCCCGCGACCACCGTCGTGGTGCCGGCTAACTAGACTGGCTTGTGGCGTATCCGCGTGACATCGGCGCGCCGCGTCACGGCGCCGGCTCGACCTTGAGCTCGGTGCCGTTGACGCCGGCGACGCGCACCTTGGCGCCGGCCACCATGTCGGGGCCGGTCACGATCCAGCTTCCGTCCCCCAGCACGACCCGGCCGCGGCCGGCCAGAATCGGCTGATCGAGCACGAAGATCTTGCCGACCATCGCGTCGCCCCGCGCGTTGAGCGTCGGCTCGGCGCTGCGCTGCTGCAGGCGCTTCAAGGTCGGCCGCAGCGCGACGGCCGACGCCACGGCGATCACGGCGAAGACGGCGAGCTGAAGCTCGAGCGAGGACTCCGAGGAGATCAGCAGCACGAGGCCCGAGGCCACGGCGCCGATCGCCAGGAACATGAACACCACGCCCGGCGCCAGCATCTCGAAGACCATCAGCACGGCGGCCAGCGCCCACCAGTACCAGAAGACGATCTTGATCATGGCTCAGCCCGAACTCGGGACGGAGCCGCGCGGCCGGTTCGCTTCGGCGGCAAGCCCGCGCGCCTGCGCCTCCTTTGCGAGCTCGCCGATGCCGGCGATCGAGGCCATGACGCCCGCGGCCTCCACGGGCAGGAAGAACATCTTGGCGTTGGTCGACGCCCCCATCTTGGCCAATGCCTCGACGTACTTGGTGCCGAGGAAGTAGTTGATCGCCTGCGTGCCGTTGCCGGCGATCGCCTGGGCGACGACGGACGTGGCCTTCGCTTCGGCCTCGGCCTGGCGTTCGCGCGCCTCGGCCTCGCGGAACGCGGCCTCGCGGCGGCCCTCGGCGATCAGGATGGCCGACTGCTTCTCGCCCTGGGCGCGCTGGATGCTCGACTCGCGCACGCCCTCGGCCTCGAGGATGGTGGCGCGCTTCTCGCGCTCGGCCTTCATCTGACGGCCCATCGCCACCACGATGTCCTCGGGCGGCGCGATGTCCTTCAGCTCGATGCGCAGCACCTTCACGCCCCAGGGGTTGGTCGCCTGGTCGATGACGGCGAGCAGCGTGTTGTTGATCTCGTTGCGCTTGGACAGGACCTCGTCGAGCGCCATGTTGCCCATGACGCTGCGGATATTGGTGAGCGCCAGATTGGTGATGGCGAGATGGAGGTTCTGGACCTCGTAGGCCGCTCGCGCGGCGTCGATCACCTGGTAGAAGGCGACGGCATCGACCTGCACGGTCGCGTTGTCCTTGGTGATCACCTTCTGCGGCGGGATGTCGAGGACGTTCTCCTGCATGTTCATGCGCCGGCCGACCGTGTCGATGAACGGCACGATGAGGTGCAGGCCCGGCGTCAGTGTCTTCGTGTAGCGGCCGAAACGCTCGATGGTCCAGTTGGAGCCCTGGCTCACCGTCTTGACGCTCGCGAACACGATGACGATGGCGACGACCACCAACACCCCGACGAAGATCAACGCGCCCATGTCAGCCCTCCCGATAGCCGGGCCAGCCTAGCCCAAGCCACGGTGCGGAACCATGGCGCGGTTATTCGGCGGCGAGCAGCCGTTCCGCAGGTTGTGCAGAATGTTCCGGGGCGACGGCCGAGCGCCGGTCGGTCGCCAGCCAGCGATCGAGGAAGCCGTCGATCCAGCGACCGAGCGGCGGGTCGTAAAGCGGATGCATGCTGAGATGCACGCCGCGTTGCTGGGCCCCGGGCATGCCCATCGACCGCGTTGCCGTGCGCGTCCAGATCTCCTTCATCTCGAGCGTGACCTCGGGATGGAACTGGAAGCCGAAGGCATTCGGCCCGCAACGGAAGCCCTGCACGGCATAGCGTTCGCTGCTGGCGAGCAGCTCGCAACAATCGGGCAAGGTCATGCCCTCGCGATGCCATTCGTAGACCTTCATCGGTCCCTTGAACCATTCGCGGCCAGCCTCGGTCGGCTCGATCTCGGCATAGCCGACCTCGACCAGGCCCTGCGGATGCGGCGCGACACGGCCGCCCGCGACGCGGGTCAGGAGCTGCGCGCCGAGGCAGAGGCCGAGGAAGGGCACGCCCGCCTCGACCACCTTGGGAATCCATTCGAGCTCGCACTTGATGCCGGCGAGCGTGCCGCAATCGTTGGCCGACATCGGGCCGCCGAAGATCACCACGCCGGCATAGTCCGACATGTCTTCGGGCAGTTCGCAGCCGAGATTGGGGCAGAGGCGGTGGAGCTCGTATCCGCGCTTTTCGAGGAGGGCGCCGACTCGTCCGGGTCGCGAATGCTCCTGATGGACGACAATGGCTACTTTTTTGGGCTTTTCAGCCGGGACCGTCATGGATTTGCAAGATACTCTTGCCTTGTGGCGGCGACAAGGCGAACCCGCGGCGGAGAGGCGAAATGGCGCGCGAGATCGAGTTCTACTTCGACTGTTCCAGCCCGTGGACCTATCTCGCCTTCCACGCCGTGCAGCCGCTCGCGGCCGAACTTGGTGCGGCGATTGCGTGGAAGCCCATTCTCGTCGGCGGCGTGTTCAACGCGGTGAACCAGACGGTCTATGAAAGCCGCAGCAAGCCCAATCCGCTCAAGGCCGCCTACATGCGCAAGGATCTCGGCGACTGGGCCGCGCTCTACGACCTGAAGATTCTCTTCCCGCCCACGGTCTTTCCGGTGAACAGCGTCAAATGCATGCGCGGCGCCTTCGCGGCACTCGACGAGGGCAAGCTCGTGCCCTACGCCACCGCCGCCTTCGAAGCCTATTGGGGCGACGACCGCGACATCGCCAGGGAAGAGGTGCTGGCCGACATCGCCGCCTCGGCCGGCCTCGAGCGGCAACGCTTCTTTTCGCGACTCGAATCGGACGACTGCAAGGGCCGCTTGCGCGCCAACACCGACGAGCTGATCCGGCGCGGCGGCTTCGGCAGCCCCACCATGTTCGTGGGCGGCGAAATGTTTTTCGGCAACGACCGCCTGCCGCTGGTCAAGGCGGCGCTGTCGGCAAAGCCCTCCGCCTGAAGGCCCTATTCCGCCGCATCATGGCCTTGTTTCACGTCCCTGTGCGGTATTTGCGTTTGAAACGGCCTCTTAACTGTTGTACCCGCTGGCCCTCTGTTCGGGTCAACGTGTCGAGGGTGTGCGGATGATCAAGAAGTTCCTGCAGGCGGCTCTCGTTGTGGCGGGTAGCTTGGCTCTGGGCGGTTGCCCGGAAATGGCGCAGACCGCGGCGCCGACCAAGGCGCCGCCGGCGCCGAACTACCAGTCCGCCTCCGCGACGCCGATCCCGCCCGCCGCAAACATTCGCGCCATCTGCTACAACGACACCGATCTCAACGTGATCCGTTCGCGCATGCTGCATCAGGAGCTCGTAGTGGCGACGCTGCAGTGCCAGTCGCCGAGCGGCGCGCGCGCCTTCGATGCGATCTTCGGCAGCTACCTCAACAAGTTCCAGCCCGAGCTCACGACCAACGCGCGCTCGCTGCAGCAGCTCGCCGGCCGCAAGCGCTTCAACGTCGATACGCTGGTGACCGAGTTCTCCAACCGCATGGCGCAGCATGCGCCGGTCGACAAGGATTTCTGCTCGCGCAGCCTGCGCGCCATCGAATGGGCGCTCGATGCCAAGGCGTCGTCGCTGGCGCTCGTGCCGCCGCCCTACGATCTCGGCCCCGAGATGAACATCTACCCCTGCCCCGCGAAGTAGGCCGGGGCGAACAAAAAAGGCGGTCCGCAGGGACCGCCTTTTTCATTGCCGGCAATCCGGCCGCTACTGGATCACGATCTCGACGCGCCGGTTCTGCGGCTCGCGCACGCCATCCTTGGTGGCGACGAGCAGCGCTTCCTCGCCGCGGCCGACGACGGCGATCGACGACGACGCCACGCCCTCGCGCACCAGCGCGTCCTTCACCGCATTCGCGCGGCGCAGCGACAGCGCCATGTTGTAGGTCGCGGGCCCTGCCGTGTCGGTGTGGCCCGTGCAGGTCACCTTGGCGTTCTGGCCGGACTTGGCGACATTGGCCGCCTCCTTGACGATGTCCATCGCCCGCGGCGTCAGGGTCGACCGGTCGAAGTCGAAGAACACCAGGAAGTTACGCGTCGGCGGCGGGGTCGGCGCAGGCGGCGGCGGTTCCGAGCAGGCGCCCAGCAGGAACGCAACTCCAACCACGGCCAGTAGCTTCTTCAACATCGTCGATCCCCCCTCCAAGTCCAGGAAAGCGGCGGATAGTACCGCCGATTGCCACTTCCCGGCCACAACAACCGTTGCTCAAATGTGCTGCGTCGTGTCGCGCCGACCGCTTGGCCCGCCGCCCTCGCCCGCGGTGGCCGCCCGCAGGACGGCGCGGTAGCCCCGCTTCAGCTCCATGCGCTCCCGCCAGCCGGCTTCGACCAGCGCCCGATGCGCGGCAGGCAGCCGCCAGCACGGCACGAACATGAAGAGGTGATGCTCGAGGTGATAGTTGACCCAATAGGGCGCAATCAGCAGGCGCTCCAGCGGATTGGCGAGGGTCGTGCGGGTGTTGAGCAGCGGGTCGTCATTGTCGGGCACGACGGCATGCTCGGCGATGTTCCGGAGGCGGCTCACGAGCTGGTACCAGGTCGCGAGCGGGATCAGCCACAGGACCGGATAGAGCCACCAGTATCCGAGCGCCGCCAGGACGAGCCAGAGCACGGCATTCACGATCAGGGGCTCGCGCACGGCGATGCCGCGCTTGAACTGCTCGCGCCGACGCGTGAACGCGGTCTGGCCGGTGAGGTCGCGCACGATCTTGCGGCGAAGGCTCGCGCGGCTGATCGGGAACGGTGCCGACAGGCCGAGATCGGGATCCTCGGCCTGCTGCGTGTGGCGATGGTGCTTGAGGTGATAGGGCCGGTAGAGCGCCAGGCTGGTGAACACCGAATAGGCGCAGGCCCACGTGCCCAGCCAATCGTTCAGGCGGCGATTGGCGAACAGCAATCCGTGTGCGGCATCGTGCATCAGGATGGCAAGCCCGAGCTGGCGCGTGCCGATCACCATCACCGCAAGCAGGAAGGTGAAGGGGTTGGGCCACCACACGAACAGCGCCATCGCGCCCGCGATCAGGGCCCAGGCATGCAGCACCAGCAGCGCGCCCACGAGGTCGGACCGCGCGCCCAGCGCCGCGACCTGCGACGGCGCGAGATAGTCGGTCGGCTTAGGCAGCACGCGCGCGCCCTCCGCCATGACGCAACAGCCGGCCGGAATGCCTGTTGGTCGGCTGGCCGTTGCGCATCGTCACCTCGCCGTTGACCAGGATGTACTTGTAGCCTTCGGCGCGCTGGATGCGCCGCCATTCGCCGCCCGGCAGGTCGTGCACGATTTCGTCCGGCAGGACTCTCAATCCGTCGAAATCGTAGATCACGATATCGGCCGGAGCGCCCGGCTTCAGCACGCCGCGGCCGCGGAACCCCGCCACCTCCGCCGGCAGCGCGGAGAGCCGCCAATGCGCCTCCTCGAGCGAGATCATCCTGTGCTCGCGCACGACCTTGCACAGCGTCTCGGTGGGATAGCGGCCCGCCGTCAGGAACTTGGTGTGCGCGCCGCCGTCCGACACGCCGAACAGCACGTAGGGATCGTCGACCAGCTCCTTCAGGTAGTCGATCCGGCCGTTGGGCGGAGCGGCGAAGAACTCGGTCTCGAGATTCTCCTCGACCGCCATGTCGAGCATGACGTCGACCGGATGCTTGCCCATCTTCTCGCCGGCATGGGCGAGCGTGTAGTCGAGCCACTGCTTGTTCTTCTCGAGCTTGGGCCCGACGATCGCGATATCGGGCAGCGGCCCGACCGCCGTCACGGGCAGCTTCTCGCGCAAGGCGGGACGGCGCGCGGGATCGGCGAGCTTCGCCAGCCGCTCGGCATGCGTTCCCGTCGTGGCGTCGCACCAGACCTGGATGTCGTCGAACAGGTTCCAGTTCTCGAAGGTGAAGGTGAAGCCCGCGTCGGTCGTGAGCCCCTGCCCCACGACCCGGATGCCGCGCTCGCGGCAGCTCTTCAGCCATTCGAGCAGCTTGCGATGGATGTGCGGGCGGTCGTCGAAGGCCTGCACGACGTTCATCAGGATCGGCCGGCCGGAGAGCGTCGCCATCTCCTCGTAGAAGGCGCGGTCGCGCGCGTTGTCGCCGGAGACCAGCAGCATCTGCATGAAGCCGTCGTTGCGCTCGGCCAGCACCTTGGCGAACTCGCGGCAGGTGTCGTCGTGCATGACGTCGGTCGGCATCGGCGAGCCGTCATAGTCGCGCTGCACGGCCGCCGGTCCGGTCGGCAGCATGCGCTGGGCCGACCAGCCGCAGGCGCCCGCATCCATCGCCTCGTTGAGCAGCCGTCGCAGCTCGGCATGCTGCTCGGGCGTCGGCCGTTCGCCCGCCTTCGCCGCCTCGAAGCCCATCACCCAGATCAGCAGCGGCGAGACCGGCACATAGGGCAGGATGTTGACGGCCTTCGGCGCCTTGTCGACGGCGTCGAGGAACTCGGGGAAGGTCACCCAGCTCCACGGCATGCCTTCCTTCATGGAGGCCATGGGGATCGCCTCGACGCGGGTCATGGACATCATGGCGCGCTCGCGCTCGGCCGGCCGCACCGGTGCGAAGCCGAAGCCGCAATTGCCGATCACCACCGAGGTGATGCCGTGCCAGGAGGAGAGCGTGCAGTACGGATCCCAGAAGAGCTGCGCGTCGTAGTGCGTATGCAGGTCGACGAAGCCCGGCGCCACGATCAGGCCGCCGGCATCGATCGTCTCGTCGGCGTCGTTGGCATCGAGATGGCCGATGGCGGCGATCGCGCCGTCCTTGATGGCGATGTCGCCGCGGAAACGCGGCAAACGGCTGCCATCGACGATCATGCCGCCGCGGATCACCTTGTCGAACCGGGCCATCGTTTCCTCCTGTTTGCCGCAGCGTGAGCGCGGGTTCGGAGGCTGTCAACGCGGGGCCGTCCGACTAAACTCGCGCCATGGAATCGCTCAAGGTCGAAACCCGCGTCCTCGACATCGCCTACGAAGCCCATGGCCCGGCCGGCGGTCCGCCGGTGATCCTGCTGCACGGCTTTCCCTACGATCCGCGCTGCTTCGACGAGGTCGCCCCGCCGCTGGCCGCCGATGGTTGCCGCGTGCTGGTGCCCTATCTCCGCGGCTACGGCGCGACGCGGTTCCTGTCGAAGGACACGCTGCGCTCGGGCGAGCAGGCGGCGCTCGGGCACGACCTGCTGCAGTTCATGGACGCCCTCGAGATCCCGCGCGCGACCTTCGCGGGCTACGACTGGGGCGGCCGTGCCGCTTGCATCGTCTCGGCACTCTGGCCGGAGCGCGCGCGCGCCCTGGTGAGCTGCACCGGCTACAACATCCAGGACATCGAGGGCTCGGCGAAGCCCGCTCCCGCCGCGGCGGAGCATCGCCTCTGGTACCAGTACTACTTCAACACCGAGCGCGGCCGCGCCGGCCTGACCGAGAACCGGCGCGACATCGCCAAGCTGCTGTGGAAGCTCTGGTCGCCCCACTGGACGTTCGACGACGCGACCTTCGACCGGAGCGCGCCGTCCTTCGACAATCCCGACTTCGTGGACGTCGTGATCCAGTCGTATCGCCATCGCTACGCCTACACGGCGGGCGACCCGGCGCTGCTCGGCATCGAGGCCAGGCTGCAGGCCCAGCCCACGATCACCGTGCCGACCATCAACCTCGACGGCGAAGGCGACGGCGTGCGCACCATCTCGCGCGACCACGACCCATCGGCGGCGAAGTTCACGCGCTACGAGCGGCGCATCCTTCCCCTGATCGGCCACAACGTCCCGCAGGAAGCGCCGCGCGAGACCGTGACCGCCATCCGCGATCTCCTGAAGGCGACGTCCTAGCCGCTTCAGGCCGGCCGCCGACTCGGCAACTCGACGATGCCGGTGCCGAGGATCGACAGCTCGTCGTCCTGCTGGCGCGCCTCCTGCTCGATGGCGACGAGGTGCCTGCCGTCCTCGACATACTTCTTCGTCACCTTGCCCTTGATGAACAGGATGTCGCCCGCCGGATTGTGGCGGCGGATCTTGCAGGTGGCGTTGCGCAAGGTGCCGTCGTCGCCCATCCAGTTGGTCATGTGATGCGTGAGCCACGAGGCGCGCTCGGGGCCGTAGTCATAGGCGCCCGGTGCGCCGACCTCGTGGGCGAACTCCTCCTCCCAATGGACGCGCTCGGGGCAGTCGGGAATGCCGAAGCGGTTCTTGATGCCGAGGCCGGGATGGGCGTCCTGCAGCTTCCAGGCGAGCTTGTTGGCGCGAATGTAAAGCCCGCCCCAGCCCTGCGCGTAGGCGATGAAGCCGGTGACGGTCATCGGCCCCTTGACCATGGTCGGCAACGCCTCGCCTTCCTGGACGTCCTCCCAGTAGCGCTTGTCGGCGCCGCGGATCTTCTCTTCGGCGTAGAGCTTGCCGGCGTCGGCCAGCTCCTGGTCGGTGTAGCGGCGCACCGGCTTCTGCTTCAGCTCCTTGTACTTGGTGCCCTTCTCGCGCGCGTGATCGCGCTCGGTGCGGAAACACCAGCTATCGGCGCCGGCGACGAGGTCGCCTTTCCGATTGAAGAAATCGACGTGATAGATCTGCTGCACGGCGCGGCCGGCGAACTTGGTCTCGTGGACGATCAGGTCCTTGAGCCAGGCCTCGGTGGTGATCTCGTCATTGCGATTGACCGGCTTGTGCCAGTGCCAGTCCGAGCCCGACCACATGGCGTGGATGCCCGGCAGGCCGCCGACATAGCCCGAGATGATGCGGCTGGTCGCGAACAGGAAGCTCGGCAGCGCGATCACGTCGCCGAACTTCGTCTTCTTCGCATACTCCGGCACGCACCACAGCGGATTGTCGTCGCCGATGCCGTGGGCGTAGTGGCGGATGTTGTCGCGCGTCGCCTCGTGGCACCACGGCTCGGCGGTCTGGCCGATCTTGACGCCGATGCGCTGGCGCAGCGCGTCGAGGCCCTCTTCAGTGATCTTGGGAAAGCTGCGTTCCATTGTGCTCCCTCGTGCGTAGGATCTTGCGGTTGACCTTGCCGGCCGGCGTCTTGGGCAATTCGGCCACGAACTCGATGAGGCGCGGATATTCGTGCTGGCTGAGACGGCCGCGCACGAGGTCCTGGATCTCCTTGGTGAAAGGCGCGTCGCCGGAGCGGTCCGAGACCACGAAGGCCTTCACGACCTGGCCGCGCAGTCCGTCGGGCACGCCGATGGCGCCGACCTCGCGCACGTCGGGATGCTTCAGGACGGCGTCCTCGATCTCGATGGCGCTCATGGTCCAGCCAGCCGAGATGATGACGTCGTCGGCGCGGCCACCGTGGAAGAAGTAGCCGTCCTCGTCGGTGCGGCCGAGATCCTTGGTCGCGATCCAGCGATCGCGGCGCCAGACCTTCATCTCGCCGGTGACACCCGGCGGGCACGGTTTGCCCTCGCCGTCCTGCACCTCGACCCGGCCGCCCGGGATCGGCTTGCCCAGTGAGCCCGGCTTCACGACGAAGTCCGCCGCGCCGGGATAGCTCACCAGGATCACGCCGATTTCCGTCGTGCCGTACATGCTGCACATCGGCCGGCCGAACGTCGTCTCGCAGAAGGACGCCGTCTCGCTGTCGATCGGCTCGCCGGTGAAGGAAGTCTTCTCGAGGAAATAGCGATGCTTCGATGCCGCGCCCGAGACCCGCATCATGCGGTAGTGGGTGGCGGCGGCGGAGATGTTGGTGAAACGATGCTGCTCCAGCGCCGCGAGCAGCCGCGCCGCTTCGAACTTGCCCGCGTAGCAGCCGATGGTGAGCCCCATGGCAAGCGGGGCCAGGGTGCCGTGCCACAGGCCGTGGCCCCAAGCCGGCGAAGATGGGCAGATGAACCGGTCGCCCGGCCGCAAGCCGGTGCCGTAGAGCGCGGCCACCATCACCGTGACGACGGCGCGGTGCGTGTGCTTCACCGCCTCCGGCAGCTCGCGCGTCGTGCCGGACGTGTACTGGAAGATCGCGAGATCGTCGGCACGCGTGTCGGGCGTGAACGTCGACGGATACGCGGCCAGCTCGGCGAGAAACGAGTCGCTCTCGATCAGCAGCTTGGGCTGGCAGTCCTCGACGCGCAGCTTCACGCCGTCGGGCCCGAACAAGGTGAACAGCGGCACCGCGATCGCGCCCGCCTTCATCGCGCCGAACACGGCGGCGTAGAAGGCACGCGACGGCTCCAGTTTGATCGCGATCCGATCGCCCCGCACGACGCCCTTCGCCGCGAGCCAATGGGCAAAGCGCGCGGAGTCCTCCGAGATCCGGCGATAGCTCAGGATCTCCTCGCCGCCCGCGGCCTTGACGACGATCACCGCGGTCTTCTCGCCATCGACATGCCGGTCGATGCATTCGTGCGCGATGTTCAGCCGCTCGCGGTCGCCGTCGAAGAGATCCCACAGCCTGGCGCTCGCGAAATACTGCTGCGCGTCGGCGTAGCTCGTGAAGTCGGTGAGCTTCATGGCGGGCGAGGGTCGGCGCGGGAGTAGCTGTTGTACAGAAAAATCGGTAATTGTATATATACAATCATGTTCTCTCGCGCCGTCCCCGCCGTCACCCGCGCCGTCGCCATCCTGCGTTTGCTCGGGAGCGCCAAAACGCCGATGGGCATGAAAGCGATCGCCCAGGAGCTCGGCCTCGTGCCGAGCACGGCGCTGCATATCCTGCGAGCGCTTGTCGCCGAGGAGCTGGTCGCGGTCGATGCCGACAAGCGATATCGCCTCGGCCTCGGCACGCTTGCCCTCGCGCGCAGCGCGCTCGAGCGCGCCGACTTCCCGAGCGCGGTGCAGCCGCACATCGACGGCCTGTCGCGACGCTATCCGGTCACCGCGATCGGCGTCGACGTGCCGAACCTGCGGCACATGGTGGTGGTGGCGCTGTCGCAGACGCAGGCGCCGGTGCGCCTGCATGTCGACATCGGCAGCCGCTTCCCGACCATGATCTCGGCGACCGGCCGCTGCGTCGCCGCCTTCAGCCATCATCCGCCGGAAGAGATCGAACGCCGCTTCCGCACGCTGCGCTGGAACAACGCGCCGTCCTACGCGGCCTGGCGCAAGGAAGTCGAGGCGACGCGCCGCCAGGGCTTCAGCATCGATCGCGGCAACTACATCGCCGGCGTCACCATCGTGGCCGTGCCGGTGCTCGATTCAGCCGGCACGATCAGCCAGACGATCGCCTCGGTCGGCATCTCCAGCCAGCTCGACCGCCCGACGGCGCTCGCCTTGGCGCACGACATGCAGGCAGCCGCGCGCGCCGTCGTTCAGGGGACGGCGATCGCCCGCTGATAGGCGGGGCGCGAGCGCAGGCGTTCGCGATAGGCGGTCGAGCGCGGGCCCAGCATGTGGTCGATGCCGAACAGGCCCACCAGATGCAGCGGATAGCCGGCCGAGATGTCGGCCAAGGTCAGCCGCCCGGCGATCAGGAAGTCGCGGCCGTCGAGGCGGTTCTCCAGGGCCTTGAGGCGGACGCCGGCATTGTTGCGCGCATCCTCGATGACGGCGTCGATGTCGGCGCCCTTGCGCTGCAGCCGGCTCACCGTGGCGATGCGCGACAGTGGCGTCATCAGCGTCGACTCGCCGTACCACAGCCATTGCACGAAGTCGGTGCGCGCGGCATCGCCCGGCGCCACGAGCAGCGAGGACTTGTACTTGGTCGCGAGGTATTCGCAGATCGCCATCGATTCGGTGAGCCGCACCGAGCCGTCGACCAGAGTCGGCACCGTGCCGGTCGGATTGACCGAAAGATAGTCGGGCTGGAGCTTGCTCGGCGGGAACGGCAGGCTCTTGATCTCGGCCCTGACGCCGAGCTCCTCGAGCAGCCAGAGCACGCGCATCGAGCGCGTGTTCCGGGCGTGATAGACGGTCGTCATCAGTCGAGTGTCTCGAGCAAACGCGTGCAGAGATAGGCGCGCGGCACCAGCGACGAATAGTAGATCTGCTCGTAGGCCGCGTGCGCGCCCTTGCCGTCGGCGCCGAGACCGTCGAGCGTCGGGATGCCGAGCGCCGCGGTGAAGTTGCCGTCCGAGCCGCCGCCCGTGAGCGGCACGTCTTTCAGCTCCTTGCCGATCTCGGCGTAGATCGCCTGCGCCTTCTCGAACAGCGCGGCGATGCCCGGGTCCTTCTGGTAGGGCGGCCGGTTCATGCCGCCCTCGACCTTGACCTCGACATCGGGGCCGATCGGCTCGAGCTTCAGGAACCAGTCGACCATCTCCTCGGCGAGTTGCGCCGTCGGCACGCGGAGATCGATCTCGGCGCTGCATTCGGCCGAGATCACGTTGACGCCCGTGCCGCCGTTCACCAGGCCGACATTGCAGGTGATGCCGCGGCTGTAGTCGGTCTTGCCCTCGATGCGAACGATCTGGCGCGCCATCTCGAGGATGGCGCTGCGGCCGTCCTCGTGCTTGGCGCCGGCGTGCGCGGCCTTGCCCTTCACCGTCATGACGAAGCGGCCGACGCCCTTGCGCGCGGTGACCACGCGATCGCCGTCGCGGCCGGGCTCCATGACCAGCGCATATTTGTGGCCGCGCGCCGCCTCCTCGATGCGTGCACGCGAGGTCGGGCTGCCGACCTCCTCCTCGGGAATGAACATGAAGGTGACCGGCAGCTTGGTCTTCTTGCCCTGCCGGATCAGGTGGCGCAACGCGTAGTAGGCGATGTAACCGCCCGCCTTCATGTCGTAGATGCCGGGCCCGAAGACCGCGTCGCCCTCGCGGCGGATCTTCAGCTCCTTCTCGATCGTGCCGATGGGATGCACCGTGTCGAGATGGGCGAGCACCAGGATGCCCTTGCCCTCACCCCACGGAGTCTTGCATTCGAGGATGTCGCCGAAACCGTCGGTGCCGGGCGTGCGCTCGAGCTTCAGCCCGAGATCGCGGAACTGGCCCTCGACGTGATCGACGACCTTGTTGACCGACTTGGCATCGTGGCTCGGACTCTCGATCGAGACCCATTCGACGATACCGTTGAGGACCTCGTCGGCGTCGATCTTCGGTTCGTTCTTGCGTGGTTCGGCCATTAGACCGGATCCCAGGTGAAGTATTCAGGCGAGCGCTTCATGTCGGTGAAATAGTTCTTCATCGACGGGATCGCCTGCGCGTCGATGTCCTCCAGGGTCCAGCCCTCGGAGTTGTGCACCGAGCGGACCGGACGGTTGGCGTTGAACAGCATGATCTCGTTCATGCGCACGCCGAAGATCTGCGAGGTGA
>DATJWN010000007.1:0-12585 GCA_035501235.1 Reyranella sp.
CGCCCGCCGACTTCCGCGAGAACGGCCTGCCGGGCTTCGCGCCGGTGTTCGACTACACCTACGACGGCGTGATGCGCTCGCTCGAGCATTCGCACTTCCGGCTCGGCATCTCGCGCATCGACATCGCCCTGGTGCACGACGTCGACTTCTGGACGATCAAGGATCGCGACATCCTCGATCAGCGCTTCAAGACGGTGATGGACTCGGGCTTCAAGGCGCTCGACGAGCTGCGTCGCGCCGGCGTGATCGGCGCGATCGGCGTCGGCATCAACGAGAGCGACACGTCGCTGCGCTTCATCCAGGCCGGCGACTTCGACTGCATGCTGCTCGCCGGCCGCTACACCTTGCTGGAACAAGGCGGATTGCAGGAGTTCCTGCCCGAGTGCGTGAAGCGCAACGTGTCGGTGATCCTGGGCGGACCGTACAATTCGGGCATCCTGACCGGCGGCGTGAAGGACAACACCACGCATGATTACGTGCAGGCGCCCAGGGAGCTGATCGACAAGGCCCGGAAGATCGAAGCTGTCTGCCAGCACCACGGCGTCGAGCTCGGCGCCGCGGCCATGCAGTTCCCGCTGTTCCATCCCGCCGTTGCCGCGGTGATCCCGGGCGCGCTCGCCACGGCCGAGGTGAAGCAGAACGTGGCGCGCATGAGCGCCAGGATTCCCGTCGAAGTGTGGAGCGAGCTCAAGCGCGAGAAGCTGCTCGATCCGGCAGCGCCGACGCCGAACTGAGGAACGAAGGGGGAGGAACTCATGAGAGCCATGCTGATGGTGGGCCTGGCCCTGGCCTGGGCGAGCCCCGCGCTCGCGATCGATCCCGCGGCGGTCAAGGAGCTGGCGCCGACCGGCAAGCTGCGCGCGGGCATCGCGGTCGCGCCGGCGCCGAACGCGGTGTTCGCGGTCAAGGAAGCGAATGGCGACTATCGCGGGCCGACCGTGACCTTCTCGCGGGCGCTTGCGAAGTCGCTCGGCGTCGAGGTCGAGTTCGCGCCCCGTCCGAACACCGGCGAGCTGACCGAGGCGCTGGCCGCCGGCACCATGGACGTGGGCTACATGCCGGTCGACGAGGCGCGACGGAAGTTGCTCGATTTCAGCCCGCCCTATTCCTTCGCCTCGAGCTGCTACTTCGTGCGCACGAGCTCGGGCCTCAAGACGATGGCCGACGTCGACAAGGCCAGCGTGAAGGTCATCGCCATCTCCGGCACCACGACGCTACGCGCCGTCGAGCACAACCTCAAGACCAACAAGGTGGTCGCGGTCCGCTCGGTCGCCGAGGCGATCGCGATGCTGAAGTCGAACGAGGCGCAGGCCTTCGCGCTCGGCCGCGATTCGCTGAAGGACCTCCAGAAAGAGGTGCCGGACCTGATCGCCCTCGACGGCGCCATCCACCGCGCCGACATCTCCATCGCTGTCCGCAAGAACCATCCGGCGGCGCTCGCCTTCGTCAAGGCCTTCGTCGAGGACGCCAAGAAGAGCGGAGCGATCCGTCGTGCCTTCGATGACGCGGGACTGCAGGGTCTGGAGGTCGCGCCATGAAGATCGTCGACGCGCAGGTTCACATCTGGCAGCAGACCGTGGTGCCGACCAGCGGGAAGCATCTCAAGGTCTCCAAGGTCTCGACCGAGGAGATGCTGAAGTGGATGGATGAGGCGGGCGTCGACGCGGCCCTCATCCAACCGCCGCTCTCGTGGGACCCGACCTCGCAGGAGATGGCGCTGGAGGCCGCGAAGCAGCACCCCGACCGCTTCGCCGTGATGGGCCAGTTCGATCCGAAGAAGCCCGAGAACAAGGCGCTGATCCCGACCTGGCGCCAGCAGCCCGGCATGGTGGGCCTGCGCTGGTCGCTGCTGCAGCCCGCCGAGCAGAAGCTGCTGCACGAGGGCGCGCTCGACTGGATCTGGCCGGAGGCCGAGAAGGCGGGCCTCGCCGTTGCCATGATGGGCGGCATCTTCCTCAAGGAGTTCCGCGCCATCGCCGAGCGCTATCCCGGCCTCAGGCTGATCATGGACCATTGCGGCCTGAACCGGCACGGCCAGGATGCCGAAGCCTTCATCCATCTCGACGAGATGCTGACGCTGGCGAAGCTCCCCAACGTCGCGGTGAAGATGACCGGCGCACCGCACTACTCGACGCAAGCCTATCCGTTCAGGAACATCCAGGACGGGCTGCACCGCATCGTCGACGCCTACGGGCCCGATCGTTGCTTCTGGGGCACCGACATCACCCGCATGCCCTGCACCTATCGCCAGTGCGTCACCTTCTTCACCGAGGAACTGCCGTGGCTGAAGGGGCAGGACCTCGAGAAAGTGATGGGCCGCGCGCTCTGCAAGTGGATCGGCTGGGACTACGCCTTCTAGATGAAGATCATCGACGCCCAGGTCCATCTCTGGTCGCAGACCGTGATCCCGCCGGGCGGCGGGCATCGCCAGGTCACGAGCTTCACCGCCGAGGAGCTGCTGGCGGAGATGAAAGAGGCCGGCGTCGATGCGGGTCTCAATCATCCGCCCGCAAGCTGGGACCCGACGTCCAACGCCCTCGCGATCGAGGTCGCGAAGAAGTATCCCGACCGCTTCGCCATCATGGGCCAGTTCCCACCCGAGGATCGCAGCAACGAGCGGCTGATCCCCGGGTGGTTGAAGCAGCCCGGCATGAAGGGCCTGCGCTGGGCGATGCTCTATCGCGACCAGCCGCGTCAGGTGGTCGACGGCGCCTATGATTGGATCTGGCCCGCCGCCGAGAAGGCGGGCGTTCCCGTCTCGCTGCAGGCGGGCGTCTTCCTGAAGAAGTTCCGCTGGATCGCCGAGACCCATCCGCAGCTCACGCTGATGATCGATCACTGCGGACTCAAGGTGCTGACCAAGGACGCCGACGCGATCGAGCATATCGACGAGCTGCTCGCGCTCGCGAAGCTGCCCAACGTCGCGATCAAGGCAACCGCGGCGCCGGCCTACTCCTCGCAGCCCTATCCGTTCCGCAACATCCACGATCCGCTGCATCGCATCTTCGATGCCTTCGGGCCGGACCGCTTCTTCTGGGGCACCGACCTCACGCGCATGACCTGCACCTATCGTCAATGCCTGACCTTCTTCACCGAGGAGCTGCCGTGGCTGCACGGTCAAGACCTCGAGACGGTGATGGGCCGCGGTCTCGCGAAGTGGATCAACTGGGAGTACGCCTTCTGATGAAGATCATCGACGCTCAGGTCCATCTCTGGTCGCAGGCCATCATTCCGCCGGTCTCCAACCACCGCCAGGTCACGAGCTTCAGCGCCGAGGAGCTGCTCGCCGAAATGACCGAGGCCGGCGTCGACGGCGCCTTGATCCATCCGCCCTTCAGCTGGGATCCGACCTCGAACGCGCTGTCGATCAAGGCCTGCGAGAAGTATCCCGACCGCTTCGCGATCATGGGCCAGTTCGCGCCGGGCGACCGGTCGAATGAGAGGCTGATCCCGACCTGGCGCCAGCAGACCGGCATGAAAGGCTTCCGCTGGGTGTTCGCCTATGGCGACCAGCCGCGCCAGTTGCAGGAAGGCCAGTTCGACTGGCTGTGGCCCGCCATCGAGAAGGCCGGGCTGCCCGTCGCGATGCTGGCCGGCAACTTCCTCGACAAGTTCCGCTGGATCGCCGAGACCCATCCGGACCTCACCCTGATCATCGATCATTGCGGGCTGAAGTCGGGCGCCAAGGATGCGGCGGCACTGGAGCATCTCGACAAGCTGCTGCCGCTGGCGAAGCTTCCCAACGTGGCGCTGAAAGCGACCGGTGCGCCGGGCTATTCCACGCAGCCCTACCCGTTCCGCAACCTGCACGATCCGCTGCATCGCCTGTTCGACGCCTTCGGCCCGGACCGCTTCTTCTGGGGTACCGACATCACCCGCATGCCCTGCACGTATCGTCAGTGCGTGACGCTCTTCACCGAAGAGCTGCCGTGGCTGAAAGGCCAGGACCTCGAGAAGGTGATGGGTCGTGGTGTCGCGAAGTGGATTGATTGGAACTTCAAGTTCTGACTCAGACTTCCCTCCCCTTCGCGGAGTCCGCGCAGGGGAGGGAAAGAGATCAGCGCTTCGCCGGCACGACGGGCCCGCGGATCTCGCCGCCGGGAAAGTCCTTGGTCTGGATGTCGACATACCAGCGGCCTGCGAGAAGATCGGCCGCCTGCTGCTCGGTGAGCGTCGCGGAGCCCCGATGCTCGTTGCCGCTGAACGGCAGGTTGAGCGGCACGATGGGCGCGTTGTCGTCGCCCACGCCGTCGGGACCATGGAAGAACATCCAGGTCGGATCGCTGCTGAGCCCGTTCACATTGAGCTTCCAGGTCAGGATCTTGTTCCAGTGCGAGTACTCGGCGACCAGCCGGCCGCCGGCGCCGCTCGAGTTGGCCGGGACCTCGTTGGCGCCGCTGAGGCGGGCGCTGAGGCTCGTCGTGCTGTTCGGCGGATCGCCGGGATAGGACATGCAGCCCGCGAGGAGCAGGAGCGGAAGAAAGGCGCGAAGCGATCTGGCCATGGCTGTCATCATAGCGTACGAGGGCGTCTTCATGAACGTCCCCGTGCGCGTTGCGTTCCTCGTGTCGCTCGCCATGCTGGCCTTCGCCGGCAATTCGCTGCTCTGCCGCGTGGCGCTGCGCGACACCGCCATCGACGCGGCGAGCTTCACCTCGATCCGCCTGGTCTCGGGCGCGCTGATGCTGGCGGCCCTCGTGCTGGCGCGCGGCGCCCGTCCGCTCGCGGCGGGCAGCTGGGTCGGCGGCGCAGCGCTGTTCGGCTATGCCGCGGCCTTTTCCTTCGCCTATCGCGAGCTCAGCGCGGCCACCGGCGCCCTGTTGCTGTTCGGCTCCGTACAGACCGCGATGATCGCCTGGGGCGTGGCGCGGGGCGAGCGCCCGCGTCCGCTGCAGATCGCGGGCCTGGCGCTCGCGATCGGCGGGTTGGTCTACCTGCTGCTGCCCGGCCTGTCGGCGCCGCCGGCCAAGGGCGCGGCCTTCATGATCGCGGCCGGCATCTCCTGGGCCGTCTACACGCTCGCCGGACGCGGCGCCGGCGATCCCGGCCACACGACGGCGGGTAACTTCCTGCGCGCCGTGCCCTTAGCCGCGGTGCTGAGCCTCGCGGCCGCGAGCCAAGCCCGGCTCGACGGCACCGGCGTCGCCTACGCCGTCGCGTCCGGCGCCATCACCTCGGGCCTGGGGTACGTGCTGTGGTACGCCGTGCTGCCCTCCTTCAGCGCGACCGGCGCCGCGGCGATCCAGCTCAGCGTGCCCGCCATCGCCGCGGTGGGCGGCGTCCTGCTGCTCGGCGAGCCGCTGTCGAGCCGCATCGTGATTGCAACACTGGCAATCCTGGGCGGCATCGCGCTGACGATCTTGCGCCGACGCGCCTGAAAGGAGGAAACTCGCGGCAGGAGGGTTGCGCCCATGAAGTACGACGTCATCTCCGCCGACGGCCATGTCGACCTGATCTGGCTGCCGCCCGACCTTTTCACCGCCAACGCCTCGGCGGCGCTCAAGGATCGCATGCCGCACGTCGTCGAGGGACCCAGGGGACCGGAATGGGTCTCGGCCAAGGGCGCCAAGTTCGGCCTGGTGAACGGCATGGGCTCGGCCGGCCGCGAGTACGTGCCGGGCGTCATCCACCGCTCCGACCGCATGGCCTCGACCGGACTCTATGACGACGGCAAGAAGGGCATCCGCCGCCTCACCGACGTCGAACTGCGCCTCAAGGACCAGGAGCGCGACGGCGTGCAGGCCGAGATCCTCTACGGCGTGCTGGGCTCGAGCGGTCGGCTGAACGATCCGGAAGCGGCGCTCGAGATGCTGCGCATCTACAACGACTGGCTCCACGACTTCTGCAGCCAAGCACCCGACCGGCTGATCGGCCTCGCCAACATCCCGAACTACAACATGGACGAGTCGGTCGCCGAGATGATGCGCTGCGCCAAGCGCGGCGTGCTGGGCTTCGACATCGCCAACCGGCCCGACATGGTGCCGTTGTGGGACGAGCATTGGGAGCCCTTGTGGAAGTGCGCGCACGAGACCGGCATCCCGGTCCACTTCCACACGATCGGCGGCCGCTCGCCCGACTACACCAAGATGAAGCCGCACATCGTGCGCCGCGTGCAGGCCGTCCACATCACCGGCTTCCAGATGCACATGAGCACCATGCTGATGGGCCTGATGTTCTCCGGCGCGCCCGAGCGCTATCCCAACCTCAAGGTCGTGATCGGCGAGGCGGGCATCGGCTGGATCCCCTATGTGCTGCAGCACATGGACCTCGAGTGGGAGGACCAGTTCAAGGACCTCGACCTCAAGATGAAGCCCTCCGAATACTGGTACCGCCAGTTCTACGCCACCTACCAGACCGATCCGGTGGGCGTGGAGCTGCTGCACCATCTCGGCGAGGACAATGTCATGTGGGGCTCGGACTTCCCGCACCCCGACGGCATCTGGCCGGACAGCCAGGAGTTCCTCGGCCGCGAGCTCACGGCCATCAGCCCCGAGGCCAAGCGCAAGATCACGCGCGACAACGCGATGAAGCTTTATCGCCTCGGCAACTAGCTGCTTGCGGCCTTGATGTCGGCGACGCGCTGGAAGAGGCCGAGCTTGCGGGCGCAGGCCGGCCAGGCGGCGATGCCGTCGCGCTCGAAGATCACGTACTTGGCGAGGCGCGAGGCCTGGCCGTAGTCGTGCGCGAGCGAGACGGCCTCCTGGTAGGAGAGCACGCGGCCGTCCATGTCGCGCACATAGTTGATGACCGTGCGCGGCGCGAACTGGAAGCGCCCGATATAGGCGCCGCGACCGCCCACGATGGGCGTCGGCGAATCGCCGTCGCCGCCGCTCTCGCAGGTCGCGAGCTCGCTCAAGAGCGCGTCCTTGCGGCCCTCGATCTCGCGGCGATGCTGATCGGCATAGGCATAGCCCACGGTATCGCGATTGGGATAGATCGGAGCCTGGTGGGCGCATGCGCCGACGAAGAGCAGCGCCACCGGCGCGATGGTTCGGAACAGGGTCACGCGCCGCCATTGTCCCGGGCTTTTGCGCCTTCGTAAACCCTATCCGCGCGCGGGATGCACCTTCATCCAGTGTCGTGCAATTTCCTCGCGCGTCGCCACCCAGACCTTGGGCTTCGACGCTACATAGTCGAGGAAGCGCGCAAGCGTGGCCGCGCGACTGGGCCGGCCGGCGAGCCGGCAATGGATGCCGACCGACATCATCCGGGGCGAGCGCGCACCCTCTGCATAGAGCATGTCGAAGGCATCCTTCATCGCCTGCAGCCAGCCATCGGCGATGGCGAAGCCCGGAGCCACGGCGAACTTCATGTCGTTCACCTCGAGCGTGTAGGGAATGACCAGATGCGGCTGGCCGTCCACTTTCACCCAGTAGGGCAGGTCGTCGTTGTAGGAGTCGCTCGAATAGAGGAAGCCGCCATGCTGGATCACGGCCTTGAGCGAATTCTCGCCGAAGCGGCCGGTGTACCAGCCGACCGGCGGCTTGCCGGCCGAATCGGCGATCGCCTTCACCGCCTTCCTCACATGGTCGAGCTCCTGCTCGAGCGTGAAGTCGCGGTAGTTGATCCAGCGATAGCCGTGGCTCGCGACCTCGTGGCCCGATTCCGCCATCGCCTTGCCGGCGGCCGGATTGAGCTCCAGCGCGCGGCCCACCGCCCAGGAAGTGAAGCGCAGGCCACGCTCGTTGAACAGCCTGAGGATGCGCCAGAAGCCCGCGCGGCTGCCGTATTCGTAGACCGACTCGGTCGAGTAGTCGCGCGCGCCGACCAGCGCCGTGCCGCCCGGCGTCTCGGTGAGATAGACCTCCGACCCCGCATCGCCGTTCAGGATCGTGTTCTCGCCGCCCTCCTCGTAGTTCAGCACGAAGGAGACCGCGATCCGCGCCTCGCCCGGCCATTGCGGATCCGGCGGGCTGGCGCCGTACCCAATGAGGTCGCGATCCAGGTGATTGTGCATTGAGGGTCTCCCGACTATAGCTCCGCCGTCGAAGACGGGAGGATGCATGAGCGGGGCCACTCAGGCCAGTTCGGCAGCGGTCAGGGAAGACCGGCTGTGGCAGCGGCACGTGGACATGGCGAAGCTGGGCGGCACGCCCAAGGGCGGCGTGAATCGCCAGGCGCTGTCGCCCGAGGACGCGGCTGCGCGCAACCTGCTCGCCGCCTGGGCACGTGCGCGCGGCTTTGGCGTCTCGACCGACGCCATCGGCAACCTCTTCGTGCGCCGCGAGGGCAGCGACGCCGGCGCCACGCCCGTGATGAGCGGCAGCCACATGGACAGCCAGCCGACCGGCGGCCGCTTCGACGGCATGTATGGCGTGCTGGCCGCCTTCGAGGCGCTGGAGGCGCTGGAGGATGCCGGCATCAAGACCAAACGGCCCGTCGTGGCCGTCGCCTGGACCAACGAGGAAGGTTCGCGCTTCCAGCCCGGCGCCATGGGCTCGGCCGTGTTCGCCCATCGCCGCGAGCTCGACGAGATGCTGGCGCAAAAGGACTGGAACGGCGTCGTGCTCAAGGACGCGCTGGCCGAGACCTTGAAGGCGGCGCCTGCGCCGATGCGTGCCGGCGCGCCGGGCTTTCCGGTCGCCTCCTATGTCGAGGTCCATATCGAGCAGGGACCGCGGCTGGAGAACGAGAAGAAGACGATCGGCGTCGTCACCGCGATCCAGGGCAGCCGCCGCTACAACGTCACGATCGACGGCGAGGAGGCGCATGCCGGCACCACGCCGCGCGCCGCGCGCAAGGACGCCTATGCCGCGGCGACGCGCATCGCGGCCGCCATGTACGAGGCCACGACCGATGCCGACGATACGCTCCGCTTCACGATAGGCCGGGTCGACGTCGCACCCGGCTCGCCCAACACGGTGCCGGGCAAGGCGGTGTTCACCATCGACATGCGCCATCCCGATGACGATGTGCTGGCCTCCTACGAAGCCAGGCTCCACGAGATCGTGAAGGCGAAGGCGGCACCCTGCCCCGCCGGCATCGAGCGCGTGACCATCGTGCCGCCCACGATCTTCGACAGCGGTGTCGTCGACATGGTGCGCGACGCGGCGGTCGGGTTGAAGCTCAGCAACATGGACATGCCCTCCGGTGCCGGTCACGACGCCATGCATATCGCCACGCTCTGCCCGGCCGGCATGATCTTCGTGCCCTGCGAGCGCGGCATCAGCCACAACGAGATCGAGAACGCCGCCCCCTCCGACCTCGCCGCCGGCACCCGG
The DNA here is from genome assembly GCA_035501235.1 of Reyranella sp. GTDB lineage: Bacteria > Pseudomonadota > Alphaproteobacteria > Reyranellales > Reyranellaceae > Reyranella. Next base: position 9,222 of record DATJWN010000007.1, read on the forward strand.
GTGCTGGTCGAGGTGCTGGAGAAGCTGGCGAACAGATAGGACACACGAATGAAGACCGAGATCGTCTCCCTCCTCACCGACCTGATCGCGCTGCCGAGCCCCTATCCGCCCGGCACCTCGGTCGAGATCTGCGCCTATGCGGCCAAGCGCCTGAAGAAGGCCGGCTACAAGGTCGAGATCGCGACCCACAAGAAGGGCGTCGACAATGTGGTCGCGCGGATCAAGGGCAAGGCCAAGGGCCCCGTCATCGCGTTCAATGCGCACGTCGACACCGTCGGCGTCGGCGAGCGGGCCAACTGGAAGAGCGATCCGTACAAGGCGCTCGTCAAAGGCGGCCTCGTCTATGGGCTGGGCGCCGGGAACTGCAAGGGCTCGATGGCCGTGCAGCTCTGGCTGGCCGAGGAGATGGCGCGGCGCGGCATCGCCAAGGGCGAGCTGATCTTCACCTTCGTGGCCGACGAGGAGAACTTGGGCCCCGAGGGCATGGAATATCTGCGCAAGAGCGGCAAGGTGCGGCCCGACGCGCTGATCCTGGGCGCGCAGACCGAGAACAACCTGATCGTGGCCGAGCGCGGCGTGATGTGGGCCAAGGTCACGACCAGGGGCAAGGCGGCGCACGCCGGCAACCCCAGCGCCGGCGACAACGCCATCCTGCGCATGATGCGGCTGATCGGCGCGCTCAGCTCCTACTACGACAAGGCGCTGGCCACGCGCGTGTCGGGCGCGATGAAGTCGACGGTCAACATCGGCATGTTCCACGGCGGCCACAACACCAACGTCGTGCCCTCGGCCTGCACGGTCGAGATCGACCGGCGCCTGCTGCCCAACGAGAAGGTGAAGGATGCCTTCGCCGAGCTGAAGAAGGTCATCGACGGCGTCGGCGAACCGAAGAGCCACTACACGGTCGAGTTCCTGACCGGCACCAACGGCTTCTTCGCGCCGGAGAACGGCCAGGTTGTCGGAGCCTTCGAGTCCGTCGTGAAGAAGCAGACCGGCCGCCAGGTGAAGTTCCTCAATGCGACCGGCGTGTCGGACGGCCGCTACTATGCCGATGACGGCATCGAGATCATCAACTTCGGCCCCGGCTCGGGCGCGCAGGGGCACGCCGCGAACGAGAGCGTTCCGATCGCCGAAATGATCGAAGCGGCGAAGATCCAGCTTGAGGTTGTGCAGCGCCTGCTCTGCTAGAGTCGGCGCATGGACTTCGACGCGATCGTCATCGGGGCCGGGATCTCCGGCCTCTATCAACTCCTGAAGCTGCGCCAGCTCGGCCTCAAGGTGCGCGTGTTCGAGACGGGCACGGGCGTGGGCGGCACCTGGTACTGGAACCGCTATCCCGGCGCGCGCTTCGATTCGGAGAGCTATTCCTACGGCTATTCCTTTAGCCAGGAGCTGCTCGACGAGTGGCACTGGACCGAGCACTTCTCGCCGCAGCCCAAGACGCTCGAGTACCTGAACTTCGTCGCCGACAAGTTCGACCTCAGGCGCGACATCCAGTTCAATGCCCGCGTGACCGCGGCGCACTTCGACGATGAGAGCCGGACGTGGACGGTGACGCTGGCCGACGGGTCGAAGCACGTCGCGCGCTATCTCATCACCGCCATCGGGCCGCTGTCGGCGCCGACCCTGCCCAACATCCCGGGCATCGAGAGCTTCGAGGGCCAGAGCTGCCACACCGCGCGCTGGCCCAAGGAAGGGCTCGACTATGCGGGCAAAAAGGTCGCCGTGATCGGCACGGGTGCCACCGGCATCCAGACCATCCAGGAGGTGGCCAAGACCGCGGGCACGCTCACCGTGTTCCAGCGCACGGCCAATTGGGCGGCGCCCCTGCACAACGGGCCCATCTCCAAGGAAGAGATGGCGGAGATCCGCAAGACCTATCCCGACATCTTCCGCCGCTGCCAGGAGACCTTCTCCTGCTTCCTGCACACGCCCGATCCGCGCGGCACCTTCGAGGTCACGCCCGAGGAACGCGAGGCGCGCTGGGAGCAGCTCTATTCGAGCAAGGGCTTCGGCATGTGGCAGGGCAACTTCCGCGACATACTGATCGACCGGAAGGCCAACGCGCTGCTCTCGGAGTTCGTGGCCGCCAAGATCCGCTCGCGGGTGAAGGATCCGGCGACGGCCGACCGGCTGATCCCGAAGAACCACGGCTTCGGCACCCGCCGCGTGCCGCTCGAGACCCACTACTACGAGGTCTACAACCAGCCCAATGTCAGCCTGGTCGACATCAAGGCGACGCCGATCGAGCGCATCACGCCCAAGGGCCTGCTGATCGCAGGCAAGGAACACGCGTTCGACGTCATCATCTACGCCACGGGCTTCGACGCCATCACCGGCGCCTTCGACAATATCGACATCCGGGGCAGCAACGGCCGCAAGCTGCGCGACAAGTGGAGCGCGGGACCGGAGACCTATCTCGGCGTGCTGGTCGAGGGCTTTCCCAACATGATGATGCTGATGGGCCCGCACACGGCGCTCGGCAACATCCCGCGCTCGATCGAGTACAATGTCGAGTGGGTCACGGGCCTGATCGACTTCGCGAACGAGCACGGTCTCACGCGGATCGAGGCCACGCCCGAGGGCGTGCAGTCCTGGACCGACCACGTGAAGTCGCTGGGCGTGGGCCTGTTGTCCAACGAGATCGACAGCTGGATGACCGGCATCAACCGCAACCTCGCCCACAAGCAGACCCGCATCATCGCCCGCTACTCCGGCAGCGCCCCCGCCTATCGCGAACGCTGCGACAAGGTGGCGGCAGACGGCTACAAGGAAATGCGCCTCGCCTAACTGCTGTCGTCGTCCTCATCCGGCGGGCCGTCGTCCCTGTCGTACACATAGTCTTCCGGCCGACGATGGCGCCACCACACCGGCGCGACCTGCATGTGCTCGGGGATGTCGAACGTCTGGATGACGGGTTCGGGCGGTGGCGGCGGGGGTGATGGCGGTGCGAGCGGTGGTGGCGGTGGAGGCGGAGGCGGAGATGGCGGCGGCACCTCGACAGGCGGCTTCGCCACGGCAGGCTTCGGAGGCGTAGGCGGCTTCGCCCGTTCCGCCTGCCATTTTGCCAGCGCGGGCAGGACCTCCTGCTCCAGCCTGGCGAGCTCGAGCATGAGCCCGAGCATCTCGATGTAGCCCGCGCCCGTCATCCACTCGACGTCGGCCTCGAGCCGGCGGATGCGCGCCTTCAGGCTCACCCCTCGACCTTCTTCTTGAAGTCGCGCACCTCGCCTTCGAGGCGCTCGACCCGCACTTCCTGCGACACGAGCTCGAAGGCGCGGCGGTGCGTCTCCAGCATGGTGGAGAGCGCCGCCCCATCCTGCGGCGTGAGCGCGCCGTCGCTGATCGCCGCGGCCACCGCCGC
>DATJWN010000008.1:0-3672 GCA_035501235.1 Reyranella sp.
TGTTCGGAAAGATGTCGGTCGGCGTGCGCAGGGCCGAGGTGACGCCGAAGATCAGGATCAACAGCGCCATCACCACGAAGGTGTAAGGCTTCTTCAGGGCCACTCTGACGATGTTGAGCATGGCGACCTCTCAACTCCGCCGGCGACGGGCGAGCGCCAGCTCGGCGGCCGCAAGCGTGCCGGCCACCGGCCGCGAGGTTGCCAACAGGAGCAGACCGGCTTCGATCCAGGCGATGGCGGCCGCGAGCATGGCCGGGTTGAGCAAGGTTCCGTCAAACATGGGGGCACCTCCGCCTCGCGACGGCCGCCCGGGCGTGGGCGGCCTCGGTGTCGTCTCGCGAGGGAATTTAGGCTCGTGACATCAATGCAGAAAATGCATTGATGTCACTGCGCCATGCATAGAATGAATGAAGCCCGGACGGGCCTCAGGATCGCGCGACCGAGACGACCAGCTCGCGCAGCCAGCGATGCGCCGGCTGTTTGTGGAGACGCCGGTGCCACAGCATCGCGGTGGGGGTCTGCGGCGTCGGACAGGGAAGGTCGCGCAAGGTCAGGCCCTCGTCGCGGGTGAATGCCTCGGCCGTACGCCGGCTCAGGATCGCCACCATGTCAGAATGAAAGAGCACGCAGGCCGCGGAGAGGTGGGGCGCGCGGCAGGCGACCCTGCGCTCGAGGCCGTGGCTGACGAGAAAGGCGTCGATGAAACTCGTGTCCTCGCCGCTGGAGGAGATCTCGAAATAGCTGAGGGCTGCCAGCGATTGCGGGGTCAATTTCTTTTTGCTCGCCGGATGGCCGGCGCGCATGGCCAGCACGAACGGATCTTCGAGCAGCCTCGATGACATGAACCGGTCGCCGAGCGATGCAAAATTCCCGATCGCGAGGTCGAGCTCGCCGCGGTCCAGCATATCCGGCACGTTCAGGGTGCCGCTGGGGCGGACGACGAGCCGGGCGGACGGCGCGGCCTTGGCGGCGGCGAGGACCAAGTCAGGGACGATCACGACCGCAGCGTAGTTGTTCACCGCCAGGACGAAGCGCCGCGTGGCGCTCGCCGGCGTGAAGGCGTCGGGCTCGAGCGCGAGCTGCATGTCGCGCAGCGCTTCGCGCAACGGCTGCGCCAGCTGCTCGGCACGAGGCGTCGGCACCATGCCGTCTGGCGTGCGCACAAACAGCTCGTCTTTGAGCATGTGCCTGAGGCGGTTGAGTGCATGGCTCATCGCCGGCTGGCTCAGGCCGACGCGGCTGCCGGCGCGGGTGACGCTGCGCTCCTGCATCACGGCGTCGAAGACGACGAGCAGGTTGAGGTCGAACGCACCCCAATTCATTCGTCACATGTACGCGTGACGAGAATGCATTTCAAGCATGGGGGCGCCGGCCCCAGGTTTGGCGTGCGGACCTGATCCGCGCCAACGGACTTTTAGGAGACCCAACATGATGAAGCGCATTCTGCTGACGGCGGCCTTGATCGTGCCGCTCGCGCCCGCAATCGCAGCCGCCCAGACCGCGATGCCGGATCCGGCCGTTCCGGGGTCGGGCTACCAGATCCCCGAAGTGCACACCGCTACTCGTTCGATGACATCGGCCGAGGCGGCCGATCCGTCGATCCCCGGCGACGGCTACCGGATCTCGGGGGGCAGCTCGCCGACAGCACCGGCCGCCCCGGTGACGAACCAGGACGGCAGCTATCCGAGCCACTGGATCCAGCAATAGCCCGCGATACCGGCGGTTCCGGCATCGCATGGAACCGCCGGCTTCTGCGCCAAGGAGCACGGCTATGAATTTCATTCGATCTTCATCGCTGCACGACGCGTTTTCCGACCGTGCCGCGCGCCTGCCGCTCGAAATCGATCTCTCGCCCGATGAGTGGGAAGAGGTCGAACGGGACAACCCGCCGGCCGACCAACGGCTCGAACTCTCCACGATCGCGAGCTTCTGGGCCATCGCCGTGATGCTGCTTCTCGTCATCGTCGCAGCGCCGGCGTTCGAGGCGGCGGCTCACTATCTCCAGTGATTGTTAGCTAAGGAGTACAAGTCATGGATACGATCCAGCTCACCGGAACCGATCTGACGCCGTCGCGGATCGCCCTCGGCACCTGGGCGATCGGCGGCTGGATGTGGGGCGGCAGCGACGAGTCCGAGGCTGTCCGCACGATCCACGCCGCCCTCGACCGCGGCATCACCCTGATCGATACGGCGCCGGTCTACGGCTTCGGCCGCGCCGAGGAGACCGTCGGCAAGGCGCTGGCGCAAGACGGCCGGCGCGAGCGGGCGTTCATCGCCACCAAGGCGGGGCTCGAATGGCGCGACGGCAAGGTGTTTCGCAACTCGTCGCCGTCGCGCCTGCGGCGCGAGCTCGAGGCTTCGCTCAAGCGACTGAGGACGGACTACATCGATCTCTACCAGATCCACTGGCCGGACCCGCTGGTGCTGGTCGAGGAGACCGCGGCGGTGCTCGAATGCTTCCGGCGCGAGGGCAAGATCCGGGCACTCGGCGTCAGCAATTTCAGCCCGGTCCAGATGCGCACCTTCCGCAAGGTGGCGGCATTGCACGCGGTCCAGCCGCCCTACAACCTCTTCGAGCGGGCGATCGAAAGCGACGTGTTGCCTTATGCCAAGCGCAACGACATCGCGGTCCTGGCCTATGGCGCGCTGTGCCGCGGCCTGCTTAGCGGCAAGATCACCGCGGCGAGCCGCTTCGGCGGCGACGATCTGCGCAACGTGGACCCGAAATTCCGCCCACCGCGGCTCGGGCAATATCTGGCGGCCGTCGAGGCACTCGCTACCTTTGCAAGCGAGCGCTATGGCAAGAGCGTATTGGCTCTGGCCGTGCGCTGGATCCTCGACCAGGGGCCGACGATTGCGCTGTGGGGCGCCCGCCGGCCGGACCAGCTCGATCCGATCGACGAGGTGTTGGGCTGGTCGCTGGATTCGGCGGCGCGGAAAGAGATCGACCGCATCCTCGCGGCGACGATCCTGGATCCGGTCGGCCCCGACTTCATGGCGCCGCCGGCTCGGCCTGCCGAGAAATCGGTCGCGTGATCGGCCTCACTGATGCCGCGGCCGCCGGACGCAAAAGCTCTCGCATTGCAGGACAGATCGCTCCTCCGCGTGGCGCTTGGCTGCGCCATCTGTGCCGCCGGACTCGTCCATGCCGCAACCCTGCTGCTCCATCTCTTCGGTTGAAGCTTGAACCGAACAATGAGTTGGATGCGGCGGGCCAGCGACACATTTTTGCCCTGACGGAGCACCTGGAGGGCGCTTGAGCTCGGATCAAGCGCCGCTCTCCTGGCTTTCCGCTAAGGTATGCCTAAATCGGTACCAGAGCGGAGGCCCTCATGCGCATCGCTGCCCTCGAAGGCTGGACCCGTGAGCAGAAGAACGTCGTCATCGCAAGCTTCCTCGGCTGGACCTTGGATGCGTTCGACTTCTTCCTCCTCGTCTTCGTGCTCAAGGACATCGCGGGCGAATTCGGGGCCCAGATCGCCGACGTCACGATCGCCATCCTCTTGACCCTGGCCATGCGGCCGATCGGCGCGTTCCTGTTCGGCCGCGCCGCCGACCGCTTCGGCCGGCGCCCGACCCTGATGGTCGACGTGCTGTGCTACTCGGCGCTCGAGTTCGCCACGGCGTTCTCGCCCAACCTTACGGTGCTTCTGATCCTGCGCGCCCTCTACG
>DATJWN010000009.1:0-8246 GCA_035501235.1 Reyranella sp.
GAACGCCACGCTCGACCGGCGCTACGCCGCCCTGCATGCCGACGTGACGCCGGGCGCCTATGTCATGATCGCGGTCGAGGACACAGGAACCGGCATGCCGGCCGACGTCGTGGCGCGCGCCTTCGATCCGTTCTTCACCACCAAGCAGGACGGCAAGGGCACGGGGCTCGGCCTCAGCATGGTCTACGGTTTCGTGCGTCAGTCGAACGGCCATATCCGCATCGACAGCGCCATCGGCCAGGGCACGAGCGTGAAGCTCTATCTGCCGCGCACCCTCGACCCGGTCGCGGAAGAGGAGGCCGACGCTTCCGGCGCCGCGATCGGCAGCGAGCGCATCCTGGTGGTGGAAGACAACGACGAGGTGCGCCGCGCCGTCGTCGACATGCTTTCGGGCTGGGGGTATCGCGTCGTGGCGGCGGAGAGCCCCGACGCGGCGGCCTCCCTCCTGCAGCGCGATCCGTCGTTCGATCTTCTCTTCACCGACGTGGTGATGCCGGGGCCGATGTCGACCATGGAGCTCGCCGCGCAGGCCGAGCGGGTGCGGCCGGGCATCGCCGTGCTGCTGACGTCGGGCTATGCGCGCGATCTCATTCCGCGCGAGGACGGGCCCGAATATCCGTTGATCAGCAAGCCCTACCGTGCGGAGGAGCTCGCCGCCCGGATACGCTCGGTGCTGGCGAGCCGCCGCATCCGCGCCGCGCCGTCGCCCGCCGCGCCATCCGTGCCGGCCGCCAAGGCCGAGCCGCCGCGGCGCGTGCTGCTCGTCGAGGACGAAGTCGTGCTGCGCATGTCGACCGTCGACATGCTGGAACGGCTGAATTGCTTCGTCGCCGCCGTCGGCAGCGGCGAGCAGGCGCTCGAGGTGCTGGAGCGAAGTCAGCCCTTCGACCTCCTCCTGACCGACCTCGGCCTGCCCGGCATGAACGGCGATGAGCTCGCGCGGGCGGCGATGCAGCGCTACCCCGGCATGGCCGTGGTGATCGCCAGCGGCTACGGCTCCGACAAGCCGCGCGCCGACGGTGTGCGCTTCATCGGCAAACCCTATTCGGCCATCGACCTCGAGCAGGCCCTCGGCCAGTCCCCTCGTTCGGATTAAAGCGCGCGCTGCCTGCAACCTGTGGCGTCGCGGTGGCGTTTTTCAGACATCGCGAACGAAAGGGACAGGCCCATGCACAGTCTCGACCAGGACCGGCGACCCATCGCGGCTTCCTATGAGGCCGTCACCTTCATGCGAGAGACCCTGCGCCGCGACATCTCCAATGCGAAAAAGCCGCACGCGAGGGTGATGGAGGGCGAGTTGTTCGACCTCTACGCGGCGATCGTGGTCGCGATTCCGCTGCTGCTTCTCCTGAAGTCGCTCTGGCCCTGAGGTTGTTGCACAGCAACCTTGGAACCTGTGGCCCGTTAGTGGACCACCCGGCGCCTTTTGGCGCCGCCAACAAGGAGAAAGACATGCGGTCCATCGCCATCCTCGCGGCCTGTGCAGTCGCGACTCTCGGTGCGCTGCCGACCATCGCGCAGGCGCAGACCTCGACGACGACCACGACCACGAGCACCAAGGTGACCACGCCCGACATGAAGGCGCTGTGGGAGAAGATCAAGGGTGGCTGGTCGCAGACCAAGGGCGCCGTGAAGGAACAGTGGGGCAAGCTCACTGACGATGACCTGATGGAGATCCAGGGCCGTCGCGAACAGCTCGTCGGCAAGATCCAGGCCCGCTACGGCATCAGCCACGAGGACGCCGAGGCCCAGGTCAGCGGCTGGGAACACAAGTACAAGAGCATGTAGCCGGAGGACGCGATGGCATTCTCGCTCCGCGTTTCGACCTTGGCGCTGACCGCCATGATGGCCGGGCTGACGACGGTCGGCGCGGCCGTCTCGGCGGTCGCCCAGGACATGCCGCAGATCCGCGATACGCGAACCGGCAAGATGTGGACGCCGGACATGGTCAGCGTCGATGACCCGCGTAACGGTCCGCTGAGCCCCGCGACGGACAATGCGTTCAATCCGCAGGACCAGCACGTCAAGGTCGAAGGCATCGTCGTGCAGCACCCGCATGCCAACCTGATGGGCTCGGTGCCGATCACGGCCGGCCCGTCGGTGCCGATCGCGTCGATCGACGCGCCGTCGCTGCAGGTCATCCCGGGCCGTCATTGGCTGGGCATCCTCTATCTCACCAACAACAGCGCCAGCACGGTCGACGCGGTGGTGAGCTGCCGCTTCGCCAACCACGGCCGGCCTGTCGAGGAGACGCGGATCGTCATTCCGCCGGCGGGCCCGGGCGAGCGCCTGGGCATGCCGGTGCGCGGTCCGCGCTACGACATCTTCGTCGACAGCCTGGCCTGCCGCCTGCTGACGCCGGCCTGAGGCACCGTCTCCCGCGACTTCGAAAGAGGCCGGCGCGATTGCCGGCCTTTTTTGTCGATGGCAGAGTGGGCACCGCATGAGCGACGTCAGACACAACGCCTCCGAGCACCGCTACGAACTGGATGCCCCACACGGGCTGGCCATCGCGGTCTATCACCAGCGCGGCGACAGCCTGGTCTTCACCCACACCGAGGTGCCGGACGCCGACGAAGGCCAGGGCATCGCGTCTCGGCTGGTGCGCGCCGCGCTGGACGACACGCGTCGGCGCGGGCTGAAGATCGTGCCGGCCTGCAGCTTCGTCGTCGACTTCGTGCGCCGGCATCCGGAGTATCGCGACAGCTGACACGGCTTCCATTGATCATAATTCCGGATCAGGGGATTCGAGGCTATCCTGCGCGCGCCTCGCAAGGCCTCTCGGCCCGATCGCCGTTGAACCGCCGTTTTCGAACGGCTGCGAGCGCATACGAAGGCCGGTATGGTCGGCCACCCCGTTAAATTTCCGATTCTTTAACGAGAACCTGGTCGCTGGGCCCATCCACGGTTCGTCCGGCGGCATAATTTTTCGTCAGGGCCGCCGCTTCAGCGCCGCGCATCGAGGCGGCTCGCCACGCGCTTGGCGCCGGACAGTGCGAGCTGGCCGCGACGCAGCAACGACATCAGGGCCCGCCGTGTCTGGGCCTCGCTGAAGCCGCGGTCTTCCAGCCTGAGCTCGAGATCCTTGATCGGCACTTCCGGCCCGTCGCCGCGCGCCAGGATGGCGATCTCGTCGAGGAGAGCTCCCTCGACGTCCGTGAGCTTGTGACCCGGCGGGCTCATTGCTGACGCTGCCTGAATGCTGGGTCGGGTCAGTGCGCGGCGAAATAGGCCCAGCACACGCCGAGAGCGATCAGCGCGCCAACGAAGGAAGAGGCGAGGACGAGCACGACTCGTCCGCTGATGACGCCACTGCGAGCTTCGACGGGGGTACGATCGTTTTGCATGGGAGCCTCCGTTGGCCTGCGTCTCAAGGGGGACTCAGGAAAGAGGAACGCCGGCTTTCCGGGTGGGTTGCCCCGCCCGCGGTGCCTTTTTGTCCCGCCGGTCCCACGCCGGAACCGCTCATCGAAGGTCGCGTTAAGGCAGCACGCAATTGTTGCGCAGCGAATGCCTGGAGTGAGCCATGTTGTATTGGGCCCTGATGTTTCTTCTGGTCGCGCTTGTGGCCGCCGTCTTCGGCTTCGGCGGCATTGCGTCCACAGCGGCCGGGATCGCGCAAATCCTCTTCGTGGTCGCGCTGGTGCTCTTCGTGCTGAGCCTGTTCGCGGGCTTCACGCGGCGCAATCTCTGATCGCCGCGGCGTGGCGTCAGCTTGCCGCGAAGTGGCTCCTCAGCCGCTCGCGTGCCGCACTGCCGGCCGCACGATCCCAGCAATTGACGATGGCCACGCGAAAGCCGCCGGGCGGCATGGCGTGGCGTTCTGCCGGCCAATCCTCGTGAAAGGTGATCTGCAGGCTGGAGATTCCCGGCATTGCCGCGATCTCTCGCTGCATCTCCGTCGGCGGATGCCGATAGCGCGGCCCATGCGGCACGAACAGCACGACACTGTAGCCGGTGCGCCGCCGTGATTCGTCGAATGCCCAGCTCTTCCCTGCATAGAGGCGTACGAGCGCCTCGACCCATCTCCGGCCGCCGTAGAGATCGGGCCATTGATCGGCAAAGCGCAGATGCGCCTCGATGATGCGTCCGCCGATCGTCTCGAGATTGACCATCCCCGTGTAGCCTGCGAGATGGCGCCGGCACCAGGTGCCGCACCATTGCTCCACGGCCTCGTCCGGATCGGCGTGGACTTCCCAATAGTCGAACGTGCCGTCGCCGCTCGCGATGCCCCGCGCATGGCGCCACCATTGCGGGGCGCCATCGATCACGGCGAGATCGCTGCTGACATGATCGCCGGTGAGCAGCGGCGCCCAGAAGTGGCCCGGCTGGTAGGCGGCCTCGTAGTCGGCTTGCGACCGCAGCGCGCGGCTGCCGACGCCCATGCCTTTCAAGTTGTAGATGGGCTTGGAGAACACCGGAAAATGCCGCGGCGCGACGCCGTGCGGGGCCGCCTCCAAATCCTGACTCAAGGCGACAGCTAATTTGTCGTAGACCCAGCGGTGCGACGGGTTCCACGCCCAGGCATCGCTGTCCTCAGTGGGGATGAAGACGGTGTCGGGGCAGGGGACCTGGTTGAAATACTGGACGCGCCAGGGGTCGATTTCGCAAATCGGCACGTGCTTCCCTTCGCTGTGCAGCCCGAGGCTAGCACTGCAGCGGGGACGGGGCACCGGCAACCCGCTATCTTCGGGCGGCGTTGACTGGCGATGCGGAGGTGCCGTGTCTGATCTTGTAACGCCTGGCGTGCACGCGTCCGCTTCCGAAGTCGATCGCTTCCTCGCGGTCCGCTCCTTCACCGAACAACTTGCCGCGCCGCTCTCGGCCGAGGACCAGACCGTGCAATCGATGCCGGATGCCAGTCCCACCAAGTGGCATCTCGCGCACACGACCTGGTTCTTCGAGACCTTCGTGCTGAGGCCGCACGCGCGCGGCTATCGCGTGTTCGATCCGGCGTACGAATATCTCTTCAACTCCTACTACGAGGCGGTGGGTCCGCGTCATCCGCGGCCGCAGCGCGGCATGATCACCCGGCCCGGTGTCGGGGAGATCGCCGCCTACCGCAATCATGTGACACAGGCCATAGCCGAGATGATCGACGGAGGCGCCAATGCCGCGGCGTCGCTGATCGAGCTCGGCCTGCATCACGAACAGCAGCATCAGGAGCTGATCCTGATGGATGCCAAGCACATGCTGTCGATGAATCCGCTGCGGCCGGCCTATCGAAGCGATCCGCCATCCCCGCATCCGGCGCCGCCGATCTCGTGGATCCGGCGTTCCGGCGGGTTGGTCGAGATCGGCCATGACGGGCAGGGCTTTGCCTTCGACAATGAAGGCCCGCGCCACAAGGTGTGGCTCGAGCCCTTCGCCATCGCCTCGCGCCCGACGAGCAACGCCGAGTATCTCGCCTTCATCGAGGATGGCGGCTATCGGCGGCCCGAGTTCTGGCTGTCGGCGGGCTGGGACTGCGTGAACATGCGCGGATGGGAGGCGCCGCTCTATTGGGAGAAGCGCGACGGACGCTGGCACGTCTTCACCCTGCACGGCCTTCAGCCCATGTCGCCTGACGCGCCGGTCTGCCATGTCAGTGCCTTCGAGGCGTCGGCCTTCGCCAAATGGGCGGGCAAGCGGCTGCCGCGCGAGGCGGAGTGGGAGAGTGCCGAGCCTGAGTTGGAGGGCACGGGCGCAGTATGGGAATGGACCGCAAGTCCCTATGTCGCCTATCCCGGCTATCGCGAGCCACCCGGCGCGATAGGCGAATACAACGGCAAGTTCATGGCCAACCAGATGGTGCTGCGGGGTGGTTGTATCGCGACGCCGGACGACCATATCCGCACGACCTATCGCAACTTCTTTCCGCCGGACGCGCGCTGGATGTTCGGAGGAATTCGCCTGGCGGAGGATCTTCGATGAACGGCGATGCCCTGGTACTCGACCTGGCCGATTCGGCCGATGTCGAAGAGTTCCGACGCGCCACGCTCGCGGGCCTCTCGCGAGCGCCGCGCGCGATCCCCGCGAAGTTTCTCTACGACGCACGCGGCTCGGCGTTGTTCGACGCGATCTGCGACCTGCCCGAATACTATCTGACGCGCACGGAGACCGAGATCCTGAAGCGGCATGCGGCCGACATCGCCTCGCGCGCCGGTCCAGGAATCGCACTCGTCGAGTATGGCAGCGGCTCCAGCGTGAAGTCGCGCCTGTTGCTCGATTCTCTCCAGAACCTCGCGCTCTATTCCCCCATCGACATTTCCCGACAGCATCTCGACCAGACCGCCAACCGCCTGCGCCGCGACTATCCCGGCCTCGTGGTCGAGCCGATCTGTGCCGACTACATGGCGCTGGATGCGCTGCCGCTCACGGGAAGACCGGCCAAGCGGCTCGGCTTTTTTCCTGGATCGACGCTCGGCAACCTCGAGCCGCATGAGGCGGCATCGTTCCTGCGCCGCGCGCGGCGGCTGCTGGGCGGCGATGGCGCGCTGGTGTTGGGCGTCGATCTCAGGAAGGACGCCAAACGCCTGCACGACGCCTACAACGACTCAGCGGGCGTGACGGCGGCCTTCACGCTCAATTTGCTGCAGCGCATGAACCGCGAGCTGCAGGGGAGCTTCGATCTCGACGGCTTCGCGCACGAGGCCTTCTACAATCCGGTCGAGGGGCGCATCGAGATCTACTTCCGCAGCCTCCGTGACCAAGCTGTGACCGTGGCCGGTCGTCGCTTCGAGTTCACCGCCGGCGAGCGCGTGCACACTGAGTACTCCTACAAGTTCGACCGACCCGGGCTGCAGCGCCTGGTGCGTCGTGCCGGCTTCCGGATCGCCGAGTTCTGGACCGATCCGGAGGAGCTGTTTGCCGTGCTTTATCTGGAAGCTGCCCCGTAAAAGGACCCCTGAAAGAAGCAGCCCGCTCCCAAGTAACCTCGGGAGCGGGCGCAAAGGCCGAGCGGGGAGGGTGGCATCGCTGAGCGGGGGGCAGGGGCGACGCCAAGTGACCCGGCCGTGCCCAATCAACGACTCGTCTTCGAAGTTGGTTGCGCTGAATCGAACGAAAGTCCGAAAAACTTCGCGAGTCTCGCCCGATGCTTATTTTTCGGGGCTTTGAACGGGCTCGAGCCGAGCCTTGAGGGTCCGGTACAGCGAATCATCTCGCACGCGAGGCAGCATTTTCTGCAATTTTCGTCCCAGAGGGCTGTCGCTGTGGATCGTTCCGGGGCCGGCATGATCGAGCTCGGCGAGAAGGGCCGCCAGTTCTTCCCGACTGGCGAAACCCATATAGGTGTCGTCGGCTTCGTGAGCGAGACAGGCGGGCGAACTTGACGGTCGCGGGATGCGGGTCATCGGGCGAGTGCCCGCAGAGGACGCAACAAGCGGCGCCGGAGGTTGAGCAGCCGCGCGGCCGTCCGGAAATCGAGCGCCCGATAGGTCGCCGGCAACAGCCCGGTTCCCGGCACCTGGAAGTCCGGATCGAGCTCACGCACCCAGCGCGCGAGCTCGGCCGCCTCCTCGACGTCGTAGCGCGCGATCTGGTGGGCGATCTGCCAGAGCTTCGCGGCGGGCGCGCGACGGCGACGCTCCGTCAGCTCGCCGCGCGCCGCCAGCAGGGTCATGACCTTCCTGTAGATCTTCACTTCGGCGAGATGCATCGGCGCTTCTTCCGCAGGCCGCGGCGCCTGCAGGCGGCCGCGGTCGTGATGGCGATGCACCAAGGCGAGCTTGTCCCAGACAGCGAGCTTGGGGTGCTTCAGCGACGCCTCGAGGATGAACATCCGATCGTCGTTCGCCAGGAACTCTGGCCGGTGCGGGACATCCCCGATGAAGCTGCGCTTGAACAAAAAGGCGCTGTAGTGCCCTGACTGGGAATCGCCCATTTGCTGTGCGATGAAGTCGTCGGACGGATTCCACGGGGCCAGCACCGATTCGTTTGTCCGATCGTCGACGGTGCGATACCCGGCAACGACGATATCGGCGTCTTCCCGCATGCCGATCTCGAGCTGGGCGTCGTTGGCCTCGGGCTCCAGCCAATCGTCCGAATCGAGGAAGCGGACATACTGGCCGCGCGCCATGGCGAAGGCCTTGTTGACCGCCCAGTCCTTGCCCCAGTTGTCCGTGCGTACGGCAATGACGTCCGGCTGCTTGGCGAGCCATTCAAAAGTGCCGTCGGTGCCGCCGTCGTCGACCACGATGATCTCGTGCTCGGCTTTGGTGGCTCGGCACGACTCGATCGCCTGCGGCAGCGCCCACAGGCGATTG
>DATJWN010000010.1:0-2506 GCA_035501235.1 Reyranella sp.
TGTCTCGACTGCCGCAAGCATCATGGAGCCCTGTTTCACGCTTCCGCGGTGTTCCCTCAGGATGCGGTGACGATCGATGGCGAAACCCGCGAGTATGCCGGGCGGTTTTTCTGTCCCCGCTGCGGCTCGTCCGTTTTCGGACGTACCGGCGACGAGATCGAAGTGAACCTGGGATCCCTGGATGCTCCTGACCAACTGATGCCGACCTACGAAAGCTGGATCGTCCGTCGGGAGTCCTGGTTGCCGCCGTTTCCGCTCAAGAGACGATACGAGCGCGATCGTGACGCCACGGGGCGCCTTGAGGGGTAGGGCCGCAGCGTGCACCCAGCCGAGCGCGACGAGCATCGTGGGTCCCAGCGTCCGGGTGGATGAAATCAAGGGCTTGCAAGCGTTTTCCCGTCTTCCCGGTGACTGCGCTCGATCCTCCCCGCGCAGCGGCAAAGTGCGACAATACGCTCCGCAGGACCACCTCTAACTACAATCACCGAGGAGGAGACATGTTCACAGGATTGAAGTGGCTCAGGTTGCCGGCGCTCCTGCTCGCTGCCGCGGCGTCGTTAGCGTTTGCGCAGCAGCCCTTGCTGATCGGTGCTCCGCAGCCGATGACCGGTCCGGACGCGCCGTTCGGCGACAAGTTCCAGAAGGCCTACACGATGGCCGTGGATGAGATCAACGCCAAGGGTGGCGTGAACGGCCGCAAGATCGAGGTGATCATCGAGGATCACCAGGCGAAGAATCCGCTGGCCGCCACCGTGGCCGAGAAGCTGATCACGGAGAAGAAGGTGCTGATCCTCACCGGCGGTCGCGCCTCGGGCCAGGCGGTCGAGATCGCGTCCGTCGCGCAGCGCCTCAAAACGCCGTACCTGGTCGACCATCCCTCGGCGGACATCATCACCTCCAAGGGCATGGAATGGGTGTTCCGCCAGAATCCGACCGGCTCGATCTATCCGGAGGCGTTCAACAAGTTCATCACCGAAGTGCCTGGTGCGATGCCGAAGTCGGTGGCCGTGGTCTACGACAACACCGTGTTTGGCAAGACCATCGCCAATGCGACGATGCAGTTCCTCAAGTCAAAGAACGTGCCGATCGTCAGCGATGAAGCCTATCCGGTGAATACGCTCGACTTCAAGCCGATCATGACCAAGGTGAAGGCGGCGAACCCTGACATGGTGCTGCTGATCGCGGTGGCGACGACCGACGCAATCCTGATGACGCGGCACGCGAAGGAAATCGGCATTCCTGCTCGAGCCTATGTCGGCTTCGGCGGCGGCTTCGGCGTCGATGACTTCGCCAAGCAGCTCGGCCCGCTCGCGGAGAACGTCTATTCGTCGGCGGCATGGTCGGGCAACCCCAACGACGAGCAGACGAAGAACTTCTACAAGAACTTCCAGGCCAAGTACGGCATCCATCCGCACGAGCACGAGGTCGAGGGCTACTCGGTGATCTATGTCATCGCCGACGCCTTCAAGCGCGCCAAGCTGACCGGCAACCTCGAAGCCGACCGTGACGCGATCCGTGTAGCACTGCTCGCGACCGACATGCAGACCGCGTTCGGCAAGACCAAGTTCGGCAACTGGGCGGGCCCGCTGGGCGACCCGTACACGAACCAGAACATCTACTCGCGCGACCACTCGGTGCTCGCGCAGTGGCGTGGTGGCGAGCTTCTCAACGTCTATCCGAAGGCGAACTCCGAAGTCGCCTACATCTTTCCCGATCCCAGCATCAAGTACTAGCCGCACTTCCCGCTCCCCGTCGCTCGCGCTGCAGGCGAGGACGGGGAGGTTTTGCTCGCCCATCGCGTGGAAACCCTAGTCCAAAGCATCGTCAGCGGTGTGCTGACCGGCTCGCTGTACGCGATGATCGCCGTCGGTCTGACGATCGTCTTCGGCGTCATGCGCATCATCAACATGGCGCACGGCGAGATGGTGATGCTCGGCATGTTCGGCGCCTACTGGGGATACGCGCTGTGGAAGCTCGACCCCTTCGTGTCGGTTCTGCTGTGGGTGCCGCTGATGTTCGTCTTCGGCATGGGCGTGCATCGCTTTCTGCTGCGCAAGATCATCCCGAGCGGCGAGCTGAATACGCTGCTCTACACCGCGGGGCTCTCGCTGCTGATCGCCAACCTGGCGCTGTTCTTCTGGACCGGTGACTACCGCACCATCAACCTCGCCTATGCGTTGAAGCCTGCGCGCCCGTTCGGCATCTCGGTCTCGGTGCCGCTGGCCGTTGCATTCGCCATCGCGATCGCCGTCACAGGCGCGCTGTATCTGTTCCTGTCGCGTACCGATACGGGGCGGGCCATCCGTGCTACCGCGCAGAACCCGGATGCGGCCGCACTGATGGGAGTAAGCGTCGGGCGGATCGACATGATCACCTTCGGACTCGGCACGGCGCTCGCCGGCGCCGCGGGGGTGCTGCTCGCGCCGTCGCTGTATCTGTATCCCACGGTGGGCGAGATCCTGGTGGTCAAGTGCTTCGTGATCGTCGTGCTCGGCGGCCTGGGCTC
>DATJWN010000011.1:0-36941 GCA_035501235.1 Reyranella sp.
GGCCGCGAGCTGCTCGATCCCTTCCTCGACGGCCTCGCGCGCCATCTGGCGCCGGGCGGCCGGGCGATCCTCACGCACAATGCCTTCGTCTCGCTCGACCGCTCGCGCGAGCTCGTGGCGCGGCATGGCTTCTCGCTCGGCGTGGTGCTCTCGACGCTCGTCTATATTCCGGCGGGCAAGCTCGCGTTGATGACCGCCGCCGTCCTCGGCGCCGAGGAGGGCCGTACCATCCATCGCTACGGGCCCTACGCCTTCGCCGACATGCACGTCGTCGAGATCGCCTGACATGGTGCGGCGCCTTCTTGCGGTCGTGGCGATGCTGCTCGTCGCGACGCCGCTGCAGGCCCAGGACGACCGTTCGCCCGATCGGGCGCTGGCCAGGCTGCTGGCGGAGGCGCGCGCGGCGGGCGACGCCGGCGGCTGCACGCGGCCCGATGCCGACCGGCTGGTTCGCGTCTACTGCGCCGGCCATATCCGCATCGGCGTGCGCGAATTCTATCCGTTGTTTGCCACGCGCGACGGCGGCGTGCGCGACGGCTACGAGATCGACGTGGCCGACGCGATCGCGCAGCGCCTGGGCGTCACGCCGGAGTTCAGCCGCGTGAACGCCGCGACCCGCATCCCGCTGCTCGCGGAGGACCGGGTCGACATGGTGATCGCCACCATGGGCCACAACACGCAGCGCGACAGCCAGGTCCGCTTCATCCGACCGCATTATTATGAGTCGGAAACGACGGTCGTGGGACCGCGCGCGCTGAAGATCGCGGGCTGGGCCGATATCGCCAACCATACGGTCTGCGCCACCGTCGGAAACGGCTCGAATGCCGACCTGGTCGACCACGACGTCCGCCTGATGCTGTTCGACGAGGCGGGGGTGCTGCCGGCCCGGCTCGAGGACGAGACCTGCCTGCTCGCGGCGCAGGACGACAGCTTCTTCGCCGAGGCCTTCACGCATCCGGACTTCGCCGGCCGCTTCGACCAGAAATTCGGCTTCGCGCAGGTGCCCTGGGGCATGGCGGTGGCGAAGAGCGGCAGCGACCGGCTCGCCCGCGCCCTCGATCTGATGAGCCAGATCTTCCATCGCGACGGCGTCTTCCTCGGCATCGCGCGAAAGCATCGCATCGGCACGGCGTATCTCGAGCGCGAGCAGACGGTCTGGCAACAGCCGGCCTGCAACAACGACGCCGGCAGCGGCAATCCCGCCTGCGTGCGGCCGGCCCTCGACACCGAACTGCCGCCCACGCCCTTCGTTGGCGCAGTCGATGCCTTCGAGGCGCGCTTCCGGGCGTTCACCGGCATCGATCTCGCGCTGCCCATGCTCAGGACGGCACCGGCCTGGTCGCTGCTGCGGAGCGGGATCGTGAACACGCTGATCCTGATCGCGGGAGCGCTGATATCGACCGCGGCCTTCGCGCTGCTGTTGGGCGGCGCGCTCGGCAGCCGATCCGCGACGCTGCACTGGCTCGCACGGGCCCTGACCGTGACGCTGCAATCCTCGCCGATCGTGCTCACCCTGGTCGTCGCCTCGACCTTCGCGCATGCGCTGTTTCCCTATTCGGACGCGGTGTCGCTCGGCGCCTCCATCGTGGCGCTGGGCATGGCCAACGGCAGCAATGCAGGCCAGGCGATCTCGGAGGCGATGGCGAGCCTGCGGGTCGAGGGACGGGGAGAGGCGGGCCTCTTCCGGCGCGCGCTGGGACGCTCGGCGACGCAGCTCATCGCCTTCCTGGTCAACGCCGCGAAGGGCACGCCCATCGCGAGCTTCATCGGCGCGCCGGAGCTCCTGAGCGCGCTCACCGACATCACCTCGTTCTCCAGCGGGCGGGTCACCACCTACTGGCTGCTGCTGATCTTCTACACGGCGGTCATCATGATCGTCGTGGTGCTCTGTCGCCGCCTGCAGGCGGTGCTGGAGCAGGGGACGGCGGCATGACCGGGCTTGGCGAGTTCCTGCCGCGGCTGCTGGGCGGCATGGTCGTGAATTTCGAGATCGCCGCCTTGGCGCTCCTGCTGGGGTTCGCCGTGGGCTTCCTGCTGGCGGCGCTGCGCCTCTATGGCGGCGCCCTCGGCGCCATGGCGGTGCCGCTGATCGCGCTGATGCGGGCGGCGCCGACCTTCGTCGTCATGTTCTTCTTGCTGAACGCCATCCCGCGCGATGCCGAGCTGTTCGGCGAGCCGTTCGAGCTTTCCGGCGTCATGACGGTGGCGCTGTCGCTGGTGCCCTATGCGGCCGCCTATGTCGCCGACAGCGGCCTGGCCGCGCTGCAGCAGATGCGCGCCGGCGAGCCGCTGGCGGCGCTGCTCTTCCTGCCCAACCTGATGCGCGCCTTCTTCGTCATGGTCATGTCCTCGGGCGCCGCCGCCGCCATTGGCGTCACGGAAGGCATTTCCATCATCCTGCGCGCGGCCGAGAAGGCGCCGTCCTTCGGCGACCGGCTGGTCCTGTTCGCGGTCGGCATCGTCTGCTTCGGCATTCCCCTGCAGGCAGGGCTGGCGGTGGTGCGGCTCCTCCAGCGTCGGCTTGGCCACCTCCTGCTCCGTACGCGCCGGGCGGCGGCTGAGGGCGGCGGTTGATCCGCCGGCAACCGTCGGCAGTATCTATGGCGATGCGGCGCACCTGGACCTGGCACTTCGATCTGCCGCCGGAACGGCTATGGCCCGTGCTGGCCGACACCAATCGCTTCAACGAGGCGATGGGGCTGCCGACCTATGAATTGGAGGAGACGCCGCAGCCCAACGGCACGGTGCTGCGGCGCGGCAGCGGCAAGGCCGCGGGCTTCACGCTCGAATGGGAGGAGAAGCCCTACGAGTGGATCCACGGCCGCTACTTCCGCCAGGGCCGCATCTTCAGCAAGGGCCCGTTCAAGTATTTCGGGCCGGTCTTCGAGCTCGAGCCCGAGGGCGAGGGCAGCAAGGTCACCTATTCGCTCGAATGGGAGGCGCTCAGCCTGGTCGGTCGGGTATTCGGCAAGCGACTCGCGCGTCAGGCGGGCGACGCGATCGGCAAGCGAATCCTGAGCGCCGTTGCGTTCATCAATGGCGAGCGTCCGACCATGTTCGATCTGCCCCCGCCCGTCCTGCCCGAGGGCGCGCGCGAACGGGCGGCGGCCTTCGCGCAGCAGGTGGATCGCAGCCCCTACGGCAACGGGCTCGGCGCGCCGATCGCCGATTTCGCCATGACCGGCATGGCGTCCGATCTGGTCCATCTGAAGCCGAAGCTGCTGGCCAAACGGCTCGGCGTCGCCGACCGGCCGGCGATCGAGGCGTGCCTGGCCTCGGTGAAGGCGGGCCTGCTCACCATGAAGTGGGACCTGCTCTGCACCAACTGCCGCGGCCCCAAGCTGACGGCGCTCGCCTTGAGCGAGCTGCCGCGCGGCGCCCACTGCGAGTCCTGCAACATCGATTACGACCGCGACTTCGAGCGCAACGTCGAGCTGTCCTTCGCACCCGTGCCGACCGTGCGCCCCTTGCTCGCCGGCGGCTATTGCCTGTCGGGGCCGATGTCGACGCCGCACGTCGCCGTGCAGATGCTGCTGGCGCCGGGCGAGCGCCGCACCGTCACGACCGATCTCGCGCCCGGCAGCTATCGCCTGCGCGCTCTCCATCCCGGCCGCTATACCGACATCGAGCATGCGGGGGGCGCGTTTCCCGCCTTGCGCCTCACCGACGAGGGCGTCGAGGCTCTCCCGGCGAACGAGAGGGGGAAGATCGAATTCGTCAATGACGCGACCTTCGAGGTCGCGGCGGTGATCGAGAACCGGAGCTGGGCGCGCGATGCGTTGACGGCGCCCGAGGTCGTGACCCTGCAGGCCTTTCGCGACATGTTCTCGGAAGCGACGCTGCGGCCCGGCGACGAGGCCGCCGTGGGCCAGGTGGCGCTGATGTTCACCGACCTGCGCGGCTCGACGGCGCTCTACGAGCGCATCGGCGACGCCGCGGCCTACAATCTGGTCCGCGACCACTTCGCCTTCCTGGCGACGATCGTGCGCGACCATGACGGCGCCATCGTCAAGACCATTGGCGATGCCGTGATGGCCTCGTTCGGCGATCCGGCCGACGCCGTGCGGGCGGCGCTCGCCATGCAGGCGCGCATCGCCGGATTCAACCGCGAACGCGGCGACACCCCGGACCGCGCGCTCGCGATCAAGCTCGGGGTCCATGTCGGCAGCAGCGTCATGGTGAACCTGAACGAGCGGCTCGACTATTTCGGCTCGACGGTGAACATGGCCGCGCGGCTGCAAGGCCAGAGCGAGGGCGGCGACATCGTGCTGAGCCGCGCCGTCGCTTGCGATCCCGCCGTCCGGCCGTTGCTGGAAGGCGTGCCGATGCGCGAGGAGAGCGTGATGCTGAAGGGCTTCGACCAGCCCGTCGGCTTCATCAGGCTCTTGCCGGGCTAGCGTGAGCCCCCGGTCGATCCATTGATCAGAATCCCGCCTGCCGGGCGCCGCGGGTTATCCTCCGCGCCATGCTGGAGACCCGGATCCAGGGCCCTTGAACTCGTGATGGGGCCAAAAGCGCGGGGGCCGCGGGAGACGCTGCACAGTGGGGCAGATCGAGCGCGGTGACAGGAGCCGGCTGCACATAGGTTCTGGCCAGATTCGATACGTCTGACGGTAACCTTTAGTAACTACTACCAGATGTAGTAGGTCCTCTTACCGCCATCCGAGCCACTGCGCTCGCGACCCCCTAGGTCCCGAAATGCGCTGCCAGCACGGCGGCGGCCTCGTCGTTGGCCTTGAGGCCCTGTTGCAGGAACCGCGTCAGCGAGAAGAAGCCGTGAATGGTGCCGGGATAGTTGACGTAGGTCGTCTTCACGCCCGCATCGACCAGCCGGTCGGCATAGGCGCGGCCCTCGTCGCGTAGCGGATCGAAGCCCGCGGTCAGCACGAAGGCCGGCGGCAGGCCCGCAACATCCTTGGCCAGCAACGGGGAGAGGCGCGGGTCCGCAAGATCGGCGTTCGCCGGCAGATAGGCCTTCCAGAACCATTGCATCAGCGGCTTGCTGAGGAAGTAGCCCTCGGCGAAGGCGTGGCGCGAGGCGGTCTCCCGGCTCATGTCGGTCGCGGGATAGATCAGCAGCTGGAACGCCGGCATGGCGTCGCCGGCCTGCTTGCAGGTCTGGCAGATCACCGCCGAGAGATTGCCGCCGGCCGAATCGCCGCCCACCGTGATGCGCTTGGCATCGACCTCGAAGCGCGCGGCGTTGTCGCGGATGTGGCGGAAGGCGGCGACGGCATCGTCGACCGGTGCCGGAAAGGGATGCTCGGGCGCGAGGCGATAGTCGATCGAGATCACCTGGCAGCGGCTCTTGTTGGCGAGCCGGCGGCAGGTCGAATCGTGCGTGTCGATGTTGCCGATCACCCAGCCGCCGCCGTGATAGTAGATCAAGGTCGGCAACGGACCCGCGGCGGCGCCGAGCGGGCGGTAGCGGCGGAAGCGGACCGCGCCCGCGGGCCCTGCGAGCGAGCCGTCCTCGACCGCGGCGACCTCGGGCGGATCGGCTTCGCTGTCGGCCGACATCTTGTCGACGGCCTGGCGGCCGATCGCATGCGGCAGCGATTCGAGCTTGGGCCGGCCTTCCTGGACGGCCTTCTCCATCAGGTCGAGGAGGATGCGGGCTTCGGTGTCGAGCTTGGACATGGCGTGACCTTCTAGTTCAGGGCGTGACCATAGGCGAAAAGCGCCGGCGCGCCACCGGTGTGGATGAAGACGATGTCTTCGCCTTTGCGCCAGCGGCCGGCGCGGATGAGCGCGATCAGACCGGCCAATCCCTTGGCCGAATAGACCGGATCGAGGACCAGCGCTTCGAGACGGGCGCCAAGGCGAAGCGCGTCGATCGTCGCTTCGTGCGGCACGCCATAGGCGGGGCCGGCATGACCGGCCACGACCTCGACCGCGCTGTCGTCGAAGGGCTGGCCGAGCCGTTCGGCTGCTTGCCGGCCATAGGCGAGGACATCGGCACGCACGCGTTCGGGCTCGGCATCGATATCGATGCCGACGATGCGCGTCTGCGGCAGGAACAGCCTCGCGCCGACCACGAGGCCCGCCTGCGTGCCGGCGCTGCCCGAGCAGTGCACGATGGCGGCGGGCTTCAATCCGGTCTGGGCGATCTCGGCCACGGTCGAGGCATAGCCGATCGCACCCAGCGCGCTCGAGACGCCGTAGGGCACGACATAGGGCTTGCGGCCCTGGGCGGCGAGCCGGTCGGCGAGCTGGCGGATCGCGCCATTGCGGTCGCCGTTCCACGGCACGTCATGCAGCGTCGCGCCGTACAGCCGGTTGAGCAGCGCATTGCCGTTGCGTTCATACTCCGGCGACGGCGGCGCCAGCCGGCCGTGATAGACGGCGAGATGACAGGCGACACCGAGCTTGGCCGCGGCCGCCGCGACCTGGCGCTGGCTGTTCGATTGCACGACCCCGCCCGAGACCAGCGTATCCGCACCCTCGGCGAGCGCCTCCTTCAGCACATAGTCGAGCTTGCGCAGCTTGTTGCCGCCGAAGCCCAAGCCCGTGCAGTCCTCGCGCTTGACCCAGAGATTGGGCCCGCCGAGATGGGCGGTGAGCCGCTTCATCGGCTCCAAGGGCGTCGGGAGTTGGGCGAGGCCCAGCCGGGCGAAGCGATCGAGAGGGTTCACGCGAGGAAGCGGCGGGCATGGGCTGCGATGTCGTCGACGCGTTCCCAGGTCATGCAGAAGTTGCCGCCTTCGATGACCTGCATCTCGGCATGCGGGCACTTGGTGTGCAGCATGAAACGATGGCGGCCATAGACGAAGTGCTCGCCATAGAGCATCAGCACGGGGCATTCGACCCTCTGCATGGTGCCGAAGAGATCGAACTTGCCGTAGGCGTTCACCGCCTGCCAGCGGTTGCGGCCGATCTCGAGCTGCGCGGTGTTGATGCGATCCATCCAGGACTGGGTCGGGTTCGCCGGTGCATGGTCGGGATCGTGCTCGCGCATGAAGTCGAGCGTGCGCGGCAGCGGAAAGCCCGAGGGATCGGCCGGGCGCACCTTCACGATGTCGGCGACATCGTGGCCGCCTTCCTCGAAGTAAGGCGTGTTGACCGCGATCACATGGCTGATGCGCTCCGGCCAGTTGGCGGCGAGGCAATAGGAGACGCCGGTGCCGACCGCTTCGCCCATCGCACAGGCCCGAGCGATGCCGAGCGCATCCATCACGCCCAGCACGGCGCGCGCATAGTCCTCGATCATGGGCTCGCCGGGGAACGGATCGGAGTGGCCGTGGCTCGGATAGTCGATGGCGACGGCGCGGAAGTCGGGCGCCAGCGCCTGCAGCAGCTCGACCATGAGCGCCGAGCTCTGCTGGTTGATGTGGCTGATCATCACTGCCGGGCCCGTGCCCGCGGCCCGCCAGTGGATGTGGCCGGCCGGCGTCTTCGCGAGACCACGCTCGATGGGACTCATTCGAGCTTCACGTTGGCGGCCTTTACCACCTCGGCCCACTTCAGCACTTCCCGGCGGCGGAAGCGTTCGAAGTCCTCGGCGGAGCCGCCGCCCACGATGCCGCCGACGCCGGCATAGGCCTCGACCAGCGCCTTCGATTTCAGGGCGTTGGCCGCCGCGTCATGGACACGCTGGCGGTCGGCCAACAACGACGCGCCGGGCGAGGCGAGGCCGTACCAGTTGTCGGAGTTCACCTTCGGGAAGCCCAGTTCGGCCATGGTCGGCACGTCGGGCAGCAGCGGCGCGCGCGTATCCGAGGTCACGGCCAGCGCCTTGAGCGCGCCCGTCCGGATGTGCGGCAGCATCACCGGGATGTCGAGGATGGTCATCTGCACCAGGCCGCTCACCAGGTCCTGGGTCGCGGGCGCGGCGCCGCGATAGGGCACGTGCAGCACGTCGGTGCCGGTCTCGCGCTTGAACAGCTCGACCGCGAGATGGGTGATGCCGCCGGTGCCGGCGCTGCCGTAGGAGAACTTGCCGGGCTCGGCTTTCAGGCGCGAGAGCAGGGCCTTGAAATCGTCGATGCCGAGCTTGGCATTGACCACCAGCACCTCCTGCACGCGCACGACCAGGATCTGCGAGGCGAGGTCTCGCTGCGGATTGTAGGGCATCTTGGACATCAGGCTCTGCATGATGGCGCCGGCCGAGGCGCTCATGATGCCCATGACATGCGCATCGCTGCCCGCCTTGGCGACGAAGTCCATGCCGGTGACGCCCGCCACGCCGCTCTTGTTCTCGACCACGACCGGCTTGCCCAATTCAGTGGACATGCCTTGCGCCAGGAAGCGGCCGAAGATGTCGGCCGGTCCACCGGCGGGAAAGGGCACGATCAGGGTGAGCGGCTTATTGGGAAAGGTTGTCTGCGCCTGTCCGGTGACAGCTGGCAGCGTGGCGAGGCCGGCGAGAGCGGCGCGGCGGGTCAGCATCGATTCCTCCGATTTCAGTGCGCGCGAGTCTGCGCTACTGACCGAAGCCCGTCCAGCCGATGAGCGCGCCCGCCGCGAGCAGCCAGAGCGGATGTAGCTTGAGCCGCGATGCGACGGCGGCAGCGGCGAGGGTGATCGCGGCGAAGATCCACTCGCGATCGACCGTGCGCGTGATCACATAGGCGCTCGCGGCGATCAGGCCGACCGAGATCGGGATGAGCCCGTTCTGGATCGCGGCTCGCCATGCCTGGTTCTTGAACCGGCTCCACAGGCCGAGGGCGATGATCGTGAGCACCGACGACGGTCCGAACACGGCGAGCGTCGAGACGACCATGCCCGGCCATCCCGCGACATGCCAGCCGATCAGCGGCACGACCATCATGTTCGGTCCGGGAGCGGCCTGGGCCAGCGCATAGAGCGCGGCGAAGTCGGCGCCGCTCATCCAGTGATGCACGTCGACCACCTGGCGATGCATCTCCGGCAGGATCGTGTTGCCGCCGCCGAAGGCGACCAGCGAGAGCTGGCCGTACAGCAGGGCGAGCGAGACCAGCGTGTCGTTCATGCGCCGATCTTCATGGTGGCGGCGATGCTGAGCGGCGCCAGCACCAGCATGGTCGGCACCAGAGGCAGGTGGAAGATCGCGATGGCGAGGAAGCAGGCGGCGGCGAAGGGCACCGCGAGCGGCCGGCGCCACAGCGGCAGGGCGATGCGGATCGCCAACGAGAGCAGCAGGCCTGCGGCCGCTGCGGCGAGGCCCGCGAAGAGATGGACGACCTGCGGATGGGACTGGAAGCGGACATAGATCGCGCCCAGCGCCAGCACGATCGCCGTCGGTGCGGCGATCAGGCCGAGGATGGCGGCCAAGGCGCCGGGGATGCCGCGGAACTTGAGCCCGATCGCGACGGAGAGGTTGATGATGTTGCCGCCGGGCAGGAACTGGCAGAGGCCGAGCAGCTCGACGAACTCGTCGGCCGTCAGCCACTTTCGCTCCTCGACCACCATGTGGCGCGCGAGCGGCAACACGCCGCCGAAGCCGCTCAGTCCCAGCAGCAGGAAGCCGCGGAAGATCTCGATGGTGGTGGGCGCCATGCGTCCGAGCTAAGCCCGGCTGGCCCCTATGTCCAATATATGTTTGGCGCGACTGCCATACGCATGGCGTCTGGCATCAGAACTCGACGTCGAGCTCCTCGAGCTCTTCCGGCTCGGCGCGCGCGGCGTCGGTCCATTCGAGCATGGGCGGCCATTTCAGCATCAGCTCGCAGTAGCCCTTCGATGCCGGATCGAGCTTCACGTCGTATGTGGCAAAGCGCGTGCAGACCGGTGCGTACATCGCATCGGCGATGGTCGGCGTCGCGCCGAACAGGTAGGGCCCGCCATAGCGCTGCAGGCATTCGCGCCAGATCGCCGTCACGCGCTCGATATCGGCCTGGGCGCCGGCCCAGACCTTGAAGCCCTCATGGCGCACCTTGAGGTTCATGGGCAGCGCCGAGCGCAGGTTGGCGAAGCCCGAGTGCATCTCGCCGCACACCGCCCGGCAATGGGCGCGCGCCGCCGGGTCGCTGGGCAGGAGGCCCGCGTCGGGCTTGATCTCGTTCAGGTACTCGCCGATCGCCAGGGTGTCCCACACCTTGACTGGGCCGTGCTCCAGGCAGGGCACCAGGAAAGAGGGCGAGAGCAGCAGCAATTCAGCCCGTGTGGCCTCATCGAGCGGCGCGACCTTCTCGGCGAAGTCCAGGCCCGCCATTTTGCACAGCAGCCAGCCGCGCAGTGACCAGGAGGAATAGTTCTTGCTACTAACGGTGAGTGAAGCCTCGGCCATGGTCCCGGGGATGCAATTTCCGAGCCGGGCGTGTCAATGCTTTATGCGTTTTACCAGGCTACCGCCGACCTCACCCTGCCCATAAGGGCTTGGGCGGCCGCGGCCGGCCAGGGCTTTGCGCTGGGCGGCGAGGCGAGTGCGGACCGCTGGCGGGCGGCGAGCGCGCTCTGCGAGATGATGAGCCGGGCGGCGCTGACGCACCGCCGTCCCCCCTTCGGCATCACCGAGACCAAGGTCGGCAACCGGATGGTGCCGGTGCATGAAGAAGAGACGCTCACCACGCCCTTCGGGACCCTGCTGCGCTTCGCCAAGGAGGGGGGCCACAACCAGCCACGCGTGATGGTCGTGGCGCCGCTCTCCGGCCATTTCGCGACCCTGTTGCGCGACACGGTGCGCGTGCTGCTGCCCGAGCATGACGTCTACATCACCGACTGGGCCAATGCGCGCGATGTCGGCATCTGGAACGGTCGCTTCGGCTTCGATGAATATATCGGGCATCTGATCCGCTTCCTCGAGGCGATGGGACCGGGCGCCCATGTCGTGGCGGTCTGCCAACCCTGCGTGCAGGCGCTGGCGGCGGCGGCGATCATGGCCGAGGACGACAATCCCGCGCAGCCGCGCTCGATGACCTTGATGGCGGGGCCGATCGACACCAGGATCAATCCGACCAAGGTGAACGAGCTCGCCACCGGCCGGCCGATCGAATGGTTCGAGCGCACGCTGATCAGCCGCGTGCCGCTGCGCTTTCCCGGCGCCTCGCGGCGCGTCTATCCGGGCTTCCTGCAGCTCACGGCCTTCATGAGCATGAACGCCGAGCGGCACGTGAAGGCGCAGATCGACCTCTACAAGGCTCTCGCGCGCGGCGACAAGGAGCAGGCCGACACGATCAAGGCCTTCTACGACGAGTATTTCGCCGTGCTCGACATGACCGCGGAATTCTATCTGGAGACCGTGCAGCGCGTCTTCCAGGAGCATCTGCTGGCCAAGGGCGAGCTCGTCTGGCAGGGCCGGCCGGTGAACCCCAAGGCCATCCGCCGCACCGCGCTCTTCACCGTGGAGGGCGAGCGCGACGATATCTGCGCCATCGGCCAGACGGTGGCCGCCCACGATCTCTGTTCCAGCCTGCGGCCCTACCGCAAAAAGCACTATATGCAGGCCGGCGTGGGCCATTACGGCGTCTTTGCCGGACGCCGCTGGGCCAGCCAGATCTATCCTTTGGTGCGCAACACCATATTGGCGAACGAGTAGGCCAGCGCTTAAATTGGCCCCATGGCCGATTTTCCGAAGAAGACCCTCGCCGACTGGGAGAAGCTCGCCGCCCGGGAGCTGCGCGACAAGCCCGTGGCCTCGCTCGACTGGACGACGCCCGAGGGCATCGTGGTCAAGCCGATCTATACGGCGGCCGATCTCGAGGGGCTCGAGACCGCAGGCGGCATCCCGGGCTTCCCGCCGTTCCTGCGCGGACCGAAGGCTACCATGTATGCGGGCCGTCCTTGGACCATCCGCCAGTATGCGGGCTTCTCGACGGCCGAAGAGTCCAACAAGTTCTATCGCGCCAATCTCGCGGCAGGCCAGATGGGCCTGTCGGTCGCCTTCGATCTCGCGACGCACCGCGGCTACGACTCGGATCACCCGCGCGTCGTGGGCGATGTCGGCAAGGCGGGTGTGGCGATCGACTCCGTCGAGGACATGAAGATCCTGTTCGACGGCATCCCGCTCGACAAGATGACTGTGTCGATGACCATGAACGGCGCGGTGCTGCCGGTGCTGGCAGGCTACATCGTGGCGGCCGAGGAGCAGGGCGTGTCGCAGGACAAGCTCGGCGGCACCATCCAGAACGACATCCTGAAGGAGTTCATGGTCCGGAACACCTACATCTATCCGCCCGGACCCTCGATGCGCATCGTGGCCGACATCATCGAGCACACGGCCAAGTTCATGCCCAAGTTCAACTCGATCTCGATCTCCGGCTATCACATGCAGGAGGCGGGGGCGACGCTCGTTCAGGAGCTGGCCTTCACGCTGGCGGACGGCCTCGAATATGTGCGCGCAGCAAAAGCGAAGGGACTCGATATAGACGCGTTCGCGCCGCGGCTTTCGTTCTTCTTCTGCATCGGCATGAATTTCTTCATGGAGGCGGCGAAGCTGCGCGCGGCGCGCTTCCTGTGGGCCGAGCTGATCAAGCCGTTCGAGCCCAAGAAGGCGGACTCTCTGTCCTTGCGAACTCATTGCCAGACCTCGGGCGTGTCGCTGACCGAGAAGGATCCGTACAACAACGTGATCCGCACCGCCTACGAGGCGATGGCGGCGGTGCTCGGCGGCACGCAGTCGCTGCACACCAACTCCTTCGACGAGGCGATCGCACTGCCGACGGTCCAGTCGGCCCGCATCGCGCGCAACACGCAGCTCATTCTTCAGAACGAGACGGGCGTCACCAAGGTCGTCGACCCGCTGGCCGGCAGCTACTACGTCGAATCGCTGACGGCGAGCCTGGTGGCCGAGGCGCGCAAGCTGATCGCCGAGGTCGAGGCGCTGGGCGGCATGACCAAGGCGGTCGAGGCCGGCATGCCCAAGATGCGCATCGAGGAGGCCGCCGCCCGCAAGCAGGCGCGCATCGATCGCGGCGAGGAGATCGTGGTCGGCGTCAACAAGTTCCAGCTCAAGGAAGAGCCGCCGATCGAGATCCTCGAGGTCGACAACGACGTCGTCCGCGAGGCGCAGGTCAAGCGCCTGGAGAAGATCCGCTCGACGCGCGATGAGGCCAAGTGCGTCGCGGCACTGAAAGCGCTGGGCGAGGCCGCGCGCAGCGGCACCGGCAATCTCCTGACGCTCGCCATCGAGGCGACGCGCGCACGCGCGACGGTGGGCGAGATCTCCTCGGCGCTGGAAGGCGTCTATGGCCGCTACCAGGCGACCGTGCGCTCGATCTCCGGCGTCTATGCCGGCGAATGGGAAGGCGACGAGGGGCTGGAGCGCATCCGCACCGACATTTCGTCGTTCGCCGAGGATGAGGGCCGCCGGCCGCGCCTGATGGTCGTGAAGATGGGCCAGGACGGCCACGATCGCGGCGCCAAGGTGATCGCCACGGCCTTCGCCGACTTAGGGTTCGACGTCGATATCGGCCCGCTGTTCCAGACTCCGGCCGAGGCGGCGCGTGCCGCGGTCGAGAACGACGTGCACGTGATCGGCGTGTCGAGCCAGGCGGCCGGCCACAAGACCCTGGTGCCGCAGCTCATCGAGGAGCTTTCGAAGCAGAACGGCGGCGAGATTCTGGTCGTGGTGGGCGGCGTGATCCCGGCGCAGGACTACGAGTTCCTGAAGAAGGCAGGCGTCGCCGCGATCTACGGGCCCGGCACCAATATCCCTGCGGCCGCCGCCGAGATCCTGTCGATCCTGCGGCGCAAGAACCACCGCCGCGCGGCATAAGAGTTTCGTGGCATCTTCACATTGCGACAATCGGGAGTGTAGGGTTACTTATCGGAGATGACCCTTCTCTTACTCATATCGCCATTCTGCGCCCCGAGATTGGACGTCAAAGGCAACGCGGTAAGAACGCCGCTCCGCCACGCCTCGCGCTCATCTTTTGAGCCTGCGAAGTGGAGTGAAACGTGTACTCCTTGGCTGGCGAACACCACATGGATCTGCGCAACTTCGAAACTTGCGACGACTTGATCATCCTGTTTGATCTCGTGGGTGAATTCCAAGAAGCGATAATTAGTAACGGGAGTTGCCGGAGCGAAGTCGAAGTCGAGACGCGCATCTGCACTGCTAGCCACGCGTATCTCACAAAGAAGCTTTTTGGAGACGAGATTGATCGCTTGGAGAGTTCGACCGCTGGTCCCGATGACAATGCTGGGAACTACGAACTGCGGTTGATCATCTTTCGGGAACAGCGACAAAGGTAGGGCGGTCTGTCGAGACAGTTCGTCGGACGACAAGAATGTCGTTAGAGCATCGAGCTGCTTTGCAATCGTCATGGCTAAGACTTTCTCGATTTTGTCGAATCGCGCAACTGCATCAGAAGGCCATCAGCAAGATGGAGCATGTGGCCCAATTGGTTTGAGATAAAGCGCGGGTCATTAGTTGACCATTGCCACTTCTCAGGTTCGTCGTTCGCGCCACGGGCGATTTCGTATGCGCCGTGCCCTTCGGTCCACATCCTAGTCGCCATTTCGGTGGCAACTTGCACTTCACAGAGAATCTCCGCGGGCATTTGCTGTCCGCCATAGCGAAAAAAGACCTGCTGCTTGAGGTAGAGATGTTGGGCAAAGTACCCCTCAAGGCGTCCTTCTCTTCTGCGGCCCTGCAGCACTGTTTGCACGCGAGCCAAATCCGCCATTTTTGACGTGATAAACTCGACCCCGTCGACGTACCTGCAGACAACGCGAGTGCGAACGAGGTCGTTCAGTCGTGGTATCGTTGGAGAAGAGCCAATGATGCCCTTCGCTTTGTCCGGCTTGTTGCGACATATGCGGTAGACCTTGTCTCGAATACTTGTTTCGGATTTGAAATCGAATCCGCTCAGTCCGCCGACGCGCAAAAGATCCGCTTGCGTACTCGCTCGATATTCCGTGCTCCATCGGTCTAGATTGTTCCGCACCTCGCTCCAGTACGGGCCGACGGTGATTTCTTTTGCCCATTGCTCGCAGTTGTCTTGAATTGCCTTCCAGTAGCCGGCGACCTTAGTGTCCGGGTGTAGTTCGGAGATGCGCGTTGCCCAGTCTTCGGGTCGCTCGCCAGAAGGGCGCGTTGCCTTTTCTGCTGCTGGCTCGGCATTTTCGCCATCTTTGACCGTTCCCGCCATAGAACAATCCTAGATTTCGGTGTGATGGCAATCCAGCCGTGCGGCAATCGCGCTGGGGATCAATTCTGCCTTTGAAATGGATGGCCGCGACCTACGATCCGGGCGTCAGCATCCCGGCTACGGCGGCCGAGATCCAGTCCATGCCAAGCAAGAGAAACGTCGCCGCGCGGCGTAGTTCCGCTAACGCTGCATCGCGACCTTTTCTTCTTCCGTGAGCGGGCGTTCGCGGAAGTAGAGCAGGTGGCCGTGCGCGGTGCCGAAGCCGGGGCTCGCCTCGAGCTTCACGGGAAAGCGGAAGGGCGTGTCGTCGAGATGCGCCATCCAGATCTTCATCGGGCGCTCCTTCTTGCTTTCCGCCTCCTCGGGCGGCGCGTCGAAGTAGCCGGCAACGCGCTTGCTGTAGATCTCGCACACCAGGATGTTGCCCTTGGCCTCCGGCACCCCCGCGCCTTGCGGCGATTCGGTGCCGACCTGGCGCAACGTGACGTCGATGCGCCGCTCGCCGTCATTCGACGGCGCGGTCTGCCGGCAGGCATCGTCGCCCTTCATGACGACCATGAGCGTCGCCGTCAGCGGATCGAGCGTGCCGATCTTGTCGGCTTCGGACATCTCGTCCTTCGGCTGCGGCGGCTTCCACGGCGGATTGTGCGTTTCGCTGAGCTGGCCGCCGGGGCCGTAGAGCGCCAACCAGGTGCGCGACTTGTCGTCCACGATGATCGACAGCGACCCTCCGGAAGGCTGCGCTCCGTCCCGGAGCGAGAAACGGCCCCAGGCGCGGTTGCGGCCCTCATAGCGCAGGGTGACGGCGCGCATCACGCCTTCCTTGTAGGCGTGGCTTTCGATGTCGTAGCGGTTGCCGTCGAAACGGGCGGTGAAGTCGATGCGGAAGCCCGCGAAGCCCAGATAGGTGATCTCGTAACCACCTTCGACGAGCCGGCTTTGGGCCGAGGCTGCGGCCGGTGCGACGCCGCACAAGGCAACGGCGCACATGGCCCTACGAAAACTCATGAAATGCCTTTCCACCTCGAGTTTACATTGTGCGCACGCAAACTGGGGGGCTTACCTCGGTCCCGCGGGCACGATAGAAGGCCCGCGCCCCCGACGCCATAGAACATCCGCCCCCAGAAATCGTTCCCTCGCCATGTCGCCCCCCACCAACGAGCGTCCTCCCTCCATCAGCCTCAACCGGTCGGGAGCCGTGCTGGGTATCCTTGGCCGCCATTTGTGGCCAAAGGGTGAGCCCGGCCTCAGGCTCCGCGTCGTCATCGCCCTGGTGCTGCTGGTCCTGGCCAAGGTCGCCAACGTCTATGTGCCGCTGCTCTACAAGCATGCGATCGATGCGCTGGGCTCGGCCCAGGCGCAGGTGGTGACGGTCCCCATCGTGCTGATCCTGGCCTATGGCCTGGCGCGCGTCGCCGCCCAGGCCCTGGGCGAGGTGCGCGATGCCATCTTCGCGCCGGTCGCCCAGCGCGCGATCCGCAACCTCGCGCTCGAGGTCTTCGGCCACCTCCATGCGCTCAGCCTCCGCTTCCATCTCGAGCGGCAGACCGGCGGCCTCAGCCGCGTCATCGAGCGCGGCACGCAGGGCATGGAATTCCTGATCCGCTTCACGACGTTCAACATCCTGCCGACCCTGCTCGAGATCCTGATGGTGGGCGCCATCCTGTGGCGGCTCTACGACTGGCGCTTCATGGCGGTGACGCTCGGCGTCATCGCGGGTTACATCGTCTTCACCATCACGCTCTCGGAATGGCGCATAAAGTTCGTGCGCCGCATGAACGATGCCGATACCGAGGCCAATGCGCGCGCGATCGACAGTCTGCTGAACTACGAGACGGTGAAGTATTTCGGCAACGAGGCGCACGAGGCGCGGCGCTACGATGTCGGTCGCCGACGCTACGAGAACGCCGCCATCCGTTCCAGCCGCACGCTGTCGCTGCTCAACATCGGCCAGGGCGGCATCATCGCCATCGGCCTCGCCGTCGTCATGATCCTGGCGGCGCAAGGCGTCGTCCAGCACACGATGACGGTCGGCGATTTCGTGGCCGTGAACGCCTTCCTGCTGCAGCTCTACGCGCCGCTCAACATGCTGGGCTTCGCCTACCGCGAGATCAGGAGCGCCCTGGTCAGCATGGAACGGATGTTCGGCCTTCTTGAAGTCCAGGCCGAGGTCGCCGACAGGCCCGGCGCGCCGCCGCTGGTCGTGTCGGGCGGCGAGATCGTGTTCGACCATGTCGACTTCCACTACGAGAAGGCGCGGCCGATCCTGCACGATGTGAGCTTCCGCGTGCCGCCGGGCGACACCGTCGCGATCGTGGGCTCGAGCGGTGCAGGCAAGTCGACGGTCTCGCGCATCCTGTTCCGCTTCTACGACGTGGCGGCGGGTCAGGTGCGCATCGATGGTCAGGACATACGGGGCGTGACGCAATCGAGCCTGCGGGCGGCGATCGGCGTGGTGCCGCAGGACACCGTCCTGTTCAACGACACGATCTACTACAACATCTGCTACGGCCGGCCCGACTGCACGCGCGAGGAGGTCGAACAGGCCGCGCGCCTCGCCCGCATCCACGACTTCATCATGGCCCTGCCGCTGGGTTACGACTCCATGGTCGGCGAGCGCGGCCTGAAGCTTTCGGGCGGCGAGAAGCAGAGGGTGGCGATCGCGCGCACCATCCTGAAGAATCCGCATATCCTGCTGTTCGACGAGGCGACCAGCGCGCTCGACACGCGCACCGAGCAGGAGATCCAGCGTTCGCTCGAAGAGGTGAGCCGCGGTCGCACGACCGTCGTCATCGCGCACCGCCTCTCGACCATCATCCACGCCGACGAGATCGTCGTGCTGGATCGCGGCCGCGTGGCCGAGCGCGGCCGCCATGCCGAGTTGCTGGCGACGAACGGTCTTTACGCCGACATGTGGCGTCGCCAGCAGGAAGCCGCCGCCGAGGCCGAGGCGCGCGCCGAGCGCAAGGTCGAGGAGCCGCCGTCCTTCCGCGCGGAAGGCCATCTCCGTGTCGCCGAGTAGCCCGGCCGCCGCGCAGCCCCCCTCCGGACAGGCCCGCCATACGCTGCTGCCGGTCTTCGCCGCCTGTGCCGCCATCGGCCTGCAGGCGGGCGTCGGCTTGCCGCTGGTGCCGCTGGGACTGGAGCAGCAGGGCCACGACAAGCTCACCATCGGCATCGTGTCGGCCGCCTGGGCGGTCGGCATGCTGATGTTCGGCACGCGCATCCCCCAGCTTGCCTCCCGTCTTGGCGCGGTGCCGGCGATCATCGGCGCCGTGGTGATCGGCGCCCTGATCAACTGCAGCTTCACCATCACTTCCGGACCGGTGGCCTGGGGCGTCCTCACCTTCCTGCACGGCGTGTTCGGCGGCGTGCCGTGGGTGGTGAGCGAGATCTGGATGAACGTCGTGGTCGAGGAGAAACGGCGCGGCCGTGTCATGGGCATCTACGCCGCCATGGTGGCGCTCGGCATGGCGCTGGGCCCGCTGGTGCTGCAGGCGGTCGGCGTCTACGGACCAGTGCCCTTCCTGACCAGCGCCGCGCTGTCGTTGCTGGTGACGGTGCCGCTGCTGCCCTATTGGCGGACCGCGCCGCGCATCCGCATCGATGCCTCGCGCGGCTTTGCCCGGCTCATCGTGCTGGCGCCGCTCGCCATGTTCGGCGCCTTCACCTGCGGGCTGGGCGAGCAGGTCGCCTTCAGCTTCCTGCCGGTCTATGCGGTCGGTGCCGGCGTCTCGCCGGACACCGGCGCGCTCTGGCTCTCGGCCTTCGTCATGGGCAACGTGGTGCTGCAATGGCCGATCGGCTGGTTGGCCGACCACATGGACCGGCGGATCGTGCTCGGAGGCTGCACGCTCGCGAGCGCCGCGCTGGTGGTCCTGTTGACCCAGGTGCCGGCGCATTCGAGCGGGGCGATCGGCGTGGTCATGCTGTGGGGCGGCGTGTCCTTCTCGATCTATCCGGTGGCGCTTGCATTGCTCGGCGGCCGTGTCAGGGGCGCCGATATCGCGCGCGCCAACACGGCGTTCAGCATGATCTATGTGCTGGGCGGCCTGCTTGGCCGGCCGGCGACGGGCGGCGCAATGGATGCTTTCGGCGAGGCGGGTCTCGGCGGCACGCTCGCGATCTTCTATCTGTCGGCCGCGGTGGCGGCCCTCGTGGCGCTCAGGCGGCGCGACTGATAAGGCAGGACGATGAGCGATCCGTTGCTCGCACCGTTGCTGAAGGGCGACCGGCAGGCGCTGGCCCGTGCCATCACCTTGATCGAATCGACGCGCGCGGATCATCGCGAGCGCGCCGATGCGTTGCTGGGTGCCGTGTTGCCGCATACCGGCAAGTCGGTGCGGCTCGGCATCACCGGCGTGCCGGGCGTCGGCAAGTCGACGCTCATCGAGCGCTTCGGCCTGTCGCTGATCGGAAAGGGCCGCTCGCTCGCCGTGCTGGCCATCGATCCTTCGTCCAAGCGCGGCGGCGGCTCGATCCTGGGCGACAAGACGCGCATGGAGGAACTGTCGCGCAATACGGCTGCCTTCATCCGGCCCTCGCCCGCGGGCGCGACCCTGGGCGGCGTGGCGCGGCGCACGCGCGAGGCGATGTTGCTGGTCGAGGCGGCGGGCTTCGACACGGTGATCGTCGAGACGGTGGGCGTGGGCCAATCGGAGACGGCGGTCGCCGACATGGTGGACATGTTCATCGTGCTGCTGCTGCCGGCGGGCGGCGACGATCTGCAGGGCATCAAGCGCGGCGTGATCGAGCTTGCCGATCTCATCGTGGTCAACAAGGCGGATGGCGACCTCAGGGCGACGGCCCAGCGCTCGGCCGCCGACTATCAGCATGCGCTGCGCATGTTGCGCTCGCCGACCGAGGGCTGGACGCCCGAGGTCACGACCTGCTCGGCCGTCACGGGCGAGGGCGTGGCCGGGCTGTGGGAGATCGTCGGCCGCTTCCGGGCCGCCGTGGGCGAGCAGGGCATCGCCAAGCGACGGGCAGGCCAGGCGCGCGCCTGGATGTGGAACGAGGTGGGCGAGACCCTGCTCGCCGAGCTGCGCCGGAATGCCGAGGTCAGGAAGCTGGTGGGCGGGCTGGAGCGCGACGTCGAGGCCGGCCGGACCACCCCCGCCGCCGCGGCCCGACATATGCTAGAAGCCTTCCATGGCCGCTAAGTCCTTCCTCCGGCGCGCCCGCCGGGCCGCGGCCGAGCGCGAGCTGCCCTTCTGGAAGCGCAAGACGCTTGCCCAGATGACCAAGCCGGAGTGGGAATCGCTCTGCGACGGCTGCGGCATGTGCTGCGTCAACAAGCTCGAATACGAGGGCACCGGCGAGCTCGCCCAGACCGACACCTGCTGCAAGCTCCTGGATCCCAAGACCGCCCGCTGCCGGGACTACAAGAATCGCAAGAAAATCGTGCCGGACTGCATCCAGCTCACGCCAGCGGTGGTGGCCAAGATGGACTGGCTGCCCAAGACCTGCGGCTACCGGCTGGTCCATTTCAAGCAGGACCTCTACTGGTGGCACCCCCTGATCTCGGGCGACCCCGAAACCGTCCACCAGGCCGGGATTTCGGCCCGTGGGAAGGTGATTCCGGAGGATCAGGTCGAGGATATCACCACCCGGGTCGTGGACTGGTTCGCCTAGGAGAAATGTCAGCGTCTGGTTGACATTTTGGCCTCGGCCCCCCAAAAAGCCGGCCTTCCCGCCGCTTGGCGGGATCATTTTTTCAGCGGAATCGCCATGCCTCGTCGTTGCGCCCTGTCGGGCAAGTCCGTCCAGTACGGCCACAATGTGAGCCACGCCAACAACAAGACCAAGCGCCGGTTCATGTCGAACCTGCAGGTCGCTTCGGTCCTGTCGGATGCGCTCGGCCACCAGGTCCGGCTCCGCCTCACCCCGCGCGGCATCAAGACCATCGAGCACAATGGCGGCATCGACGCCTATCTGCTGGGCACCAACGACAGCAAGCTCAGCCCCGAGATGCTGGCCTTGAAGCGCCGCGTCTCCTCGGCCAAGGCCAAGAAGGACGCCAAGAAAGTGGCGGCGTAAGCCGCCATCCCGAGCGGAACGCGAGGGACCTTTTCGCTCCTAATGAGCGGGCGGCGCGCCGCGGCCCGGTGTGGCCCGGCGCGTCAGGAAGACCAGCGGCACCATCGCCAGGAACAACCATCCCAGCGCCCAGAAGGCGTCGAGGTAGGAGAGCGCGGCCGCTTGCCGTTGCACCGTGCTGTAGAGCAGCGCCTGCGCCTGGTGCAGCGCATCGGCGGCATCGGCTGTGCGCGTCAGGAACGCCTGCTGCATCGCTTGAAGGGTGGCATCGTATTGCCGGTCGTAAGGCCCGACATGCTCGATGAGCATGGCCTGATGATATTGCGCGCGGCGCACCAGCAGGGTCGTGGCGAGCGATATGCCGAAGCTGCCGCCCAGGTTGCGCATCATGTTGATCAGCGCCGACGCATCGTTGTTCTTGACGGGCGGGATGCCGAAATAGGCGATGGTGTTCACCGGGATGAACAGGAATCCCAGCCCCACTGACTGGTAGACGCGGCCCCAGGCCAGCGTGTTGTAGTCGACATCGAGATCGAAGCGGGTCATGTACAAGAGGCCGAGGCCCACCGAGGTGAGGCCGAAGGCGATGAGCCATCTCGCATCGACGCGGACCACGAGATTGCCGACGACCGGCATCATCAGCATGACGGCCAGCCCGCCCGGCGAGAGCACCAGCCCGGCGTCGGTGGCGGTGTAGCCCATCAGGGTCTGCACGAACTGCGGCAGCAGCACCGTGCTGCTGTTCAGGATGAAGCCCAGCACGAACATCAGCACGCAGGCGATCGAGAAGTTGGCATGCTCGACCAGACGGAGATCGACCACGGGCTTGTCGTAGACCAGCTCCCAGACGACGAAGGCGAGCAGGCTCACGACCGCGGCGATCGTCGACCAGACGATGAAGGACGATTCCCACCAGTCGTATTGCTGGCCCTTGTCGAGCGCGACCTGCAGCGCGCACATGCCGACGACCAGCAGCGCGAAGCCGAGATAGTCGAAGCGGATGCCGCCCGCGAGCCGCGCCTTGCGTTCCGCCGTCCGCTCCGGCGGGTCGACGATCACGCGCATGGCCAGCAGCGAGACCACCGCGCCCACCGGCACGTTCAGCAGGAAGACCCAGCGCCAGGAGAAGCTGTCGGTGATCCAGCCGCCCACTGTCGGACCGACCACGGGCGCCACGATCACGGCGATGCCGAAGGCGGCGAAGGCCTGGCCGCGCTTGTTGGCGGGGAAGGCGTCGGCCAGGATCGCCTGGGCGTTGGGCTGCAGCCCGCCGCCGGTCGCGCCCTGCAGCGCGCGCGCGAGGATCAGCGTCTCGAGATTGGGGGCGAG
Source organism: Reyranella sp. (assembly GCA_035501235.1). Classification (GTDB taxonomy): domain Bacteria; phylum Pseudomonadota; class Alphaproteobacteria; order Reyranellales; family Reyranellaceae; genus Reyranella. Next base: position 22,380 of record DATJWN010000011.1, read on the forward strand.
CCCGCAGAGCAGCGAGGTGATGCTGAAGCCGATGATGCAGCCCAGGAAGTAGCGCCGCCGCCCGATGGTCGCCGCGAGCCAGCCGCTCATCGGCAGCACGATGGCGTTGGCGGCAAGGTAGGAGGTCAGCACCCAGGTCGACTGGTCCTGGCTCGCCGACAGATTGCCGGCGATGTGCTGTAGCGCCACGTTGGCGATCGAGATGTCGAGCACCTCCATGAAGGCGGCGAGGCCCACGGTGGGCGCCACGATCCATGGATTCGCCATCGCCGATCGGGGGGCGGGCGAGGCGGCGGCGATGTCCGCCATCGGTCCCTCAGCGCACCTTGACGCTCGGGACGACCGACATGCCGGGCCCGAGCGGCCGCTTGGGATCGGGCAGGCTGTCGAACACGATCTTGACCGGCACGCGCTGCACCACCTTCACGTAGTTGCCGGTCGCATTCTCGGGCGGCAGCAGGCTGAAGGCGGCACCACTGCCCGGCTGGAAGCTGTCGACATGGCCCTTGAAGGTCTGGCCCGGATAGGCGTCGACCTTGATCTCGACGGGCTGGCCGGCGCGCATGCGGTCGAGCTGGGTCTCCTTGAAGTTGGCGGTGACCCAGAGGTTGAGCGGCACCAGCGCCATCAGGTTCTGGCCGATCTGGAGATAGTCGCCTGCCGAGACGTTGCGGCGCGCCACCCGCCCGTCCTCGGCGGCGACGATCCGCGTATAGGAGAGGTTGAGCTTCGCCTGCTCGACCTGCGCCCTGAGGCTCGCGACATTGGCCTTGGCCGCCTCGATCTGGCTCGACATGACGGAGAGCTGTGCCTCGTCCGAATCGTGCTTGCGTTGCGCGGCGAGCAGGGTGGCGGCGGTGCTGCGCGCATTGGCGATGGAATCGTCGAGGAGTTGCGTGGCGAGCGCATGGGCCTCGGCCAGCGACCTGTTGCGCTTGAGCTGGGTGGCGCCGTTCTCGGCATTGGCTTCCGCCACCTTGATCTGGGCGAGCGACTGCTCGGAGCTTGCCGCTGCCACGGTCTGCTGCGCCTCGGCCTGGGCGAGCGCTGCGACGGCGTTCAGCAGACCGGCCGTCGCCTGGTCGAGGCGGGCCTGGAAGTCGGCCGGATCGATCTCGACCAGCAGGTCGCCGCGCTTCACGAGCTGGTTGTCGTCGACCGGCACGCGCAGCACGCGGCCGGCCACTTGCGGCGCCACGCGCACCATGTGGGCGTCGATGAAGGCGTCGTCGGTCGTTTCCCATTCGCGTCCGTCGAACCACCAGAAGCCGACGCCGATGGCGGCGGCGACGATGACGAGCGGCAGCACGAACAGCATCGGATTCCGCCGTCGCCGCCGCGTGACCATGGCGGCGGGCGGCGGTTGCAGGGCGGCCGGCCGATCGTCGGGGCTCATGTGCGGTCCGCCTCAAGGCCGGAGGCCAGCAGCTGCAGATGGGTCCGGGCCAGTGCCAGCATGTCGAGAGGCTGCCCGTCGAGCGGCTCGAAGGAATGCCGCCACAGCATGCCGAGCAGCATGGGGGCGGCGATGCAGTGGGCCGCGTAATGCGTGTCCACGCGCCGGAACTCGCCGCGCTCGATGCCCGCCTTCAGGAGCCCTTCGAACAGGGCGAGGCCGCGATGCACGACCTCGTCGAGATAGAAGCGGGTGATATCGGGGAAGTTCCCGGCTTCGGACAGGACGATCTTGGGGATGGCGCTGGCGGGCGGGACCATGACGCGGGCCCAGTTCTCGAGCAGCTGCGCCAGCACCTCGGACGCCGGCATCGTCGATTGCGACGCGATGGCTTCGCTGCGCGTCAGGTTGGGAATGACGAACTGGCGCACCACCGCCTTGAAGAGTTCTTCCTTGTTCGGGAAGTAGAGATAGAGCGTGCCCTTGGTGACGCCGGCGCGCTTGGCCACGTCGTCGAGCCGGGTCGCGGCGAAGCCCCGCTCGGCGAAGCATCGCAAGGCCGCGTCCGCGATCTCGGCGGGCCGCTCGGCCTTGCGCCGCTGCCATTGCGGCGCGGGGGTGGGGGCAGGCTCGGCCATCCCCAATAACTTACTGTCTGGTCAGTTATTTGTCCAATGCAACCAGCTCGAACATCAGCAGCAGATTGCGCTGCAAGGGGTTGAAGTTGTCGTCGGCGATCAGCCAAAGCAGCGTCTCGCCGCGCGGGCCTTTCGCCGCCGCGATGCCCTCGAGATTGTCGACGGCATAGGGCGAGGCGAGCCGGGCCAGCTCCTCGGACCGCACCGTCGCGCCGGGGCGAAAGGCGTCCGATGCGGCATGCATCACCCTGATGCGCACGCCGCGGAAGAGATCGAAGGCGCGCTCCAGCAGCACGAACGAGCCGTCGGGCAGCTGGGCGATCGCGGTCGGATCGAAGTCGGGGATCTTGGCGTACTCGAACCGCTCCCAGCGATAGCGGCCGCCGCCTGCGGGCTCGCCGATCCAGCCGACGGCCATGCCGGGCCGAACGACATACTGCTCGCTGATCGCGATCACGCGGCCGTCGGCCAGCGCGGTGAGGGTCTCGATGCCGCCATTATCCGGCTGCTTGTCGATATCGGCGGGCCCCGCGATCTCCGTCGGCACGCCGTCGAGCGTGGGATAGCGCCAGATGCGATGATGCCGCTCGAAGGAGACCAGCCAGGCGCCGTCGGGCAGGAGCGCCATGCCTTCGGCGTCCGCCCACTCCTTGCTGGCGAGCGGTTGGCCGTCGAGGCCGCGCAGCGGGCCGATGCGGCCGTCGCTCACGCCGGCGAGATTGCCGTCCTTGTCGTAGTCGATCGTGGCCGTGAACCAGCCGCCGACATCGGAGATCGAGGCGAGGTGGCGGCCGTCAGGCGTCACGCGCAGGTCCGACCAGCCGCCGAAATTGGCCGAGTTGGCCGTGAGCGAGAGCCCGCCGCGCCAGATCAGCCGGCCGATCCGGCGAGCCGAGGCATCGTCCAGTTTGAAGGGCTGCGCGCGGACGCGGACGGCGAGCGGCTGCGGCGCGATGTCGACCAGCGCGGCCGGCGTCGTGCCGACGCAGGCAGCCGCGAGGAAGAGCAGGGCGAGGCTGAAGGACCTTCGGGCGTGTCGCATGGGCACGCCCCGTTGCGGCGTCAGGCGGCGCGCTTGCCGCCGCCACCCTTGGTCGCCGCGGCGACGGCGCGCTGCGTGCGCTTGCCGCGGCTCGCACGCTTGTCGCCCTCGTCCTCCTCGTCGAACAGCGAGGCGAGCTGCTCCATCATCGTGCCGCCCAGCTGGTCGGCGTCGACGATGGTGACGGCGCGGCGATAGTAGCGCGTGACGTCGTGGCCGATGCCGATGGCGATCAGCTCGACGGGCGAACGCGTCTCGATCCAATCGATCACGTCGCGCAGGTGGCGCTCGAGATAGTTGCCCGGATTGACCGACAGCGTCGAATCGTCGACCGGCGCGCCGTCGGAGATCACCATCATGATCTTGCGCTCTTCCGGCCGCGGCAGCAGGCGGTTGTGCGCCCACAAGAGCGCCTCGCCGTCGATATTCTCCTTGAGGATGCCCTCGCGCAGCATCAGGCCGAGGTTCTTGCGCGCCCGTCGCCACGGGGCGTCGGCCGGCTTGTAGACGATGTGGCGGAGATCGTTCAGGCGGCCGGGGTTGGCGGGCTTGCCGGCGGCGAGCCACTGCTCGCGGCTCTGGCCGCCCTTCCAGGCGCGCGTGGTGAAGCCCAGGATCTCGACCTTGACGCCGCAGCGCTCGAGCGTGCGCGCCAGGATGTCGGCGCTCATCGCCGCCACCGTGATCGGCCGGCCGCGCATGGAGCCCGAATTGTCGATCAGCAGGGTCACGACCGTGTCGCGGAAATTCGTGTCCTTCTCCTTCTTGAAGGAGAGGGCATGCATGGGATTGGCGACGATGCGGGCGAGGCGCGCGGCATCGAGCGTGCCCTCGTCGAGATCGAAGTCCCACGAGCGGTTCTGCTGCGCCATCAGGCGGCGCTGGAGCCGATTGGCGAGCTTGCCGATCACGCCCTGCAGGTGGCTGAGCTGCTGGTCGAGATGGTTGCGCAGGCGGCCGAGTTCCTCGGCGTCGCACAGCTGGTCGGCCTCGACGATCTCGTCGAATTTCTGCGTGTAGGCGTGATACTGCTGGCCGAGCGGCTCGTTGGAGAGCGCGCCGGGCGGCAGCCACGGACGCTCGGCGCGGCCCGGCTCCTCCTCGTCGCCCGAGCCCATCTGCATCTCGGTCTGGGCCTGGTCGGCGACGGTCTCCGACGCGTCCTCCTGCTCCGATGCGTCCTCGGTCTCCTCGCCTTGGGCGCCGTAGCCCTGGCTCTCGCTCGAATCGCTCTGATCGTCGCCGGTCTCGTTCGACTGGCCGTCGGCGTTCTCCTGATCCTGGCTCTCTTCCTGGTCGTCGTCCTGCAGGTCGGCGGTCTCGTCGCCGAGCTTGAGGTCGCGGATCAGCTGGCGCGCGGCGCGGGCGAAGGCGTCCTGGTTGCCGAGCGCCTCTTTCAGCTTCTGGAAGTCGCGGCCGGCCGCGGACTCGATGTCGGCGCGCCACATGTCGACCATCGCCTTGGCCGATTCAGGAGGAGCCGCGCCCAGGAGCTGCTCGCGCGCGATCAGGCCGATCACGTCGGCGATCGGCGCGTCGTCCTTGTGCTTGATGCGGGCATGGCCGCGCTGGTCGGAGCGCTGGCGGTAGAGGGCGGAGAGATTGTCGGCGACGCCGGACATGCGGCGCGCGCCCAGCGCCTCGACCCTCACCTGCTCGACCGCCTCGAAGATCGAGCGGGCGGTCTCGCCGCGCGGCACGCGGCGGAGATGCATCTTGCGGTCGTGATGGCGCATCTTGAGCGCCATCGAATCGGCCTCGCCGCGCACGCGGCTGACATCCTCGACCGGCAGGTCGCGCGCCGGCACGGTGATGCGCGCCTCCTGCCCGAGCAGCGAGCCGCCGTCGGGCACGAACGAGACGTTGACGTCCTTCTTCGAGATCGCCCGCATGGTGGTCGCGGTGACCCGGCGGAACTCCTCGAGCGGCGTGGTGTCCTTGGCCATCTAGGCTAGGCCCTCTCTCAGTGCAGCTTGCCGCCCTTGGCGCTGGTCGCCGGCAAATCCTTGCCGAAGCAGCGCTGATAGTACTCGGCGAGCGTCGAGCGCTCGACCTCGTCGCACTTGTTGAGGAAGGTGAGCCGGAAGCCGAAGCCCACGTCGCCGCCGAAGATGCGGGCGTTCTCGGCCCAGGTGATCACCGTACGCGGCGACATGACGGTCGAGATGTCGCCGGCGATGAAGCCTGCGCGCGTGAGGTCGGCGAGCGCCACCATCGCGGAGATGGTCTTGCGGCCTTCCTCGTTGTCGTAGAACGGCGTCTTGGCGGCGACGATGTTCACTTCCTGGTCGTGCGGCAGGTAGTTGAGCGTCGTCACGATCGACCAGCGGTCCATCTGGCCCTGGTTGATCTGCTGCGTGCCGTGATAGAGGCCGGTCGTGTCGCCGAGGCCGACGGTGTTGGCCGTCGAGAACAGGCGGAAGGCCGGGTGCGGATGGATCACCTTGTTCTGGTCGAGAAGCGTCAGCTTGCCGTCGACCTCGAGCACGCGCTGGATCACGAACATCACGTCGGCGCGGCCGGCATCGTATTCGTCGAACACCAAAGCGGTCGGGTTCTGCAGCGCCCAGGGCAGGATGCCCTCGCGGAACTCGGTGACCTGCTTGCCGTCCTTCAGGACGATGGCGTCCTTGCCGATCAGGTCGATACGGGAAATGTGGCTGTCGAGGTTGACGCGCAGGCAGGGCCAGTTGAGGCGGGCGGCGACCTGCTCGATGTGCGTCGACTTGCCGGTGCCGTGATAGCCCTGGACCATCACCCTTCGGTTGTGGGCAAAGCCGGCCAGGATCGCCATCGTCGTGTCATGGTCGAAGAGGTATGCATCGTCGACCGCCGGGACGTGCTCGGTGGTGGTGCTGAAGGCCGGCACTTCCATGTCGGTGTCGATGCCGAAGAGCTGACGGGCGGAGACCTTGATATCCGGCATGCCGGACACGTTCTGCCGGGCCGCGGTCGTCGTAGAAGCCATCACACAGGTTCCTAACAAAGCAAAGCCCGCCAAATTGCGGGCTTAAAATCATAGTCGCAGGCCCTTTTGTGCACCGCAAGCGGCCAATTCGCGGGTCTGCCCCGATTGGGGCTAAGTCATTCGACGGGAAGGTGTTCCGAGGCCCGCAATGTGGAATAGGCGGCGTTGATTTCCTTGAGCTTTTCCTCGGCGTGGCGCGCTCCGCCATTGGCATCGGGATGATGGATTTTGACCAGTTCCTTGTAACGGGATTTCACGTCCGCCTGGGTGAGCGGCCACGATAGTTCAAGGACGTCGAGCGCCGTCCGTTCTGCCGGGGTCAGTTGCTCGCTGCCATCCATTTTTGGCGCCGGACGCTCGCCGAGTCCCGCATCGTCGCTCAGCCCCAGCGGGTCGTGGATCTGCGGGCCGCCGGGCCGCCGGCCGCCGAGCGGCCAGACGGGGCGGCGCCAGGTCGTGTCGGCGCGGATGTGCTGCTCGATCGCCTCGGCATCGAGGCCCGCGAAATAGTCCCATTTCTTGTTGTAGTCCCGGACATGCTCGAGACAGAACCAGCGATACTGGTCGAGCCGGTCGCGCGCGCGCGGCGCGCGATAGAGACCTTCCAGCCGGCAGCCCGGCGCCTCGCAGACCCGTTGATGGGGTTGCGCGCCATCCATCGCCAAGAGAGGTTTCGCTCGCCGTCGAGCCATTCGGATAATATGTGTGCACGCGGTTTGGCGGGCAAGAGAGGCGAGCGATGGGCGCCGTAGCAATCTCGATTGACAACAAGCTCAGGACACGATTCGCGCCGTCGCATCTCGCGATCGAGGACGAATCGCACAAGCATCGCGGCCATGCGGGCTTCCGCGAAGGCGGCGAGACGCACTTCCGTGTCGAAATCGTGTCGGCGGTCTTCGAAGGCAAGAACCGAGTCGCGCGCCAGCGCCTGGTCTACGAGACCTTGAAGGACGAGTTGCAGCCGGGCGGCGTGCACGCGCTCGCGCTCACCACGCTCACGCCCGGAGAAGCGGCCGGGCGTTAGCCGTCCATCTCGATGTCTTTGCCCTCGGCCGCCTTGCGCACGGCCTCGGCGTCCGGGCCGGTATAGAACTGCGGCACCCAGCGCTTGGTGACTTCGCTGTCCGACGCCCAGGTGTGGCAATTGTCGAGCATGTAGGGCCGCCGCGGCGGCGCCTTGGGATCGGCGGGCCTCGCGGGCTTGCCGATCTTCTCGCGATGGGCGTTCTGCAGTTCGCTGGCCTTGCGCGAGCCCGCGGTCTGGAACGCCGTCGTGGCCACGGGACCCAGCAGCTCCACGAGATGGGTGCAGCCATGCACGCCGCCCAGTCGTTCCCTGACTGCGCGCGTGAATCCCGGACCGATGCGCAGCCCGATCAGCTTCTTGTAGTTGGGCGTGATGTCGCCGCACATGCGATAGGGCGAGCTGTCCGTCACCGCCTCGACGTCGACGATGGTGAAGCGATGGTCGAGCGTGAGGCGGATCGACATGTCGTGGATGAAGTCGCCGGGCTTGAGCTGGCCGCGCCATTCGTTGGAATGCTCGTAGCTCTTCTCGTCGGTGATGCGACCCTCGATGTCCCACAGGCCATCGTCGCGGAAGAAGCCTTGGCAGGTGACTCGTCGCGTATGCAGGAGCTGTCGCCCGACCGGTGGCGAGAGCGGCATGGCTGAACCTCTCGTAACTGAAGCCCTAGGGGGTGGGCGCCTGTATGGCGACCGGCGGCACGATGCGCAACTCGGCGATGCGGGTGCCCTCGCGCTTCAGAATTTCGAAGCGGAAACCGTAAAATGCGTAGATCTGCCCCACTTCCGGGATGCGCCGCGCCTCGTAGAGCACGAGGCCCGCGATGGTGGTCGCGACATCCTCGGGCAGGCGCCAGCCGAACTCGCGGTTGAGGTCGCGCACCGGCACGTCGCCGCGGCTCACGAAGCTGCCATCCTCGCGCCTGGCGACGCCGCGGCGGACGGCATCGTGCTCGTCGTGGATGTCGCCCACGATCTCCTCGATGATGTCCTCGAGCGTCACGACGCCGCGCAACGCACCGTATTCGTCGACCACGACGGCGAAATGCTCGTGGCGCTGGCGGAAGGCCTGCAGCTGGTCGAACAGCACCGTCGATTCCGGGATGAACCACGGCTTGGTCATCACGTCGGCGATGTCGACCGTGGCCGGGCCGCCCGCCGCGCGCACGGCGCGGAACAGGTCCTTGGCGTGGACCACGCCCACGATATTGTCCGGCTCGCCGCGATAGACGGGGATGCGCGTGAAGGGCGCGGCCAGCATCTGCGTCACGATGGCTTCCGTCGGCTCCGCGGCATCGACCAGCACGAGGTTGCCGCGATGGGTCATGACGTCGCCCACCGTGCGGTCGCCGAGGTCGAGCACCGAGCGCAGCATCGCCTTCTCTTCCGGCGCATCCTCGTCGACATGGCCCACGCCGTGCAGCTCGATGGCGCCGCGCAGCAGCTCGGCATGTTCGTGCGCGGCGGCGGCGGGATCGGTGCGCACGCCGAGCATCGCGAGGAAGAGCCGCGAGGTCCAGGCGACGGCGCGCGCGAGCGGCCCCAGGATGGCGAGCGTCACCGTGATCGAGGGCGCGAGCACCAGCGCCACGCGATCGGCGCGCAGCAGCGCCCATGTCTTGGGCATCACCTCGGCGAAGACCACGACCATAACGCCCACGGCCACCGTGGCGTAGACCACGCCCGCCGCGCCGAACAGCGAGGTCAGCACGGCCGTGGTGAGCGAGGCCGAGAGGATGTTCATGACGCTGTTGCCCAGCAGCACGGCGCTCACCGCCTCGTCCTTGCGGTCGAGCAGGCGGTTCACCAGGGCCGCGCGCTTGTTGCCCTGTTGCGCGAGGCGATGCATGCGCGGCCGCGAGGCGCCGGTGATCGCCGTCTCCGCCGCCGAGAGATACGCCGCCAGCAGCAGGCAGAGCAGGACCAGCGGGCCTGCGACGTAGAGCGGGACGTGAAGCTCGATGTCGGGATCCATCAGGCGGCGATGGCTTTGTCGAGCAGGCCGCGCAACGCGTCCATGTCGACGTCGCGGCTCACGAAGGCCTTCCCGATGCCGCGCGCCAGGATGAAGGTGAGGCGGCCCGCCTCGGCCTTCTTGTCGCCGCGCATATGCTCGATCAGCTTCGCCGCATCCCACTGGCGGCGATTGTCGCCGCCGATGGCGCGCAGCCGCACCGGCAGGCCGACCTCGCCGAGATGCTTGCGCACGCGGGCGGCATCGGCGGCAGGGCAGAGGCCGAGCTCGGCCGAGAGATCGAAGGCCATCGCCATGCCGGCGCCGACCGCCTCGCCGTGCAGCAGCTCCGGCCCGAAGCCGGTCTCGGCCTCGAGCGCATGGCCGAACGTATGGCCGAGATTGAGCAGCGCGCGGAGATCGGTCGTCTCGCGCTCGTCGGCCGCCACGATGCGCGCCTTGGCCTCGCAGCTCTTCTCGATCGCATAGGTGCGTTTCGCGGCGTCGCCCGCGAGCAGCGCGGCGCCGTTCTGCTCGCACCACGCCCAGAAGGCGGCATCGTCGATCAGCCCGTACTTGGCGACCTCGGCATAGCCCGCCAGCAGCTCGCGCTTGGGCAGCGTGTTGAGCACATCCGTGTCGGCCACGACCAGGCGCGGCTGGTAGAAGGCGCCGACCAGGTTCTTGCCGTGGCGCGTGTTGATGCCGGTCTTGCCGCCCACCGAGCTGTCGACCTGGGCGAGCAGCGTGGTCGGCACCTGGATGAAGTCGACGCCGCGCAGCAGCACCGAGGCCGCGAAGCCCGTGAGATCGCCGATCACGCCGCCGCCCAGCGCGACAAGCGTCGTCTTGCGGTCGGGACGCTGGTCGAGCAGCGCGTTCATCAACTGGCCGAACGGGCCGAATTCCTTGCTGCCCTCGCCGGCCGGCAGGACGACGAGGGCGGCATCGACGCCGACATTCTTGAACGAATGATACGTGCGCGCGCCATAGAGCGGCGCCACCGTCTCGTCGGCGACGATGATCACCCGCGGCCGCGCGAGCAGCCCGGCGCTGAGCTCGCCGACGCGGTCGATCAGGCCGGGACCGATGACAATGTCGTAGGCGCGGCCGGCGAGATCGACCTTGAGCGTGCGCGTGGTCACGTCGAGGCTCCCTCACGCTCGGGCGCGAGATGGCGCTTCAGCGCCTCGAACACCTGCTCGGTCGTGATGTCGGCGGGCTGCGCCGTCGACTCGACCGTGAGATCGGCCTCGGCATAGACCGGGTAGCGCTTCTCCATCAGCAGGGCGAGCGTGTCGCGCGGACTCGGCCCCTGCTTCAGGAGCGGCCGATGGCCGCGCCGCTTCACGCGATCGTAAAGAACGTCCAATTCGGCGCGCAGCCAGATGGTGAGCGCGCGTTCGCGCATCAGCCGGCGGGTCTCGGGATCCATGTAGGCGCCGCCGCCGGTCGACAGCACATGCTGCGGTCCGTCGAGCAGGCGGGCGATGACGCGCCGCTCGCCGGCACGGAACTCGGCCTCGCCGTGTCGCTCGAAGAATTCGGCGATGGTGCAGCCCGCCGCCTTCTCGATCTCCTCATCGGCGTCGACGAAGGGCAGGCCGAGGCGCGCCGCCAGGCGCTTGCCGATGGCGGTCTTGCCCGCGCCCATCAGCCCGACCAGGGCCACGGTGCGCGAGAGCGGCAGGGGGGACGTTGCGTCCATGGTGCAGATGCATGTCGCTCATCCGGCCCGACGTTTCAAGCGACCGCCCGATGATTGCCGGGAGTCCGTCGTCCGGCTAGTTTGCCGCCGCCGTGCCAGTCATCCGATCCAAGAGCCATGTCCGTGTGCCCGCGCTCAAATGGGGCACGCTCGTGCTGCTCGTTCTTGCCGTCGTCGTGATCGGCAGCGTCGTGGCGCTGGCCGTCCTGGAGCCGCGTCCGCCGCTGCGGCATTTCGAGGTGCCGGTCCGGCAATGAGCGTCCGGCCCGCTCTGTTCTCCCGCGTCGTGTTCGCCTGCGTCGTGTTCGCCTGTTCAGGCGCCGTGCAGGCACAGGCCCCTTCCTTCGACGAGCGTCCGACCGGCTTCCTCACCCAGAAGACCGGCGGCATGCAGCCCGACGCCTGGCAGGGCACGTCGCTTGCCCAGGCCAAGCGCCTGGTCGCCGCTTTGCCGGCCGCGCCGCGCAGCCGCGCGCTGCGCGATCTGCAGTTCAAGCTGATGGTGAGCGAGCTCACGCCGCCCGCACCGGACAACAGCCCCCCGCCGAGCCTCTTCGCGCGCAAGGTCGAACGCCTCGCGGCAATGGGCGAGGGCGAGAGCCTGAACGAGATGGTGCGCGCCTCGGGCGGCTACGCCGATCCCGCGGTCGCCGCGATCGACGTCAACGCGCTGATGATGGTGGGCGAGCGCGATGCCGCCTGCGCGGCGCTGAAGAACAGCGCGCTCACCGGTCTCTTCGCCACGCGCGCCGCCGTTACCTGCCAGCTCGTGGCAGGCGACAATGCCGGCGCGCTCGCCGACGTCGCCGCCCTGCGCGCGCGCGATGCCGGCTTCGCCGCGATGGTTCAGGCCGCCGCCGGGTCGACCGCGCCTGTCGCGGCGCCACGCGGCGAGGTCGACGGACCGGCGATGGCGTTGATGGCGCTGGCGCACATCGTGCCGCCCGCCACGCTCTATCGCTCCGACCAGCCGCTCGTCATCCGCTCGCTGGTCGGCCAGCGCACGTTGCCCATCGCGACGCGGCTCGACATCGCCGAGCGCGGCGAGGCGCTGGCCGTCATCGAGGCGACGCGGCTCAGCGAGCTCTATGTCGAGGCGGTGAAGGGCGGCGTTGTCCTGCCGCCCGCCATGGCGCGCCGTGCCCAGCTTGTCTTCGCCGTGCGCAATGCCGCCAACCCGAAGGAGATCATGGCGTCGATCGCCGCGGTCTACTCCGAATCGCGCGGGCCGATGTTCCCGACCGTGGCGCGCGCGAGCGCCGTCGGTCTCTTGAGCCTGCCGCCCAAGCCGGAATATGCCGACGTGGCGCAGGAGGCGATCCGCGGCTTCTTGCTGCTCGGCGACAAGCAGCTCACGCAGGCCTGGACGAAGCTCGCGCTCAAGGCCGCCTACAACAGCGCCCGCGCGCTGAATGCGCTCGACCGGCTGATCCCGCTGGTCGCCGTCGCGGGCATCGACGATCCCCATCACCTGCCGGCGGAGGAGATCAACCGCTGGTACGAGCTGATGCGCCAGGACGATGCCAAGGGCGCGCCCCTGCGCGGCTATCTCATGCTCCAGTTGCTGCGGTCGAGCGGCATCGACGTGCCGGCGGGCACGACCGACCTGCCCGAGGCGCCGCCGCCGGGTGTCCGCCTCGTCTCGCCGCCCGCGGCGACCATGCAGGCCCTGCAAGCCGCGGGCGCCGCGCATCGCCGCGCCGAGGCCGCCTTGCTCGCCTCCGCCGCCATCGCCGAAACGTCGCTGGCCGATCTCCATCCCGCCGCCGTCGCCGCCATCGTGCGTGCGCTGATCGCGGCCGGCGAGGACCAGGCCGGCCGGCTGTTCGCGATCGAAGTGGCGATCGCCCGCGGGCTATGAAGAAGAAGCCCGTCGCTCCCCTGTCGCGCGAGGCCGAAGCCTTCATCGAGATGCTGACGGCCGAGCGCGGCGCATCGAAGAACACCGAGGCGGCCTATGGCGCCGATCTCCGCAACCTCGAAGCCTTCCTGGCGCGCCGCAAGCAGCGGGCGGCGACGGCCGACACGGGCGCCCTGCGCGCCTACCTGAAGTCGCTCGACTATGTCGGCATGACGCCGCGCACGGTGGCGCGCCGCCTGTCGGTGATCCGCCAGTTCTATCGTTTCCTGCTGAGCGAGCGCATGCGCGAGGACGATCCGGCGTCCGCGCTCGATTCGCCCGCGCTCGGCCGGCCATTGCCCAAGGTCCTGTCGCGTGACGAAGTCGACCGGCTGATCGAGGCGTCGCGCGATTTAGCGGGCGATGGCGGGCGCATGGCGACGCTTCTGGAGATCCTCTACGGCACCGGCCTGCGCGTCTCGGAGCTGGTGACCTTGCCGCTGGTGTCGGTCGAGCGCGATCCCACGATGCTGGTGGTGCGCGGCAAGGGCGACAAGGAGCGCATGGTGCCGCTCAGCGATCCCGCCAGGATCGCCATCGCCTCGTGGCTGCATGTGCGCTCGGCCCAGCTCGGCGAGGACGGATCGTCGCGCTATCTCTTCCCCTCGCGCGGCCGCACCGGCCATCTCACGCGCCAGCGTTTCGCGCAGCTCCTCAAGGAGGCGGCGTTCAAGGCCAAGGTCGATCCCGCGCGCGTGTCGCCGCACGTGCTGCGGCACGCCTTCGCGAGCCATCTGCTGGAGGGCGGCGCGGACCTGCGCAGCGTGCAACTGATGCTCGGCCACGCCGATATCGCGACGACGCAGATCTATACGCACGTGCTGGATGAAAAGCTGCGTTCGCTGGTACAGGAGAAGCATCCGCTGGCCCGGCGGCGCAAGCGGCCAGGGGCGGTTGACAGGACTCGACGCTCGGGCGACACCTGACCCGCAATGACGACGTATCTCGAATTCGAGAAGCCGATCGCGGAGCTCGAAAGCAAGATCGCCGAGCTTCGGCACGTGCCCAATTCGGGCGATGTCGACATCGCCGAGGAAGTGATGCGCCTTCAGGACAAGGTGCAGAAGCTCCTGCGCGCGACCTACGCCAAGCTGACGCCGTGGCAGAAGGTCCTGGTGGCGCGCCATGCCGAGCGGCCGCACGCCCAGCGCTACATCGATCGCCTCATCACCGACTACACGCCCTTGGCCGGCGACCGCGCCTTCGGCGAGGACGCCGCCGTGGTGGGCGGGCTGGGGCGCCTCGATGGCCGCAGCGTCGTGGTGCTGGGGCAGGAGAAGGGCGACGACACCGATTCCCGGCTGAAGCACAATTTCGGCATGGCGCGGCCCGAGGGCTATCGCAAGGCGCAGCGCCTGATGAAGCTCGCCGACCGGTTCAGGATTCCCGTGGTGACGCTGGTCGACACGTCGGGCGCCTATCCCGGCATCGAGGCCGAGGCGCGCGGCCAGGCCGAGGCCGTCGCGAGCTCGATCGACACGTGTCTCGCGATCGGCGTGCCGCTGGTCAGCGTCGTGATCGGCGAGGGCGGCTCGGGCGGCGCGCTCGCCATCGCCTCGGCCGACCGCGTCTACATGCTCGAGAACTCGGTCTACTCGGTGATCTCGCCGGAAGGCTGCGCCTCGATCCTGTGGCGCTCCAACGCCAACGCGCAGGATGCGGCCGACGCGATGAAAGTGACGGCGCAGGACCTGAAGAAGCTCGACGTGATCGACGAGGTGATCCCCGAGCCGATGGGCGGCGCCCACCGCGCGCCCGACGAGGCGATCGATGCCGTCGGCAAGGTCGTCGCCGAGGCGCTCGCCGAGCTCTCGCAATTCGACCCCGACACCTTGCGCCGCCAGCGCCAGGACAAGTTCCTGGCCATGGGCAAGAAGGGATTGTGATTTCGCGCTCCCTCCCCATTCACATGGGGAGGTGCCCTCGTCTG
>DATJWN010000012.1:0-9253 GCA_035501235.1 Reyranella sp.
ACGACCATCGCCAATCTCGGCATGACGGACGTGAAGTTCCCCAAGCCCGTCTTCCACGGCGATACGATCAAGGTGAAAACGACGGTCCTGTCGGCACGCGAGAGCAAGTCGCGGCCCGACTCAGGCATCATCGAGTTCAACCACACGGCCACCAACCAGCGCGGCGAGATCGTCGCCGAGTGCAAGCGCCAGGCGTTGATGCGCAAGCGCCCGAAAGGTCAATGATGCGTTCCTTCCTCTTCGTCCCCGGCGATTCCGAACGCAAGCTCGCCAAGGGTCCCTCCTCCGGCCCCGATGCGCTGATCCTCGATCTCGAGGACTCTGTCGCCGCCGACCGCAAGACCCTCGCGCGCGACATGGTGCGCGACTATCTGAAGACCTCGAGCCGCGACAAGCTCAAGCTCTACGTCCGCGTCAACGCGCTCGATACCGGCCGCACGCTCGGCGATCTCGCCGTCACCATGCAGGGCAGGCCCGACGGAATCGTGTTCCCCAAATGTGTCGGCCAACGCGATCTCGATTTGCTCGCCACCTGGCTCGACGCGTTCGAGGCGCGCGAGGGCATCGACGCGGGCGCGACCAGGATCCTGACCATCGCCACCGAGAGCGCCGCCGCGGTGCTGGCGCTGTCCGCCGCACCCGCCAAGCATGCACGACTGATCGGCCATTCGTGGGGCGGCGAGGATCTCATGGCCGATCTCGGCGCATTGGCCAAAGGTCCTGCTCCCGGCCAATACGACGATACGTTCCGGCTCGCCCGCACGGTCAACCTGATGGCCTCCGTTGCGGCCGGCGTGACGGCCTACGACACGGTCTATCCCGACATCAAGAACGTCGAGGGCTTGCGCGCCGAGGCGCACGACGCGCGGCGCATGGGCTATGGCGGCAAGATCGCCATCCATCCCGACCAGGTCGCGATCATCCATGAGGTCTTCACGCCGAGCGCCGCCGAGATCGACTGGGCGAAGAAGGTCGTCGCGACCTTCGAAAGCAATCCGGGCGCGGGCGTGTTGACGCTCGACGGCAAGATGCTCGACCGGCCGCACCTCGTCCTCGCTCAACGCCTGCTGGCTCGGGCCGGATGACGGAAAGGGTCGGGCTGCTGGCGACGCTCGACCGGCTGTTCGCGGGACCGCGTCGGGAGACGCTCACGGTCCACGCCTTCCTCGACGGGCTGGGCGATCGCTCCTACGCCTTCATCATTGCGGCGCTCGATCTGCCGAATTGCGTGCCGACGGGCCTGCCGCTGCTGTCGACCGTGACCGGCGTGCCGATGCTGCTGCTCGCGATCCAGTATTTCCTGCGTCAGCCGTCGCCCTGGCTGCCCGACATCTTCGGCAAGCGCGCGCTCGAGCGCGGCAGGCTGCAAGACAGCCTCGACCACATTCGCCCATACATCGCGCGGCTGGAGAATGCCGTGCATCCGCGCCACGACTGGTGGGTGTCGGGCACGCCGCGCTGGCTCATGCAGTTCGTCTGGGCGCTGCTGATCCTGCTGCTAGCCTTGCCGGTCCCCTTCGACAACATGCTGCCCGCCTGGGCGATCCTGTTCTTCTGCCTCGCGCTCATCGAGCGCGACGGCGTGATGGCGATATTCGGTTGGGTGTTCACGCTGCTCACGACGGCGTGGACGATCTTCCTCGCGATCGTCGGGCCGCTGGTCGTCCTGCATGTTGTGAAATCGGTGCTGTCACTCTAGGCAATCAGCTACCGCTGCCAACTTAAGCGAAAAGAAACAGTCTGGCAACGTATCGAATATCCCAATAGATGGGTGTCCCTTCGCTTCACATGGGGACAGACATGATCGCCTGCGGACTGGACTTCGGAACGTGGAATTCATCCATCGGTGTCGCGCGCGACGGCAGGGCCGAGCTTGCCCCCGTCGAGCGTGACGACACGCTGATACCGAGCGCCGTCTTCTTCGACGACGAGACCAAGGGTCGGGTGCTGTTCGGCAGCGAGGCGGTCACGGCCTATGTCGGGCAGACCGAAGGCCGGTTGATGCGGGCCCTGAAGTCGATCCTGGGCTCTTCCCTGATCGACGAGGAGACCCTCGTGGGCGGCCGCAAGATCGCCCTCAGGAAGGTCGTCGAGATCTTCGTGCGGCACCTGAAGCAAAAGGCAGAGGCGTTCGCAGGGCAGGAAATCACGACCCTCGTGCACGGCCGACCCGTGCGCTTCGTCGACGATGACGATGCGGCGGATGCTCGGGCGCAGGAGGTACTCGCGAACATCGCCCGGCAAGTGGGCTTCCGCGATGTCACGTTCGTTTACGAGCCGATCGCCGCCGCCCATGACTACGAGCTGACCGTCCAGCGTGAGGAACTGGCGCTGATCGCGGATATCGGCGGCGGCACGAGCGACTTTTCCGTCATCCGCGTGGGGCCACGGCTGCGCAAGCGCACCGACCGGAGCCGAGACGTGCTCGCAACGGCCGGCGCACGCATCGGCGGCACCGACTTCGACAAGGCGCTCAACCTCGCCACAGTCATGCCGCTTCTGGGGCTGGGCACACGTCTCGTCGACAAGGACCTGCCGACACCGAACGCGCCCTATCACGAGCTCGCGACCTGGGCGACGATCAACTTCGCCTATACGTACAAGAACCAGCGCGAGATCGCCGAACTCGTTGCCCTGGCGAGCGAGCCCGAAAAGGTGGAACGGCTTCTCACCGTGGTGCGCCGCCGCCTGGGTCATCGTCTGGCCTTCGCCGTGGAAGCGGCCAAGATCGCGCTGAGCGACGAGACATACGTGACCTTGCCGCTCGGCTTTCTGGAGGCGAACCTCGCATCAACGGCGACACGCGTCGAATTCGACCGCGCGATCAGTGCGCAAATGGGTCGCTTGCGCAGAGTGGCGAGCGATTGCATCGCCGCGGCTGGGGTGAGCCCCGGCGCCATCGACACGATCTTCTTCACGGGAGGCTCGTGCCGCGTGCCGGCGGTGCGAGCGGCAATCAGCCGGGCCGCGCCATCCGCCCGCGCGGTCGGCGGTTCTGATCTTCTGTCCGTCGCTTTGGGCCTGACCCATATCGCCGGACGAGTGCTCCATTGATCAGAATGCGGACCTGGAGAATGCGGAGGTATCCTTGCCGCACGGCTACGCAGTGAAGGAGCTCAGTATGGTCGGTCACGCCGTCAGATTCGATACGTTTGACGGTAACTAATGGTAACCAACCCAGTCAGCGGCGATGCGGCAGACCCGTCAGTACGAGCGCGGCAGGCCCAGCACGTGCTCGGCGACGAAGTTCAGGATCATGTTGGTCGAGATCGGCGCCACCGTGTAGAGCCGCGCCTCGCGGAACTTGCGCTCGATGTCGTACTCCTCGGCGAAACCGAAGCCGCCATGCGTCTGCACGCACATCTCGGCCGCGGCCCAGGCGGCTTCCGAGGCCAGCATCTTGGCCATGTTGGCTTCGGCGCCGGCGTTGATGCCCGCCTCGAACATGGTGGCGGCCTTGCGCACCATCAGGTCGGCCGCCTCGATCTGCGTGTAGGCGCGCGCGATTGGATACTGCACGCCCTGGTTCTGGCCGATCGCGCGGCCGAACAGCTTGCGCTCCTTGGCGTAGCTCACCGCCCTGTCGATGAACCAGCGGCCGTCGCCCAGGCACTCCGAGGCGATCAGCACGCGCTCGGCGTTCATGCCGGAGAGGATGTAGCGAAAGCCCTGCCCCTCCTCGCCGATCAGGTTCTCGGCCGGCACTTCCATGTTGTCGAAGAACACCTCGGTACTGTTGTGGTTCATCATGGTGCGGATCGGCCGGATGGTGAGGCCCTTGCCCAGCGCCGAGCGCATGTCGACCAGGAACACCGAGAGTCCTTCCGTGCGCTTCTGCGTCTGGTCGCGCGGCGTGGTGCGCGCGAGCAGCAGCATCAGGTCCGAATGCTCGGCCCGGCTGGTCCAGACCTTCTGGCCGTTCACGATGTAGGTGCTGTTGTTCTTCTTCACTGCCGTGGTGCGGAGGCTGAGCGTATCGGTGCCGCTCGAGGGTTCGGTGACGCCGAAGGCCTGCAGGCGCAGCTCGCCCGTGGCGATCTTCGGGAGATAACGTTCCTTCTGCTCCTTGCTGCCGTGCCGCAGCACCGTGCCCATGATGTACATCTGCGCATGGCAGGCGGCGGCGTTGCAGCCGGCCTTGTGGATCTCCTCCAGCACCGCCGACGCGGCCGAGATGCCGAGGCCCGCGCCGCCATACTCCTCGGGGATCAGGATCGAGAGCCAGCCGGCCTCGGTCAGCGCCTTCACGAACTCCGTCGGATAGCCGCGCTCGCGATCGAGCTTGCGCCAGTAAGCGCCATCGAACTTCAGGCAAAGCGCGCGAACGGCGTCGCGGATCTCGGGATGCGTCGGAGCGTAGGGATTTTCCATGGCCGCAACCTAGGCGGCCGTCTCCCCGCAGGCAATGCGCCGCAGCTCTTCGACCAGCGGACCGTGAACGTCGGCACCAAAGCCATCGACTGTCGGCTCGCGCCGCGCGGTAACGCCGTCGACGCCGCCGACCTCTACGACGGCGCGCGTCACCGCAAGATCGCGTTCCGCCGTCAGGAATTTGGCGATGATCGGCGCCCATGGCTCTTTCAGCACGGCGAGCGCGGCCATCAAGCCATAGGCGCCCCAGTTGGAAACGCCGGCCACGATCAGATGGTCGCACGAGGTGATGCAGGCGATCTTGTCGCCGTTCGGGACGTTGGCGGCGATCAGACCCTGCGGCAGCCGGCCCATGCCGATCTCGTTGCCGCCATCGCCGACGCCGATCTTCGTCCAGGGACCGGACGTGAAAAGATCGTCGAGCGGTGCGGTCCAGGGCGAGACATCGACGCCCCGCATGTTGCGTGGCCTTCCATCAGCCGCGAGGCCGCAGCGCTCGATGGCGACGGCATGGCTCACGCCCGCCGCACGCCAATCCGCGATGACGCGCTCGATGCCGGGACGATCCTCGACACCGACCTCGTCGACCGCCACGTCTTGACCAGTGGCATGGACCGCTGCCCGGACGGCATCGGCACAGGGCGAGTCGACGGCGATCCGCGCCGGCACATCGCAGGCGACCAATGAGGCCGCAAGGAGAGCCGTGCCGACAGGACCGTCCGTCTCAGGGGCCGCCACGTCGCCGCGCGGCACGAAGAAGCCTGTGATCAGCCCGACACTTCTCGCCGCCACGAGCGACCGGGCGGCGGTCTCCAACTCACCGCGGGTTGCTTCGATCAGCGCGGCGGTCTTGCGACCGAGATCACGGCAGACCAGCGCCTCGATGGCGTCGAGGTCACTTTTCCTTGGCGACATAAACGCCGTTCCAGTCCACTGGCGAATCGTCGATCAGGTGATCCACGCGCTCACGCATCATGTCGTAGTAGCCCTGCCGCCAGCCCGCCGCGTCGGCGGCAGCGACGCAGTCCTTGAGGGCGTCGAGCGCCTCCGCGAAGGCGCCGCTGCGATAGAGCTTCAGGAATGCCGCCTGCTTCTCCAGCAGCGTCTGGAACGCCGGCGAGCGCGCCACCTCTGCATCGCCCACCAGCGCGAACATGCGCACCGGCTCGGTCTTGCCTTTCACCATGATGAGATCGAGCTCGACGGTCGCCAATTCCGTCGCCTGCGCCTGCGTCTTCTCGCCGATGATGATGCCCGTCGCGTAGGCCTTGCACTGGCCTTCCAGACGCGAGGCAAGGTTCACCTCGTCGCCCAGGCACGAATAGGTGAGGCGCTGCGAGGAGCCGAAGTTGCCGACCGTCGCCTGGCCGGTATTGAGGCCGATGCCGATGTTCACCGGGATGTGCTTGCGGCCCTCGGCGTCCGCCTCCGCAAGCCAGACTTCGTTCAGCTCGCGCAGCTTCGCTTGCATGGCGAGAGCTGCAGCGCAGGCCATGGCACCATGGCCGGGAACATCGACCGGCGCATTCCAGAAGGCCATGATCGCGTCGCCCATGTACTTGTCGATCGTGCCGTCGGCCTCCTGGATCAAGTCGGTCATGGGAGTCAGGAAACGATTCATGAAACGCGTCAGGCCCGGCGGATCGAACTGCTCGGATATGGTCGTGAAGCCACGCACGTCGGTGAACATCACCGTGATCTCGCGCTCGCCGCCACCCAGCGACAGCAGCGTGGGGTCGGCCGTCACAGCCGCAACCTGATGCGGCGAGAGATAGAGGCTGAAGGCACCGCGGATCTGGCGCCGGTCGCGCTCGGCGCGAACGAAGGAGAGCGCCGAGCCGCTGACATAGATCGCAGCCAGCGTCACCGGTGGGTAGATCGGATCGAACAGCAAATACGCCTCGGAGAAAGCGAACCACGGCAGCGCCACGCCGACCCCAACGAAGCCAACCGCCACCAGTGCCATGGTAACGGCCGACAGACGCGGCAACAGCAGCACGAAGGTGAGGCCGATCACGATCAGATAGATAAACTCCAGCCCGTCGGCATAGTCGGGCCGTTCGAGATAGGTGCTGGTCAGTATCTGCTCGACGAGCTGGGCGTGGATTTCCACGCCGGCCACCGAGTTCTGCAGCGGCGTGTTACGCAGGTCCTTGAGACCGACCGCCGAGGTGCCCACGAAGATGATCTGCCCGTTGATCTTGTCGTCGGGCACCGTTCCCTTCAGCACGTCCTTGGCCGAGACGAAACGGGAGGCCATCGGGCCACTGTCGTAGAGCAGAAGGCGGCCGTTGGCGTCGACATCGATGGTGAATTCGCCGACCTTGATCGAACTCATGCCCGTGCGGGCACCGAACGATTCCAGCCCCTGTGCGCCAGCCCAGCGCACGACGTAGGTCGAGACACGTTGCGCCGCGCGTACGGCCTCGAGTGCCAGCGCGGGATAGAGATCCTCGGGCTTCTGCCCCTCCAACCGGAACATCATCGGGATCGCCCGCACGACAGCGCTCTCGACTTCGGTGGTGATGGTGCCGTTGCCCTTGGCCGCGTTCTGCAAGACGTCGATGGTGTTCACCGTGCCGCCTTGCGGGGGGATGAACTGGTCGATCATCTCACCCACGGACTTGACGTTCCCTTCCCCGCTGTTGTGCGCGATGCCGAACGGCCGGCGCGGCGGCTTGGAGGTGCCGTGGGCGTCGAAGCCGAAGCCGGTCACGACGTTGGCCTGCGAGATGGCCTCGGCGAAGACCTCGTCATTGTCCGGATAGGAGGCCGTGAGCTTGCGCAGCTCGCGCGTCTGGTCGGTGACCGGCATCTGACGGACGATGGTGGCGAGCGAGGAGCGATCCGGCTCGGCGAAGACCACGTCGAAGGCGATGACCGCGGCGCCCTTCTCGGTGAGCTTGTCGACCAGATCGGCCAGCACGGTGCGCGGCCAGGGCCATTGGCCGTATTCCTTGAGCGAGGCCTCGTCGAGATCGACGATGCGGACCGGCAGGTCGGGCGTCGGAACGCGCGGCTTGATGCGCTGGTAGCTGTCGAAGGCGAAATCGCGCAGGCGTACGAGGGCGTCGGGATCGGCCGCGCGCAGCAAGAGGGCGTTGACCAGTACCAGCAGCGCGACCAGCACCGGCGCACGCGGCTTGTTGCCCCCGCCGAACAGCCATCTCATGCGCATGCGCTACGCTTCCCCCTTCGCGGACACCACTTTACGGAAGGTGGCCGCATAAGCCAAATAGCCATCCCTTCGTAGACCGCGCGAAAGTGCCCGCCCCCATTCAGTCCTCGCTGCTCGGCATCTACTGCAAGCTGGGCTCGCTCCTGTTCTTCTGCACCATGGACGCCATGGTGAAGGCGATGGGCGGCACGTATGGCGCGTTCCAGATCATGCTGTTCCGCAATGTCGTGGCGCTGCTGCCCATCGCGGTGCTCGTCTGGCGCGCGGGCGATATCGGCACCATCCGCAGCCACCGGCCCTGGCAGCAGGCCGTGCGCGTCATCGCGGGCGTCGGCAGCACGGCGGGCTTCTTCTACGTCTTCCCGCGCATGCCGCTGGTGGACGCCTACGCGATCTCCTTCGCGGCACCCTTCTTCATGGTGGCCTTCGCCGTCCCGATCCTGGGCGAGCAGGTCGGGTGGCGGCGCTGGAGCGCCGTCGTGGTGGGCTTCGTGGGCGTGATCGTGATGCTCGATCCGACGGGCATCGGCTTCCATCCGATGTCGCTGGTCGTCCTGGGAGCGACCTTCTGCTACTCGCTGTCGACCGTGATGGTCCGCCGGCTGAGCCGCTATGATCAGGACGCCGCCACCCTCTTCTGGTTCGCCCTGGTCTCGAGCCTGGTGGCGCTGGTTGGCAGCATTCCCGACTGGATCTGGCCGTCGGCGACCGACTGGGTCCTGTTGATCGTGATCGGACTCCTGGGCGGTGTCGGACAGATCCTGGTGACGCGGGCCTGGCGGCTGGCGCCGGCCGCCATCGTGGCGCCCTTCGACTACACCAGCATCGTGCTGGCGATCCTCTACGGCTACCTCTACTTCGAGGAACAACCCTCCTGGACGGTCTGGCTCGGCCTGCCACTGGTCATCGGGTCCGGCCTCTATATCCTCCACCGCGAGCGAATCCGTGGCCAGCAGCGGCATTGACGAACCGGCCGGCAATCCACATCTTGTATCCATGAGCGAATCCCCCTTCTCCGTGACCGAGAATGCGGCCAAGCGCATCGCCTTCCTGGCCTCCAAGGAGGCCAAGCCCGTCATGATGCGGGTGGCGGTGGAAGGCGGCGGCTGCTCGGGTTTTCAGTACAATTTCTCATTCGACGAGCAGCGCCACGACGACGATCTGGTGATCGAGCGCGGTGGCGCCGCGGTCGTGGTCGATGCCACGTCGCTGGAGCTCCTGAAGGGCAGCGAACTCGACTATGTCGAGGAGATGGTGGGCTCATCGTTTCAGGTGAAGAACCCGAACGCGACCTCCTCCTGCGGCTGCGGCAACTCCTTCAGCGTCTGATCCCGCTCTCTACATGTGGTTGTTCGCCCCTCGATCGTGGGTGGCGTAGCGGCCATCCGCGCCCGGCGCGTTTCCACAGGCCGACACCGCCAGGAGCGCGAGCAGGGTCAACAAGAGGGCTGCGAGCTTCATCCGGGGTAGATAGGCTCGCCCCATGAAGATCGCCACCTGGAACGTCAATTCCATCCGCAAGCGCACGGGCAACCTCGTCGACTGGCTGAAGAACGCCAAGCCGGACGTGGTCGTCCTGCAGGAGATCAAGGCTCAGGAGGCGACCTTCCCGCGGCTCGAGATCGAGTCCGCGGGCTACAAGGCCGAAATCGTGGGCCAGAAGGGCTTCAACGGCGTCGCCCTGCTCTCGCTTCATCCGGTCGA
>DATJWN010000013.1:0-34334 GCA_035501235.1 Reyranella sp.
ACATGCAAAGCCCGATGGAGCAGTTCGAGATTCACCGGCTGCTCAATTTCCATATCGGCTCGCTCGACGCCTCGTACACCAATTCCGCCCTCTGGATGACCATCGCCGTCATCCTCGCCACTTTCATCTTCGTCATTGGCATGCAGAAGCGGGCGCTGGTCCCGGGCCGCATGCAGTCGGTCGCCGAGCTGGGCTACGAGTTCGTGGCCGGCATGGTGCGCGACAATGTGGGCGACGCGGGCAAGAAGTACTTCCCGTTCATCCTCACCCTCTTCGTCTTCATCCTGCTGTGCAACGTGCTGGGCCTGGTGCCCTATTCCTTCACGCCGACCAGCCACATCATCGTCACCTTCGCGATGGCGCTGGTGGTGTTCACGGGCGTCACGGTCATCGGCTTCATCAAGCACGGCGCGCACTTCCTGAAGTTCTTCGTGCCGAGCGGCGTGCCCTTCGCGCTGCTGCTGCTGCTGGTGCCGATCGAGATCATCTCCTACTTCGTGCGCCCCTTCAGCCTCTCCATCCGTCTGTTCGCCAACATGCTGGCGGGCCACACCATGCTGAAGGTGTTCGGCGGCTTCGTGGTCATGCTGGGCGTGCTCGCCGGCTGGGCACCGCTCGCCTTCATCGTGGTCTTCACCGGCCTCGAGCTGCTCATCGCCTTCCTGCAGGCCTACGTCTTCGCGATCCTGACCTGCCTCTATCTCAACGACGCCATTCATCTCCATCACTAGAAGTCACTGACGAAAGGACTACGACTATGGACGCTTCAGCAGCCAAGCTCATCGGCGCCGGCCTCGCCACCATCGCCCTCGCGGGCGTCGGCGTCGGCATCGGCAACATCTTCGGCAGCTTCGTCTCGGGCGCGCTGCGCAATCCCGAGGCCGCTCCCCGCGTGTTCGGCAACGTGCTCCTGGGCTTCGCGCTCACGGAAGCCGTGGCGCTGTTCGCGCTGGTCATCGCCTTCATGATCCTGTTCGTGTTCTAAGCCCGAAAGGCTTGGGACCAACGATCATGAAGAGATCGCTCTACGGCACTCTGGCGGCGGCCCTGTCGGTCGCTGCCTCGAGCGGGACTGCGTCGGCCGCCGAAGGCGGCATGCCGCAGCTCAACCCCCACGACTTCGCCCCCCAGATCGTCTGGTTGGTGATCGCCTTCGTGGTGCTGTACGCGATCATGTCGAAAGCCGCGATCCCCATGATCGCGGGCACGCTCGACAAGCGCCAGGCCAAGATCCAGGGCGACCTCGATGCCGCCGAGAAGGCGAGCGAGGAGACCCGCGCCGCCGTCGCCGCCTACGAGAAGAAGCTGGCCGAGGCCCGCGAGGCTTCGCGCAAGCTGCAGCGCGACCGTCAGGAGACCGATGCCGCCGCCGCCACGGCGCGCCTAGAGGAGCTCGGCAAGCAGCTGGGCGGCCAGATCGACCAGGCCGAGCAGCGCATCGCGGGCCAACGCTCGCAGGCGCTGGAAGGGCTGGAGGACATGGCGCACGACATAGCGTCGGACGTCTATGCCAAGCTCGCCGGCCAGCCGGCCGACAGCGGCGCGCTGCGCACCAAGGTCGGCGCCGCCAAGGGAGGCCGCTGATGCACGAGCCGAGCTTCTGGGCCAATCCGGAGACCTGGGTCGCCGTCGCCTTCCTCCTGTTCGTCGTCCTCCTGGGCAAGGTCCTGTGGACCAAGATCACGGAGCTGCTCGACAAGCGCTCCGCCGCCATCGCCAAGGCGCTGGGTGACGCCGAGCGGCTCCGCGCCGAGGCCCTCCTCGCCAAGGGCGAAGCCGAGCGCACGCTGGCTCAGGCCACCGCCGAAGCCGATGCCATCCTGGGTTTGGCCCGCGAGGAAGTGGCCCGCATGGAGGCCCGTGCGAAGGCCAGTCTCGAGAACGCCATCGCGCTGCGCGAGCAGCAGGCGCGCGACCGCATCGCCCAATCGGAGGCCGCCGCGTCCAAGCATGTGCGCGACACCGCCGTCGACGTGGCGCTCTCCGCCACGCGCGCGCTGCTGCGCGAGCAGGTCGGCTCCGGCAAGGCCGGCAGCCTGGTCGACGAGGCGATCGCCGAGTTGCCGCGCCGCCTGCACTGATCTTCTCGATATCGAGATCGCCCGCACAAAAGCAATCGCGGGCTACCTATGGCCCCCGCCGCAAGGCGGGGGTTTTTCTTTCAGGCCTTCAGCCCGGTCGGCGCTCGAAGGTCGGGATGCCGTCGGGGATCTGGTGGAAGGGCTGCCTGTCGACCGTGAAGATCGCCATCTGCGGACCGGCGAACTGCTTGGGATCGTCCAATGTGCCCACCTTCACCACCACGGCCGGCCGCTGCGGCTTGGTCGCGAGGTGCGTGCCGCAGTTGGGGCAGAATTCGCGTGTCACGGGCTTCTCCAGGTCGTTGCGCGTGAACGACTTGGGCGTGCCCTTGGTGTACCTGTGGCCTGCCAGCGGCATGACGATGAACGTGTTGGGCGCGCCGCCGGTGATGTACTGGCATTCGCGGCAATGGCACTGCGCCTGCAGCATCGGCTCGCCCTCGGCGACGTAGCGGACCTGGCCGCAATAACATCCACCTTCCAGCTTCATGTCGATCCTCCTTCGGTTCAGGAACGGGGCTGATAGCGCATGGCGATGCGGCCGATGTCCTGGATCAGGCCGGGCGGTATGTCGGACGGATGGGACGAAGCGGCGCTGGCGCTGATCGAATCGACCAGCCCGCCGAAGCGCGCCTCGATCGCCTTGGCGATCTGGTCGTGCCGGCCGACGGCGGCGAAGAGATGCACCACATCGTCCGGCACCTCGGCCGCGATCTTGTCCCACTGCCCCGCCTTGGTCATGGCATTGAGCTTGGGGCCGAGATCGGCGATGCCGTGCTCCTCGAACACCGGCCAGTAGGCGGGCGTCGAGCCGTAGAAGGCGACGCGATAGCGGATGTACTCGAAGAGCTTGGCCACCGCCTGATCGTCCTTGCCGGTGACGATGAAGCCGCCGCCCGAGATCTCGAAGGATTCCCGCGCGCGGCCCGATTTGGCCAGCCCCTCGGCGAGGATCGGCATGATGCGGTTCTCGAGATACTTGCGCGTGCAGAACGTGTGGAGCTTGGCGCCGTCGGCCTCCTCGGCGGCGACCTTCAGCATCACCGGCCCGACGGCGGCGAGCCCGATGCGCGGCGCGGGCGCGTCGTACGGCTCGGGCGTGAAGTGCGGCGTCATCAGGGTGAAGTGGTAGTGCTTGCCCTCGTAGGCGAGCTTGCTGCCCTCCTTCCACGCTTTCCAGATCGCGCGCACGGCCTGGATGTACTCGCGCATGCGCGGCGCCGGCGGCGTCCAGGGCACGGAGAAGCGCTTCTCGTTGTGCGCGCGAATCTGCGAGCCAAGCCCCAAAGTGAAGCGACCACCGGTGCCGGCCGCGAGATCCCAGCCGACATTGGCCGCCACCATGGGCGAGCGTGGAAAGGAGATCGCGACGCTGGTGTGCAACTCGATCTTCTTCGTCGCCACGCCCGCGACGGCGAGCGGCAGGAAGGGATCGTGCTTGTTCTCCTGCGTCGTGACGCCGGTATAGCCCGCCGCCTCGACCGCCTGGGCGGCAGGACCGATCTTCTGCAGGTTCTCCTGCGGAAGCGATGTGAAGACGCGCATGCGAGCAAGCTCCGGCCGATGTTCGGCCGCAGTATGTGCCTATCCCTTGAGCGCGACCAGCAGGGCGCCGGCCGCGATCAGCGCGACGCCCAGCCAATTGACGGTGCTGAGCTTCTCGCCGAGCAGAATTGCGCCGAACAGCGCGACCAGCACGACGCTCAGCTTGTCGATCGGCGCCACGCGCGCGGCGTCGCCCACCTTCAGGGCACGAAAGTAGCAAATCCACGAGGCGCCGGTCGCGAGGCCCGACAGCGCCAGGAAGATCCAGGTGCGTCCCGCGATCGCCGCCGGGGCCTGCCATTGGCCGGTGACGCTCACGATCCCGACCAACGTGCAGAGGATGACGACGGTGCGGATCAGCGTTGCGAGATCGGCGTTCACATTGGCGACGCCGACCTTGCCGAAGATCGCCGTCAGCGCGGCGAAGGCGGCGGACAGCAGCGCCCAGGGCAGCCAGGTCATTGTGGGCTCCTCGATCGGGTAACGGTCTTCTATTTTACACCGTGGCATGCCGCTTGCTGGATTTTCCCTGTGAGCCAAGGGAGCAATGCATGGCCGCGTCCCGCAAAAAGATGAAGATGATGGCCTACGTCAAGACGGGGCCGACGGCGACCCACAACGGCGCCTGGAAGCATCCGGCCTCCGAGCTCGGCGACATCTTCATGCCCGAACGCTACGAGCATCTCGCGAAGGTGCTGGAAGCGGGCTTCTTCGACGGCTGCTTCTTCGCCGACACGCTGGGGCTCCCCGACATCTACAAGGGCAGCTTCGACACCTATCTCCACTATGGCGGCCAGCTCTCGTATCTCGATCCGGTGACGGTCCTGCCGATCATGGCGCGGGTCACCAGGCATCTCGGCCTCGGCGCCACGCTCTCGACCACCTTCCATCACCCCTATCACCTGGCGCGCTTGCTGGCGTCGCTCGATCATCTCTCGGCCGGCCGCGCCTGCTGGAACGTCGTCACCTCCACCACCGACTTCGAGGCGCGCAACTTCGGCATGAAGGACCTGCCGGCCAAGGACGACCGCTATGCGCGCGGCGACGAGGTGGTCGAAGCCTGCTGCGCCCTGTGGGACTGCTGGGAAGAGGGCGCGATGATCATGGACAAGGAAGAAGGCCTGTTCATCGATCCGGGCAAGGTCCGTTACGCCAACTACAAGGGCGAGCATGTCTCGACGCGCGGGCCGCTCACCATCCCGCGCTGCCCGCAGGGCCGGCCGGTGCTGATGCAGGCCGGCTCCTCGCCGCGTGGCCGCGAGTTCGCCGCGCGCTGGGGCGAGGCGATCTTCGCCTCCGCCGCCGACGTCGCCAACCACGTGAAGCTCTACAACGACATCAAGTCGCGCATGGACGCCTACGACCGGCCACCCGGGCACTGCCAGGTGCTGGCGGCGATGAACGTGGTCGTGGGCGAGACCGATGCGATCGCGCAGGAGAAGGCGGAGTATCTCAACTCCTTCCTGAGCCCCGAGCTCACGCTCGCCACCAGCTCGGCGATGATGGGCGCCGACATCACCAAGGTGAAGGACGAGAAGGAGTTCGCCCGGGCCGCCGGCCACCAGGGCCACGGTGGCTCGGTCGACAAGGTGCTGCAGATCATGGAGAAGGAGAAGATCTCCTTCGCCGAGGCCGCACGGCGGCCGCGCGGCATGGTGGTGGGCTCGCCCACCACCATCGCCGACCACATGCAGGAGATGTTCGAGGCGGGCGGCAGCGACGGCTTCGTGCTGATGCCCAACCTCTCGCCGATCATGTTCGAGGAATTCGGCCGCATGGTCGTGCCCGAGCTGCAGCGCCGCGGCCTGCTGCGCACGGCCTACACCGGCAAGACGATGCGGGAAAACCTCAGGAGCTAGCGTCGCGTAACGGAGCTGCCGATGAACGAGCGTGAACTGCGAAGTCTGATCGGCCAAGTGAAATCCGGCGGCCTGTCGCGCCGCGGCTTCATCCAGCGCCTCGCCTCTGTAGGCTTCGGCGCGCCCATCGCCTCACAGCTGCTGGTCGCCGGCGGAGTCGCCATGGCGCAGTCGCGGTCGAGCTACAAGCCGGCCAAGCGCGGCGGCGGCGGAGCGCTCAAGATCCTGCTGTGGCAGGCCCCGACCCTGCTCAATCCGCACTTCGCCGGCGGCAACAGCAACCGCGAAGCCTCACGCATCTTCCACGAACCCCTGGCGGGATGGGACAGGGACGGCAACCTGCGGCCGATGCTGGCGGCATCCATTCCCAATCGCGAGGATGGCTCGCTCGCCGCCGACGGCAGATCGGTGGTGTGGAAGCTGAAGCAGGGCGTGAGATGGCATGACGGCAAGCCTTTCTCGGCCGACGATGTCGTCTTCACCTGGGAATACGCCAAGGATCCGGCGACGACCGCGATCACGCTGGGCACCTACAAGGACATCGTGGTCGAGAAGATCGACGACTACACGGTGATCGTGAAGTTCCCCGACCCGACGCCCTTCTGGGCCCAGGCCTTCGTCGGCTCGAACGACATGATCCTGCCCAGGCACGTCTTCAAGGACTATATGGGCGCCACGTCGCGCAACGCGCCGGCCAACCTGATGCCGATCGGCACCGGGCCGTACAAATGCACCGGCTTCAAGCCGGGCGACAGCGTATCCGGCGTGATCAACACCGATTACCACCTGCCGAACCGGCCGCATTTCGACAGCATCTACGTCAAGGGCGGCGGAGACGCCGTGTCGGCGGCGCGCGCCGTGCTGCAGACAGGCGAATACGACTTCGCCTGGAACATGCAGATCGAGGACGAGATCCTGACGCGCCTGGAACAGGGCGGCAAAGGCCGCGTGGTCATCACCAACGGCGGCGGCATCGAGCATATCCGGCTGCAAAGCGCCGATCCCTGGACGGAGGTCGACGGCGAGCGCGCCAGCATCAAGACCAAAAATCCTCTCCTGTCGGATCCCGCGGTGCGCCAGGCGCTGGCGTTGCTGGTCGACAAGGCCTCGATCGAGAAGTTCATCTATGGCCGCACGGGGCGGGCCACCGCGAACTACATCGACTATCCCGAGCGCTTCCGCTCGAAGGCCAACAAGTACGAGTTCAATCCGGACAAGGCCGCCGCGATCCTGGAGAAGGCGGGATGGCTGAAAGGTCCGGACGGCGTCCGCGTTAAGGACGGCAAGCGGCTGAAGCTCGGCTTCCAGACCTCGATCAACCAGCCGCGCCAGAAGACGCAGGCGATCGTCAAGCAGGCCGCGCAGAAGGCCGGCATCGAGATGGAACTCAAGACCATCGTGTCCGCGGTCTATTTCTCGTCCGACGTCGGCAATCCCGACACCGGCGGCAAGTTCTACAACGACCTCGAGATGCACACGTCCTACTCGACGCCCGACCCCGAGATCTTCCTGCGCACCTTCGTGTCGTGGGACGTGGCGCAGAAGGAGAACAAGTGGTCGGGGCGCAACAGCGCGCGCTGGCAGAACAAGGAGTATGACGAGCTGTTCAAGTCGGCCACGACCGAGCTCGACCCGGTGAAGCGCGCGGCGATCCTGATCAAGTGCAGCGAGATGGTCGTCAACGAGCAGGTCGTGATCCCGGTCGTCACCCGGCCCGACGTCGCGGCGGTGAAGGGCAACCTCGTCGTCGACCTGACCGGCTGGGACAGCAATACCTGGGACCTGCCGAACTGGTACCTGGAAGGCTGACCCGCCCGCGGATCTACTCCGCCGCCTGCTTGAAGTCGTTGGACGGCCGCCAGCGCAGCACCGGCTTGCGCGCCGCGAGCGTCTCGTCGAGACGCCGACGCGGCGAGAAGCGCGGTGCGGCCTTGAAGGCCTCGGCCGCCGTTCCGCTCTTCGCCTTCTCGGCGAGCGCGCGCAAGGCGGCGATGAACAGGTCGAGGTCCTCCTTGGCCTGGCTCTCGGTCGGCTCGATCAGCATCGCGCCGTGCACGACCAGCGGGAAGTACATGGTCATGGGGTGATATCCCTCGTCGATCATCGCCTTGGCGAAGTCGAGCGTGCTCACGCCCGTGTCCTTGAGGAAGCTGTCGTCGAACAGCGCCTCGTGCATGCACGGCCCTTCGAAGGCGGGCGTCATGACGTCCTTCAGCGAGGCCATCACGTAGTTCGCCGAGAGCACGGCATCCTCCGCCGCCTGCTTCAGCCCGTCGGCGCCATGGCTCATGATGTAGGCCAGCGCGCGCGTGAACATGCCCATCTGGCCGTGGAAGGCCTTCAGCCGGCCGAGCGGCCGGCCATCGACCTTGGCGCCGTCCTCGGCGACGGTCCAGGCGTCGCCGTTCTTCACGATCCACGGGTAGGGCGCATAGGGCGCCAGCGCCGCCGATAGCACCACCGGTCCCGCGCCCGGCCCGCCGCCGCCATGGGGCGTCGAGAAGGTCTTGTGCAGGTTGATGTGCATGCAGTCGACGCCGAGATCGCCCGGCCGCACGCGGCCCACGATGGCGTTGAAGTTGGCGCCGTCGCAATAGAAGTAGGCGCCCACCTCGTGCACGGCCTTGGAGATCTCGACGATCTCCGATTCGAACAGCCCGCAGGTGTTCGGGTTGGTCAGCATGATCGCAGCCACGTCCGGGCCGAGCGCGGCCTTCAGCGCCGCCAGATCGACGCGGCCTCGTCCGTTGGCCGGGATCGGCTTCACGGTGAAGCCGAGCGCCGCCGCCGTCGCGGGGTTGGTGCCGTGCGCGGATTCCGGCGCCAGCACGGTCTTGCGCGTCGCCCGCTCGCCCTTGGCCTCCAGCGCCGCCGCGATCGCCATCATGCCGCACATCTCGCCATGCGCGCCGGCGGCCGGCGACATCGCCACGGCCGGCATGCCGGTCAGCGTCTTCAGCCAATGCGCCAGCCGGTCGATCAGCTCGAGCGCGCCCTGCACGGTCGATTGCGGCTGCAGCGGATGGAGATCGCCGATGCCGGCGAGCCGCGCCACCTTCTCGTTGAGGCGCGGATTGTGTTTCATCGTGCAGGAGCCCAGCGGATAGACACCCATGTCGATGGCGTAGTTCTTCTGGCTGAGCCGCGTGTAGTGCTGCACGACCTGCGGCTCGGAGAGACCGGGCAAGCCGATCTCGCCCGCGCGGCGCAGGCCGTTGAGACGGTCCTTTACCTTTGGCGGCTCCGGCAGATCGACGCCGGTGCGGCCGGGCTGGCCCAGCTCGAAGATCAGCGGCTCCTCGATCTGCAGCGCGCGGTTTCCGGTGAAGGTCGGCATGTCGGGCGCGCCGCCGGAAACGATGCCGCCTGTGCGGCCTTGGCTGCGGTCCATCACAGCACCTCCTTCAGGCCGGCGATCAGCGGCGCCATGCCTGCTTCCGTCGCCGTCTCGGTGGCGGCAAGCAGCAGCAGGTTCGCGACCGACGGATCCTCCGGCAGCAGGCGCGACACCGGCACGCCCGCCAGGATGCGCCTGGCCGCGAGAGCCTCGACGACCGGCGCGGCGGGCTTCGGGAGGCGGACGGTGAATTCGTTGAAGAAGCTCTGGTTCACGAGCTGCACGCCCGGCACCGTCTCGATACGGTCGGCCAGCTCCGAGGCCTTGGCATGATTGAGCTCGGCCAGGCGCTTGAAGCCCGCCTCGCCCAGCAGGGTCAGGTGCACCGTGAAGGCGAGCGCGCAGAGGCCCGCGTTGGTGCAGATGTTCGAGGTCGCCTTCTCGCGGCGGATATGCTGCTCGCGCGTCGACAGCGTCAGCACGAAGCCACGCTTGCCGTCGGCATCGACGGTCTCGCCGCAGAGCCGGCCCGGCATCTGGCGCATGTACTTCTCTTTGGTCGCGAACAGGCCGACATAGGGGCCGCCGAAGCCCAGCCCGTTGCCGATCGACTGGCCCTCGCACACCACGATGTCGGCGCCCATCTCGCCCGGCGGCTTCAACAGGCCGAGCGACACGACCTCGGTCACCACGACGATCAGCAGCGCGCCGGCTGCGTGGCAGGCTTCGGCGAGCTTGGAGAAGTCGCGCACATGACCGAAGAAGCTCGGGTTCTGCACGACGACGCAGGAGGTGTCCTTGTCGATGGCGGCGATCAGGTCTTCCAGGCCTTCGACATCGACCTTGCTGACGACGGCGCTGTAGCCTTCCCATTTGGCCGTGGTCTCGATGACGCGACGATAATGAGGATGCAGGCCGCCCGAGATCAGGGCCTTGTGGCGGCGCGTGACGCGGTTGGCCATCAGCACGGCTTCGGCCGCGCCCGTCGAGCCGTCGTACATGGAGGCGTTGGCCACCTCCATGCCAGTGAGCAACGTGACCTGCGTCTGGAACTCGAAGAGATACTGCAAGGTGCCTTGCGTGATCTCGGGTTGATAGGGCGTGTAGGAGGTCAGGAACTCGCCGCGCTGGATCATGTAGTCGACGCTGGCCGGCACATGATGGCGATAGGCGCCGGCGCCGATGAAGAACGGCGCCTGGCTCGGCGAGACGTTCCTGTTCGCGAACTCCTGGAAGGCGCGCTCGACCTCGAGCTCGCCCAAATGATCGGGCAGGCCCGCCACTTGAGCTCCCAGCCGAGCGGATAGAGGCACGTCGCGGAACAGCTCGTCGACCGACTTGGCGCCCACGACCGCCAGCATCTCGCGGCGATCGGCGTCGGTGAGCGGGAGATAGCGCATCAACCCAACCTCTTTACGAAAGACTCTTCACGAAGGCGTCGTACGCCGCCTGGTCCATCAGCCCGTCGAGATCGGACGGATTGCTGAGCTTCAGCTTGTAGATCCAGCCCTTGCCCATCGGATCGGCGTTGATGTCGCCTGGCGAGTCGGTGAGGCCGGCATTGCCTTCGGTCACTTCGCCCGAGGCCGGCGTGTAGATGTCCGATGCGGCTTTCACCGATTCGACCACGGCGACCGATTCGCCCTTGGCGATCTTGCGGCCGGCCTGCGGCACGTCGACGAACACGACGTCGCCCAGCTGCTCCTGGGCGTATTGGCTGATGCCCACCGTGCCGACATCGCCCTCGACGCGGATCCATTCGTGCTCGTTTGAGTATTTGACGCTCATCGAAGTCTCCTATCCGCGGTAGTAGGCGTGTTTGACGAAAGGCATGGGCACGATCTCGGCCGGCACGGGCTTGCCGCGGACCATGAGCTCGACCTTGGTTCCGTTGGCAGACTGCGCCTTGTCGACGTAGCCCATGGCGATGGCGCGGTTCATCGTCGGCGCGAAGCCGCCCGATGTGACCTTGCCCGCGACCTTGCCGCCGATGACGATCTCCGCGCCGTCGCGCGCAATAGCCTTGCCTTCGGGCAGCAGCCC
Organism: Reyranella sp.; assembly: GCA_035501235.1. Taxonomy (GTDB): domain Bacteria; phylum Pseudomonadota; class Alphaproteobacteria; order Reyranellales; family Reyranellaceae; genus Reyranella. The sequence continues at coordinate 10,866 of DATJWN010000013.1, forward strand.
GACGCGCCTGCGCGGCGCTCCCTCGGCGATCTGCTTCTGGACGATGGAAGCTCCCGGAAAGCCGCCCTTTATCCGGCGTTCCTTGCCGATGCTCCACAGCAGGACCGCCTCGATGGGCGTGGTGGTGGTGTCGATGTCGTGGCCATAGAGGCAGAGGCCGGCCTCGAGGCGGAGCGAATCGCGCGCGCCGAGCCCGATCGGCCTCACCTCGGGCTGGGCGAGCAGCGCGCGGGCGATGGCCTCCGTCTTGTCACCGGGCGTCGAGATCTCGTAGCCGTCGCCGCCGGTATAGCCCGAGCGTGTCACGTAGCAGCGCGCGCCGTCGATCATCACGAACGCGCCGGTCATGAACTTCATGGTCGCCACGGAAGGCGCCAGCCGCGCCAGCGCCTGCGACGCCAGCGGGCCCTGCAGCGCCAGCAGGCCGCGCGAGAAGGTCGGCTCGACCTCGCAGGTGGCCGAGAGATGCTTCTGCAGATGCGCGAGATCGTCGTCCTTGCAGGCGGCGTTGATCACCAGCAGCAGGTGATCGCCTGTCGAGGTGACCATCAGATCGTCGAGGATGCCGCCGTTGTCGTTCGTGAACTGCGTGTAGCGCTGCTGCCCCGCCTGCAGCCCCGCGATGTCGCCCGGCACCAGCGTCTCGAGCGCCTTGGCGGCATCGTGGCCGGCCTTCGCGGTCAATCGCACCTGTCCCATGTGTGAAACGTCGAACAAGCCGGCCGCGATGCGCGTATGCGCGTGCTCGGCCAGGATACCGGTCGGATACTGGACCGGCATCTCGTAGCCGGCGAAGGGGACCAGGCGCGCGCCCAGTTCCTTGTGCAGGTCATAGAGCGGTGTACGTTTGAGGGTCTCGCTCAACGGCGTCTCCAGAGTCGCGTTCACCGACGCAAAAGCTGCGCCGCTCGCGACCCCCTCTGTCCGGAGACCTGAAAGATTCGGCTGAGCGCCTTCCACGGGGCGCCAAGGCCTTACTTCGTCGGTGGGAGCCCGTTTCCGGACGCCACTTTCCAGAGACCCAATCCTCCTGCGGTCCTTTTGCCTGAGAGTTTCCGGGGCCGGTTGCTCCTTCGGCGCCGCCTCGCAAGAGGCGGTCTCTTCCACAGGGTTCGTCTGGGCGTTTCGACCATAGGAGTCCGCCCGAGACCCGTCCACCGGGAAAAATCGAGGCAGATCAGGGCTTTCTGGCGCCCTTGAAAATGAGCAAGGACTCACTTAATAATGAGCTGTCGCTCATTTCTTGGAGGCTGACATGTTCATCCGCAAATCCTTGTTGGTGTTCCTGCTGCTCGAGAGTCTTGCGTCGGAAGAAGACTGGGTGATCGACTTTCGCTGGCTGTCCGATCTTTCGTAGGCGCACGCATCCCCATACACTTGGGTGATGGGGAAAGCCGAAGACACCAAGGCGCGCGTCGAACGTGCCGCTCTGACCTTGTTCGTCGCGCGCGGCGTGGCGGAGACCACCACCAAGGAGATCGCGCTCGCAGCCTCGGTCGCCGAGGGCACGATCTACCGCTACTTCCCCAGCAAGGAACAGCTCGCGATCGACCTGTTCCTGCGCCATCACCGCGCGCTTGCCGAGGCGCTCGGCGAGGCGCATCGCCCGCTCAAGGGGCTGAAGGCCAAGATCGAGGCGATCGTGCGCTGCTATTGCGAATGGGCCGACCGCGACTGGACGCTCTTCGCCTATCACCTGCTGAACCAGCACTCCTTCCTGATCCAGGTGCCGGACGGCACGCCCAATCCGGTGGTGGTGGTGCGCGAAGTGATCGCCCAGGCGATGCGGGCGGGCGAGATTCCGCGCCGCAACGCCGACCTCGCGGCGGCCGCGACCATCGGCGTCGTGATGCAGCCCGCGACCTACAAGGTCTACGGCCGCTTCACCGGCCCGCTCTCCAGTCACATCCGCTTCTTCGCCGACGCCGCCTGGGCGGTGCTGGCGGTGAAGGAGAAGTGAGACCGTGAACTTCCTCCCCATTCAGATGGGGAGGTGGCGTCGTCTTACGACGCCGGAGGGGTCATGAGTCGCGAGCGAGATCTCGTTTATAGCTCATGACCCCATCGCCCTTTCGGGGCACTTCCCATATGAATGGGGAAGAAAGTCAGGCTTGGCGCGCCAGCTCAGTGAACGCCTCGCTGAAAGCGTCGCGCGGGCCGGCCAAGCCGGTCTCGTTGAAGATGTCGGCCGTCAGCGACTGCACCGAGGCCTCGTCGATTGCGACGCCGTTGCTGCGCAGGAACTTGGCGGCCGCCGCGACCGCCTCGTCCATCGGCCCACCGGTCTTGTAGAGCCGGTAGTAGTCGGGATGCCCGCCGCGGCCCATCGCCTCGGCGATCACGTCGGTGAAGTTCACGACCCGGAGCGGATAGATCGCCTCGGTGCCTGCGAGGGCGCGATGGCACGAATGATACATGGTGACGATCGTGTCGGCGCCGGCCGCGACCGCGGCCTCGGCCAGCCCGCGATGGATCGCGGCCTCGCGCTCCTTGAACTTCGCGGCCTGCCCGCCGCAGGCATAGGAGAAGCCCGAATCCTGCGGCAGCTCGATCAGCTCGAGATTGGGCACGGCGCGCATCAGCCGGCGCATGCTGTCGAGCGTGGCGCCGATGCCCTGATGCTCGTGGATCACGACGCGGCGCTTGGGTTGATCGACAAAGTGCGGCTTCAAGATGTCGAGGTTGGCCGCGAGGAATTCGCTGACATGATCGAGGCCGAAGGACGGCTGCGCCACGTCCTTCTCGAGCTCGTCGAAATTCTTGGTGCAGGTCGGGCACCAGGTGAGGATTTGCGAGGCGCCGGACTGACCCAGGCGATTGAAGGTGCGATGGCCGATCTTCTCGTAGGTCGGCAGGTCGGCTTCCTGGAACTGGTAGACGCCGCAGCAATGCGCGGTGCCACCGACCACGTCGAAGTCGAGCTGCAGGCCGTCGAGGATGTCCATGACGTTCAGCACGATGTGCGGCGTGCGCAGCACGTTGCAGCCCGTATAGAAGATCACGTCGGCGGTGCGCTTCTCGGCCGGCGCCAGGATCTTCTTCAGCGTCTCCGACGGCAGCTGCATGCTGGCGAGCAGCCGCACCGCCTGGGCCATGTGGCGGAAGCGGCTGGCGGCGGCAGTCGCGCCCTCCTCGACCGGACGAACGGCTTCGAGCGCCTTCAGCTTGGCGATCGTGATCCACTGGCGGACGTTGATGCCTTCGGGGCAGGCGTCGCTGCAGCGCGCGCTGCCGTCGCAGGCGTTGAGCCACTTCGTCAGGTCGGGCGCGGCCTCGCCGCCCTCGCGGGTCAGGCTCAGCAGCTCGCCCACGCGGGTCTTGGCCTCGCCCACGTCCATCCCGATCTCGCGGGCGGTCGGACAGACCTCGAAGCATTTGCCGCAGGACGTACAGCGGTCGGCGGCCTCGGTGACCAGGGCATCCAGGCGATCGGCGTAAGCACTCACGGGCTCTCTCCCGACACGGAACAGGCCGCCATCCTACACCGCCTTTCGGTCCAAACCGAAGCATCGGCCTTCATGTTCCCATTAGCCTGCCTGGGCCCTGGGAAGGAGGCTGCCATGACCGTCACCTGCGCCATCCGCTACGTCATCGATCCCTTCAAGCGCGAGGCGTTCGAGACCTATGCCCGCAACTGGCTCACCATCATCCCGGCCTGCGGCGGCGACCTGATCGGCTACTTCATGCCGCATGAGGGCACCAACAATATCGCCCACGCCCTGATCAGCTTCGAGAGCCTCGCCGCCTACGAGGCCTACCGGGCGCGGTTGCGGGCCGACACGGCGGCCATGGACAATTTCCGCTTCGCGCAGCAAGAGCGCTGCATCCTTGTCGAGGAGCGAACCTGGCTGAAGCCCGTGACGCCTTAGGCGTTGCCAAAAGCCCGCGGTTGGAGGCAATACCTCCCCGACATTCCCTGGGGAGTAAACGCCAAATGACGATCCGCCGCACGGTAATCCACCGCCGCCGCCTGCTCACGACCGCGCTGGCCGGCTCCGCCGCCGTGCCGCTGGTCGCGATCCGCACCCGCCCGGCCAATGCCGCCGAGTTCAGCTACAAGTACGCGAACAACTCCCCGGTCACCCATCCGCTCAACGTCCGCACCACCGAAGCGGCCGCGCGCGTGCTCGAGAAGACCTCGGGCAAGGTCGAGATCAAGGTGTTCCCCAACAACCAGCTGGGTTCCGACACCGACATGCTGAGCCAGCTGCGCTCGGGCGCGCTCGAGTTCTTCACGCTGTCGGGCCTGATCCTCTCGACCCTCGTCCCGGTCGCCTCGATCAACGGCGTGGGCTTCGCCTTCAAGGATTACGGCCAGGTGTGGCCGACCATGGACGGCGCGCTGGGGGCGCATGTCCGCGCCGAAATCGCCAAGCGCGGCCTCTATGCCTTCGGCAAGATGTACGACAACGGCTATCGCCAGATCACCAGCTCGACCAAGCCGATCAAGACGCCGGAGGATCTCTCCGGCTTCAAGATCCGCGTTCCGGTGAGCCCGCTCTGGACCAGCCTGTTCAAGGCCTTCGGCGCCTCGCCGACCCCGATCAACTTCAGCGAGGTCTACACCGCGCTGCAGACACATGTCGTCGACGGCCAGGAGAACCCGCTGTCGCTGATCGACACGGCCAAGCTCTACGAGGTGCAGAAGTACGTCTCGATCACCAACCACATGTGGGACGGCTTCTGGTTCCTCGCGAACAAGAAGTCCTGGGAAGCGATGCCCGAGAACCTTCGCGGCATCGTCGAGGCGGAGTTCAACGCCGGTGCCGTCGCCGAGCGCGAGGACCTCGCCAAGATGAACGGCACCGTCGCCGCAACGCTGAAGGGCAAGGGCCTGCAGTTCGTCGACACCGACGCCGCGGCTTTCCGCGCCAAGCTGAAGAGCGCGGGCTTCTACGAGGAGTGGAAGGGCAAGTTCGGGGCCGAGGCCTGGGGAATCCTCGAGAAGGCGGTCGGCAACCTCTCCTGAGCCGATGAAACCTAAAAGGCCTCATCCTGAGGAGCGAGCGAAGCGAGCGTCTCGAAGGATGGCAACCGGCGTGGTGCGCGTTCCCACCAAGCCGCGGAGATTACTCCGCGGTAATCGAGACGCAGCCCTTCGGGCTGCTCCTCCGGGTGAGGCCCGTTCGTGATCGGCCGCATCGAAAGGTATCTCGCCGCCGTCGTGGAAGCGCCCACGGCGGCGCTGGTGCTCGTCGAGATCTTCGTGCTGCTGGCGGGCGTCGTCAGCCGCTTCGTCCTGCATCATCCCTTCGTGTGGAGCGACGAGCTCGCTTCCATCCTGTTCCTGTGGCTCGCCATGCTGGGCTCGGTGGTGGCGTTGCAGCGCATGCAGCACATGCGGCTTACCGCCGTTGTGAACCGGCTTCCGGTCGCGCGCCGCGAGCATGCCGAGATCCTGGCGCTTGCCGTGCCGCTGGTGTTCCTCGCCGTCCTGCTGCCGATCGCCTGCGACTATGCGCTCGACGAGTACTACATCGAGACGCCGGCGCTCGGCCTGTCGAACATCGTGCGCGCCGGCGCCATCCCGGTCGGCGTGGCGCTGATGCTGCTGACCTGCCTGCTGCGCGTGGTGCGCTTCCGCCTCAAGCCGCTGCTGACCATCGTGGCGATCCTGGGCGCGATCGCCGCCGTCCTGTGGCTCGCCGCGCCCCTGCTGAAGGCGATCGGCAACTGGAACCTGGTCTTCTTCTTCGTGATCCTGCTCGCGACGGCCGTGCTGCTGGGCGTGCCGATCGGCTTTGCCTTCGGCTCGGCGACGCTGGTCTTCCTGATGTGCGTCACCAAGGTGCCGCTCACCGTCGTGGTCAGCCGCATGGACGAAGGCATGAGCGGCCTGGTGCTGCTCGCCGTGCCGCTGTTCGTGTTCCTGGGCCTGTTGATCGACATGACCGGCATGGCGCGCGCCATGGTGGCGTTCCTCGCGGGCCTCGTGGGCCATGTGCGCGGCGGCCTCTCCTTCGTGCTGCTGGGCGCCATGTACCTCGTCTCCGGCATCTCGGGCTCCAAGGCCGCCGATATGGCCGCGGTGGCGCCCGTGCTGTTCCCCGAGATGAAGCGGCGCGGCTCCAACGACGGCGAGATGGTCTCGATCCTCTCGGCCTCGGGCGCCATGAGCGAGACCATTCCGCCCAGCCTGGTGCTGATCACCATCGGCTCGGTGACGGGCGTGTCGATCGCCGCTCTCTTCACCGGCGGCCTGCTGCCGGGCTTCGTGCTGGCGGTCGCGCTGGGCGTCGTCGCCTGGTGGCGCTCGCGCAACGAGGCGGTGGGCGAGCGGACCAAGGGCCGCGAGATCGGCCGCGCCTTCATCGTCGCGCTGCCTGCGCTGCTGCTGCCCCTGGTCATCCGTTCCGCGGTGGTCGAGGGCGTGGCGACGGCGACCGAGGTATCGACCATCGGCATCGCCTACGCGACCGTGTGCGGGCTCGCGATCTACCGCCAGTTCGACTGGAAGCGGCTCTATCCCATGCTGCTCGAGACCGCCTGCCTCTCGGGCGCCATCCTGCTGATCATCGGCACGGCGACCGGCATGGGCTGGGCGCTGACGCAATCGGGCTTCTCGCGTGCGCTCGCCCAGGCCATGGCCTCGGTGCCGGGCGGCGGTCTGGGTTTCCTGCTGATCTCGATCGTGGCCTTCGTGATCCTGGGCAGCGTGCTCGAAGGCATTCCCGCCATCGTGCTGTTCGGCCCGCTCCTCTTCCCGATGGCGAAGGCCGCTCACGTGAACGAGGTGCACTACGCCATGGTCGTGATCCTGGCGATGGGAGTCGGCCTTTTTGCTCCTCCGTTGGGAGTGGGCTACTACGCCGCCTGCGCGATCGGGCAAGTGTCGCCCGACGCAGGCATGCGCCGCATCTGGTCCTATCTCGCAGCGCTGCTGATCGGCTTGATCGCGGTCGCCGCCATCCCCTGGCTGTCGACCGGGTTCCTGAAAACCTAACGCGCAGCCGCTCGGCGATTGTACTGCAGCTCCTCGGGCGTGGGCTTCAACCCGACGGCGATGCCGTAGCTCGCGAGATCCGACGGCCGGGCAAACGGAAGCTTGACCGTCACTTCCACGTTGCCCGAGGCGCGCGGCTTGGTCGGCGTCAGCCTGAAGTCGGCGATATCCTCGAAACCCTGGGCGACGCGGTTGCCCTGGTCGAGCACACGCACGAAATAGGGCACGCTGGTCACGCCGCTGTTGCCGAGCGCAGGGCCTGCGTTCGCCGACATGCGGATCACCAGCAACACTTCCATCACGTTGCCCTTGATGCTGCAGGTCGTGCTCGAGCCGAGCAGCGCGGCATCGAAGACGACATCGCGCGGATCGCGACCGGCGCCCGCCCTGAAGCGTGTCAGCCGATCGGCGTCCTGCACGGAGAAGGGCCGGGGACAATAGGCCCCCGCCGCCTCTTCCTTGGCCGACCGGCCGCAACCGGCCGTCGCCAGCGCAAGCGCGAGCGGCGCCAGCCAGACCAGACGCCTGCTCGTCATGCCAGCGTCTTATGCGTGCCGTCGCACAGCGGCTTCTTGTTGGAATGCTTGCAGGCGCAAAGCCAGTGGTCGCCCGTCTTCTCGGCCGTGTACTTCATCGGCACCAGGCCGCTGCCCTTGTGCGTGCCGTCGCAGAAAGGCTGGTTTTTGCTCATGCCGCAGGCACACCACCAATAGTCCTTGCCTGCTTCCAGCGACACCTTCGCGGGCACCTTGGCCGCGACAACCGGCTCCGTCATATTGCTTTCCTCGTTGCGTTGCGGGCGGACTGTAGGCAATGGTCACCGGACCCGCAAGCGAGCGGGACTGCAGGCCGCGTGTCGTTTCATGACTGAATCCAGGAAGCCGCTCACCATCCTGCTCGCGAGCCCGCGCGGCTTCTGCGCGGGCGTCGATCGCGCCATCCAGATCGTCGAGCGTGCCATCGAGCGCTACGGCCGGCCGGTCTATGTCCGCCACGAGATCGTGCACAATCGCTTCGTCGTCGAGAATCTCGAAGCCAAGGGCGCGATCTTCGTCGACGAGCTCGACGAGGTGCCGGACGACCGGCCCGTCGTCTTCTCCGCGCACGGCGTGCCGAAGTCGGTGCCGGCCGAAGCGGGTCGGCGAAACCTCCTTTATGTCGACGCCACCTGCCCGCTCGTCTCCAAGGTGCATCGCGAAGCCGAGCGGCATCACGACTCGGGCCGCACCGTGATCCTGATCGGCCATGCCGGCCACCCCGAGGTGATCGGCACGATGGGCCAGCTGCCGCCCGATTCGGTGCTGCTGGTCGAGGACGTGGCGCAGGCCGAGACGATCGAGGTCCGCGATCCGCTGAACCTGGCCTACGCCACGCAGACCACTCTCTCGGTCGACGACACGGTCGATATCGTGGCGGTGCTGCGCCGGCGCTTCCCGGCGATCCAGGGCCCGAAGATGGAAGACATCTGCTACGCCACCACCAACCGTCAGGCCGCGGTCAAGGCGATCGCCGAGACCTGCGATGCGCTGGTGGTGATCGGCGCCCCCAATTCGTCGAACTCCATGCGGCTCGTGGAGGTCGCGGCCAACTACGGCTGTCCCAGGTCGCGGCTGGTGCAGCGCGCCGCCGACATGGACTGGGCCTGGCTCGGCAATGCGCGCCGCCTCGGCATCACCGCCGGCGCCTCGGCGCCGGAGCTGCTGGTCGACGAGCTGATCGAGGCCTGCCGCGCGCGCTACGACGTCACGGTCGAGGAAGTGCGCACGACCGAAGAAAGCGTGGTCTTCAAGCTGCCGAGACAGTTGGTCGCCTGATGGCTGTCTATACGGAAGTCGGCGACGCCGAGCTCGACGCCTTTTTGACGGACTACGACATCGGCCGCGCCGAATCCTTCAAGGGCATCGCCGAGGGCGTCGAGAACACCAATTATCTGCTGCACACCAAGCGCGGCTATTTCATTCTCACGCTCTACGAAAAGCGCGTGAAGCGAGACGACTTGCCCTTCTTTATCGGGCTCATGGAGCATCTCGCCGCGCGCGGCATCAACTGTCCGCGGCCGATCCACGGCCGCGACGGCAATGCGCTGCGTACGCTCGCGGGCAAGCCCGCCGCGATCACCAGCTTCCTGCAGGGCATGTGGCCGCGCCGCATGACGGTCGCGCATTGCGGGCCGGTCGGCGAGGCCCTGGCCGGCCTGCATCTCGCCGGCCGCGACTTCAAGCTGAAGCGCCCCAATGCGCTCTCCGTCGCCGGCTGGCGTCCGCTCTACGAAGGCTGTCGCGGCCATATCGAGCCTGCGCTGGACCAGGAGCTCGGCACGGAGATCGCGTTCTTCGAGAGCAACTGGCCCGGCGGCCTGCCATCGGGCGTCATCCATGCCGACCTGTTCAACGACAACGTCTTCTTCCTGGACGGCAAGCTCTCGGGCCTGATCGACTTCTACTTCGCGTGCAACGATTTCCTCGCCTACGACGTCGCCATCTGCCTCAACGCCTGGTGCTTCGAGACCGACAGCTCGTTCAACGCCACCAAGGCGCGGGCCCTCATCCAGGCCTATGAAAAGGTCCGCCGCCTCGGCGACGACGAACGGCGGTACCTGCCGCTGCTCGCCCGCGGTTCGGCGCTGCGCTTCCTGCTCACCAGGCTCTACGACTGGGTGCACACGCCCAAGGATGCGTTGGTGAAGCGCAAGGACCCTTACGAATACCTCGCCAAGCTGCGCTTCCATCGCGGCGCCACGTCGCTCGCGGACTATTTCCTGTGAGTGCCAAGCCCGAGGTCGAGATCTTCACCGACGGCGCCTGCAGCGGCAATCCGGGCCCCGGCGGCTGGGCCGCCATCCTGCGCATGGACGGCCGCGAGCGCGAACTCTCGGGCGGCGATCCCGCGACGACCAACAACCGCATGGAGCTGATGGGCGCCATCTCCGGCCTCGAGGCGCTGAAGCGGCCCTGCAAGGTGCGGCTCTTCACCGACAGCGTCTATGTGAAGGACGGCGCCACCAAGTGGATCCACGGCTGGAAGAAGAACGGCTGGCGGACATCGGACAAGAAGCCGGTGAAGAACGTCGAGCTGTGGCAGCGGCTCGACGCCGCCCGCGCATCGCACGAGGTCGCCTGGATCTGGGTGAAGGGCCATGACGGCCACGCCGAGAACGAACGCGCCGACGAGCTGGCGCGCGGCGAGATCGCGAAGCTTCGGAGTTAGAGCGAAGCGCCTCGACCGCTCTAGCCGCTCTTCTTCTGCGCCGGAACCGGCTTCTTCTCCGGCGCCGGCTTCTCGTAGACCAGGTCGAAGAATTCCTGCGTGCCGTCGCAGGGATTGTCGCCCTCGACCAGCCGCCAGACCTGGGATTTGCCCGAGCGCTTGAAGTGCAGGTCGCCGCCGACCTTGCAGGTCGTGCCGTTCTGCACCTTGGCGACGCGGAAGGAGACCTCGCCATGGATCACGACGTTGCCGGCCGAGATGTGCTCGACGACGCCGTCGATCGAGGCCCAATCGCCCTCGCTGCCCGGCGCCACGCTGTCGATGCGCCCGCGCACCAGCCACAACGGGCCCTGCTTGGTCACCGTCACCGTGCCCGGCTTGGCGCCCTTCACCCTGGCGTAGCGGCCCCAGACGATCTTGCCGGCGCTCGCGAAGAGCTGTGCCTCGGCTTCCGAATCGACCGTGGTCTTGGTGATCGGCGCCTTGTCGCCGGCGAGCGGCGAGGTGAGGTTGCCGACCGGCGCGCCCTGCTCGACCTTGGGCGCCGCCTCGGGCGGTGGCGCGGGATAGAAGGTCGATGGCGATTGCTGCTGGGCGTGGGCCGCCCCCGCAGCGAGACTGAAAGCGACGATGGCGAGCAAGCGCTGCATGCGTCGCTCTTACATGACCGTCCGGTGGGATGCCACCGGTGATGCTAGCGCGGAGCGCCCTTCTTTTGCCCGGTTTGTGCGGGGCCGCCGGGCGACAGCTTCGAGCTCATGGCCTGGCCGCCCTCCAGCCCGATCTTGGCCCGGCGCGCGGCCTCCGAATCGGGCGGCACGAGCTGCAGCACCTTGTTGAAGTCGGCCTCGCCGGCCCTGGTGTCGCCGCGGGCGAGCAGCGTGAAGCCGCGTTCCAGCAGCGCGTCGGTGTTGTCGGGCGCGATCTTGAGCGCGGCCTGGGCGTCGATGAGCGACTGGGTCATGTCACCCGCACTGCGCCAGGCGGCGGACCGCAGGACCAGGATCTCGACATCGTCCTTGCGGAGCGCCAGCGCATGATTGAAGTCGGAGACGGCGCGCGGCCATTCGCCCGTCGTGGCGTAGGTGAGGGCCCGATCGACCCAGAGGTCGGCATCGTCGGACTTGAGCGCCAGCGCGCGGCTCTGCGCGACCGCGGCCTTCGCGGTCTGGCCCGCGCCCAGCCAGGCCTGCCCCGCCTGCGCATAGAGCTCGGCGCGCAGACCGGGACGCTCGGGATCGACATCGGCCGCGATCGCCTCGAGCTGGGCCGCCGCATCGGCCAGCCGTCCCGCCAGGTACATGGAGACCGCCACGCAATGACGCGCGCCCAGGCCGCCGCCCTCCGCCGCCCACTTCTCGGCCATCGGCAGGGCGCGCAGGGGCTCCTTGCGGGCGAGCGACATGCATTCGGTGTAGCGCCGCAAATGATCGGGCGAGGTCTGGCCGAACGGCTCGAGCGACTGCGCCGCGACGGGCGATGCGAGCGCGAGCGACGCCAGGAGCATCGTCGGGCGCACGAACGACATCAGCGCACCAGCTCCTCGACGGTCGCGATCAGGCGAGCGATGTCGGCCGGCGTTGAGAGGCGATGGTCGCCGCCTTTCACGAAGGTCGTGATCACCTCGGGCGCTGCCAGGTGCCTGGCGATCTGCAGGGAATATTCCCACGGCACGTCGGGATCGCTCTGGCCGTGCAGCAGCCGAACCGGACAGGGCAAAGCGAGCGGCTTGTCGAGCAGCAAATGGTTGCGCCCCTCCTCGATCAGCTTCCAAGTGAAGACCGACGGCTCGGGCGAATATTGCGACGGACGCTCGAGCCGGCCCTCGCGCTCCAGCTTCACGCGGTCTTCGGGCGACAGGCCCTTCAGCAACATGCGCTCGGTGAAATCGGGCGCGGCCGCGATCAGCACCAGCCCGGCCATGCGCTCGGGTCGTGCGCGGGCCGCCAGAAGCGACAGCCAGCCGCCCATGCTGGAGCCGACGAGGACGAGCGGGCCGCTCGTCAGCGCGTCGATGGCGGAAAGAGAGTCGTCGAGCCAGCGGCCGATCGTTCCATCCTCGAACCGGCCGGAGGACTGGCCATGGCCGAGATAATCGAAGCGCAGATAGGCGCGTCCCGTCCGCTCGGCCCAGCGATGCAATGCAACCGCCTTCGTGCCCGTCATGTCCGAACGGAAGCCGCCCAGGAAAACGACCGTCGGCCCGGAACCGGACGTTCTTTCATAGGCAACGTAGTTGCCATCGGGACGCGCTAGACGTTGCGGCCTACCTTGATCGCTCATGGCGTGTTAGGTGCCACATCAACGAAGTCCCTGCCAAGCTCACGTGTCCCGCCTCACCCTCCTGCAAATCGTACCGACCCTGTCGGGTGGCCTTGCCCGTGCCACACTCGACGCGGCGCAGGCGGTGATCGCATCGGGCGGCACGGCCATCGTCGCCTCGCCCGGCGGCGCGCTGCTGAACGACCTGCTGCGGCTGCGCGCAACCCATCTCGAACTGCCCGAGGTCGGCACCACGCCGTGGACCAAGCCCGGCCTGCCGGGACGACTCGCCGCGAGCCTCGGCGGCTCGGACATCGACGTCATCCAGGCGCGGTCGCCCGCCTCGGCGGTGATCGCCGGCGCCCTGGCGCGCAAGCTCGGCACCAAGTGGATCGCGACGCTGCATCGGCCGCTGTCGAGCAAGGGCCTGATGCGCCGCTTCACCGAGAACCGCCAGAGCCTCGCCGATGCCGTGGTCGCGGTCTCCGACTATGTGGCGCGCGATGCCCTGCAGCGCTTCGGCGCACTGGGCGAGCGGCTGCACACCTTGCCGCCCGGCATCAATCTGGATCGCTTCGATCCGGCCATCGTGCGCGCCGACCGCGTGATCAAGCTCGCGGGCGAATTGCGCGTGCCCGATGGCCGCCTGGTCGTGCTCTGCCCCGGCCGCTTCCTCGAGGATCGCGGACAGAAGGCGCTGATCCGCGCCATCAAGCTCCTGGCACGAGACGACGTCTTCTGCCTTCTGCTGGGCTCGGCCGATGCGCCGACGCCGTTCGAGAAGGAACTCGAGCAGACGATCGAGGCGGAAGAGCTGCACGGCAAGGTGCAGATCGGCCCCTATGTCGAGGACATGCCGGCAGCCTACATGCTCGCCGACGTCGTGGTGACGACCGGCGGTCCCAATCAGGGCTTCAGCCGACCGGTGATCGAGGCGCAGGCCATGGGCCGGCCGGTGGTCGCCGAGGAAGGCGGCGGCGCGGCCGAGGCCATACAGCCGGGCGTCACCGGCTGGCTCGCCGGTCCCGACGATCCGGCATCGCTCGCCGCTTCCATCGCCCATGCGCTCTCGCTCTCGGCCGAGCAGCGGGCGGAGTATGCCCGCACCGCCCAGGAAGGCGTGCGCGGCCGCTTCGACCTCGTGCAGACCAACCGCGACCTGCTCGGCCTCTACGAAAGACTGGCCGGATGAGGGAGAGTCCGATGAAGCCCACCCTGCTCGTCCTTCTTCTGCTCACCGCCCTGCCGGCCGACGCGCAGGTTCCGGGCCCGCCCGCCGGTGGCACGACCGGCTATTTCTTCGGCCCGTCCGGCAACGCCGAGCTCCATACCGGCTTCGAGGGGGCATGGACGCTGCAATGGCAGGATCCGCGCGCCAACTGCCCCTGCATCGGCACGCTGACCCTGGAAGCCGACCCGGTGAGCGGCGGCTACAACGGCGCCTGGGTTCGCCCCGACGGCACGGCGACGCTACGCGGCGAGGCCTCGCGCGACCGTCGGATCATGCAGGGACAATACTGGCTGCCCGACGACGGCTCTGGCCTCGTCAGGCACGGCTTTTTCCGGCTGGAGCATCCGGACGACGACACGCTGACGGGCTCCTACAAGGCCGAAAATGCCGTGATTTCCTTCACCTGGAGCGCCAAGCGCAAAAAGTAGCCGCCTTGACTTGGCGCAGTCCCGCAATTATCTCCGGGCCCATGGATCGGATGTTTTTCCCCGCTCCCGCAAAGCTGACCACCGTTCGAACTTGATTCGGCCGGGCGCGCGCACTCGTGCCGCTTCCCGGCCTTGGGCTGCCGACGCTTCGCGTCGGCCGATCAATCGTGTTCGCATTTCTTTCTAGGTGGTTGCCATGATCAATATCTCCCTGCCGGACGGTTCGGTCCGAAAATTCGACAAGCCCGTGAGCGGCGCGGACATCGCCGCCGCGATCGGGCCCGGCCTCGCCAAGGCGGCTCTTGCCGTCAAGGTCGACGGCAAGATGAAGGACCTCGCCTCGGTCGTGGATCACGACGCCAGGATCGGCATCGTGACGTCGCGCGATCCGGAGGCGCTGGAACTGTTGCGTCACGACGCGGCGCATGTGCTGGCGCAAGCGGTGCAGGAACTCTATCCCGGCACGCAGATCACGTTCGGGCCCTCGACGGAGGACGGCTTCTACTACGACTTCGTGCGCGACCAGCCCTTCTCGCCGGAGGACTTCGCCAGGATCGAGCAGCGCATGGCCGAGATCGTCGACCGCGACCTGCCGATCACGCGCGAGATCTGGGATCGCTCGAAGATCAAGAAGTACTTCGTCGATCACGGCGAGAAGTACAAAGCCGAGTGGGCGGACGAGCTGCCGAAGGACGAGGAGATTTCCGTCTACAAGCAGGGCGACTGGCTCGACATGTGCCTCGGGCCGCACCTGCCGTCGACGGGCAAGCTCGGCAAGGCGTTCAAGCTGACGAAGGTGTCGGGCGCCTATTGGCGCGGCGATGCCTCCAAGGCGCAGCTGCAGCGCGTCTACGGCACGGCCTTCTTCTCCGACAAGGACCTCAAGGCGTATCTCCTGCGCATCGAGGAAGCGGAGAAGCGCGACCATCGCCGCATCGGCCGCGAGATGGGTCTCTTCCATCAGCAGGAAGAGGCCGCCGGCATGGTGTTCTGGCATCCCAAGGGCTGGACGTTCTGGCGCACGCTCGAGGGCTATCTGCGCCGCAAACTCGAATTGGGCGGGTACCAGGAGGTCAAGACACCCCAGCTCGTCGACCGCAAGCTGTGGGAGGCCTCGGGCCATTGGGCGAAGTTCCGCGAGAACATGTATCTCAGCGAGAACGAAGCCGGGCTGAAGGAGTACATCGAGGATCCGGCGAAGCGCATCTTCGCGCTGAAGCCGATGAACTGCCCGTGCCATGTGCAGATCTTCAACCAGGGTCTGCGCAGCTACCGCGAGCTGCCGCTGCGCATGGCCGAGTTCGGCTCGTGCCACCGCTTCGAGCCGTCGGGCGCATTGCACGGCATCCTGCGCGTGCGCAACTTCACGCAGGACGATGCCCACATCTTCTGCAGCGAGGAGCAGATCGAGAGCGAGACGATCCGCTTCTGCAAGCTGCTCGGCGAGGTCTATCGCGACCTGGGCTTCGAGTATTTCGTGAAGTTCTCCGACCGGCCGCCGGTCCGTACGGGGTCGGACGCGGTCTGGGACCAGGCCGAGAATGCGCTCAAGTCCGCGTCGAAGGCGGCGGGGCTGGAATTGCAGCTCAATCCCGGCGAAGGCGCCTTCTATGGGCCCAAGCTGGAATTCGTGCTGCGCGACGCCATCGGCCGCGACTGGCAGTGCGGCACCCTGCAGGTCGATTTCTTCGTGCCGGGCCTGCTGGGCGCCGAATATGTCGCCGAGGACGGCTCGCGCAAGACGCCGGTCATGCTGCACCGCGCCATCTTCGGGAGCTTCGAGCGCATCATCGGCGTTCTTATCGAGCATTATGCCGGCCGCTTCCCCCTGTGGCTGGCGCCGACGCAAGCGGTGGTGGTCACGGTAGTGAACGATGCCGACAGCTATGCCGAGGAAGTCGCTGCAAAATTGCGAGCGGCCGGCATGCGCGCCGACACCGATCTGCGTAACGAAAAGATCAACTACAAGGTGCGCGAGCATTCGCTGGCGCACGTGCCGCTGATCCTCGCCGTCGGCCGGCGCGATATGGAAAATCGGACGGTCGCGATCCGCCGCCTGGGCTCGGAAAAGCAGGAGGTCCTTGAACTCGGGGCCGCCGTCACTACACTTTCAACCGAGGCTCGGCCGCCTGCCTAAAGGCGGCCGGGTCTCACACCCGCCCTCGCGCTCATGAAAAATGAGGGGGGCTTTATCAGAGGAGAAGGAAGCCATAGCTCGTCCTGCACAGCAAAGCGCGCCGACCCGCGACGGGCCGCGCGTCAACGGCGAAATCAGAGCGCCGCAAGTCCGACTGATCGACGAAAACGGCGACATGGTCGGCGTCGTCAGTGCCCGCGAAGCGTTGGAGATGGCCGAGGAGGCCAGCCTGGATCTCATCGAGATCTCCCCCAACGCCGTTCCACCGGTCTGCAAGATCTCCGATTACGGCAAGTACAAGTACGAGGCGCAGAAGAAGGCGCACGAGGCCCGAAAGCACCAGAAGGTGATCGAGGTCAAGGAGATCAAGATGCGGCCGAACATCGACGACCACGATTACGAAGTGAAGATGCGCGCCATGAAGCGCTTCATCGAGGAAGGCGACAAGGTGAAGGTCACCCTGCGCTTCCGCGGTCGCGAGATGGTGCACTCCGAGCTCGGTCTCGAGGTCCTGAACCGCGTCCGCGGCGAGATGGATCCGCTGACCAAGATCGAATCTATGCCGCGCATGGAAGGCCGGCAGATGATCATGGTGCTCGCGCCCAAATGAGGGTGCTGGCCCCGCTCGCGACGGCGCTTGCCGTCGCGGTGGCGGCGGGGCCTGCCTCGGCGCAGCTCAGCGCCAATGCCCGAAAGGCCTTCGAGTCCTACCAGCTGCTGGCGCCGCACCGTGCGTTCTTCGTGGGTGGCGACAATGGCTATACCTGGAGCGGTGCCGCTGGAGCCGATCCTGCGGCGGCGATCGAAGGCGGCCGGAAATATTGCGAACAACAGGCCAAGTCGGCGTGCACGCTCTACGCCGTGAACAACGTCGTGCTGAACGGCCGCGACTGGAAGGCCGCCGAGCCCCGGCCCGCGCCGATGATCGGCCGGCTGCGGCCCGAGCCCTATTGGGAAAACAAGGGACCACAAGCGGCCGCCGGTCTGATCGTCTGGAGCCACGGCTATATGGGCGGCAAGGACGCCACCACGTCGGCGCCGCAAGGCGAGGTCGCCAATTTCACGATGGCTGGCTACGACCTGTATCGCTTCGACCGCCAGTGGATCCGCGACTGGCCGGGCGACGCCACGGCACTGGTCGATGCCGTCCGCCAGGCCAGGACCATGGGCTACAAACGCGTGGTCCTGGCCGGCCAGTCCGCCGGCGGCTGGGTGTCGATGGCCGCCGCCTACCGCGGTGCGGCCGTCGACGGCGTCATCTCGGTGTCTGCCGCACACCACGGCGAAGTGAAGGACATGCGCGACGTCTCGTTCGCCAAGCACGAATGGCACCAGATCGTGGCCGGCATCAAGCCGGGTCCACGCTTCTTCGTCGTCAACTTCAAGGACGACACCTACGATCCGGGTGGCCGCATGGACGACGCCAAGGCGGCCTTCGCAGCCTCCGGCGTCGACGCCGTTATCGTCGCCTATCCGGACGGCTTCTCGGGCCATGGGGCCGGCGGCACCGCCGCCTTTCCGCGCAAGTACGGCTCGTGCATCCACGGCTTCATCGAGACCGGCGCGCGCGTGCCGCCCTGCATCTAGCGCGGGAAGCCCGGCAGCCGATCCATTGATCAGAATCGCGAGCGGCAGACGTTCGCGACTAAGCTCCCCGCTTGTGTTGGAGACCCGGATCCAAGGCTGTTTGGCCGAAGCGCGGGGGCCGCAGGAGACGCTGCACGGTGGGGCAGATCAATCGCGGTGGCGGAGAGCGCCAGACATATTCGGCCGTTAAATTCCGTACCCAATACAGCAACTTTGGCACCTACCCACAATATGTAGTGTTTATCGCCTCGGCTCGCGGCTCACGGCATATAAGAGCCGCCGTTGACGTGCAGCACCTGGCCCGTGGTGACCTCCGAGTCGTCGGACGCCAGGAACACCGCCGTGCGCGCGATCTGCTCGGGCGTCAGCATTTTGCCGCCCAGAGGCATCGAGGCCTTCGCCATCTCGATCAGCTCTTCGGTCGTGTTGCCGTAGCGCGGCTGGGCCGTGTCGGTGAGGCTGGGGGCGATCGCATTGACGCGGATGTTGTAGGGCGCGAGTTCCAGCGCCAGCGCGCGCGTCATCGACACGATGCCGCCCTTGCTTGCGCTGTAGTGCACGCCGCGCACCGCGCCGCGGATCGCGGCCGAAGCGAGGTTGATGAACGAACCGCCGGACTTCTTGGCCGCGATCAACGCCTTGGCCGCGGCAATGCAGCCGAAGCAGCCGGCCTTGAGATTGATGTCGAGCACGTAATCCCAGTCGCTCTCCTTCATCTCCAGGAGCGGCACACGGGGATAGACGCCGGCATTGTTCACCAGGATATCGGGCGGACCGAGCTTGGCCACGGTCTCAGCCGTCATCGCCTCGATCTCGGCGATGTGGGCGACGCTCGCCTTGACCAGATGCGCCTTGCGGCCGGCCGCCCGCACCTTGGCAGCGACGGCTTCAGCGCCTGATCGGTCGTCGAGCCAGTTGATCGCGACATCCGCGCCCGCTTCGCCGAGTGCGACGGCGATCGCCGCCCCGATGCCCTGTTGCGCGCCCGTCACCAGCGCGACCTTGCCCTTGAGGTTCATATGACGCCCTTCGCCTTGAGGTCAGCGATCTCCGCCGCACTGTAGCCCAGGCCGTCCAGGACCGCGTTGTTGTGCTCGCCGAGCTCGGGCGCGATGCCGGGCTTGGCCGGCGTCTCGGAAAAGCGCCACGGCGTGCCGTGCACCTTGAGCTTACCGTGCTTCGGATGATCGACGTGAGTCACATGGCCGTTGGCGATCACGTCGGGATCGTTCGAGGCCTCGAGCATCGTGTTGATCGGCGCCGACACGATATCCGCGCCGCGCAGCTTGCCCACCCAATCCTCGCGCGTGCCCGTGGCGAAGAGCTCGTCGAGCAGGGCCAGCAGCTCGATGCGCTTGGCGTCGTTGTCGATGATCACACCCAAATTCTCGAAGCCCGCCTGCTTCAGCCTGGGCATGAAACCCAGCGCCGTCATGGCGTCATGCCAGTTGTCCGGCCCGGTGAGCTGGAAGACGAGCGGCTTGCCGTCGCGGTCGTTGAAGCTCGCGCTGATGCCCGGCCGCTCGGCGGTGCCGGTGATGCGGGCCTGGCCCGTCACCGGGTTCCTGTCGCGCCACATGGTGGTGGTGAAGGTCCAGCCCATCAACCGCACCAGCGAGCCCAGCAGCGACAGCTCGATCTTCTGGCCGACTCCCGTCGTGCGCGCATGATGGAGGGCCGCCAGCGCGCCGCCGAAGGCCAGCATCGCCGTCGACTCGTCGGCCACCGAGGCGATGCCGGTGCGCATCTTCTGGCCCGGCATCGAATAGGCCTCGGCGATGCCGCCCAGCGCCTGCGCCATCGAATCGGTGCCCGGCAGATGCCCGTTCGGACCCTTGGTGCCGTACCCCGAGATCGAGACATAGACGAGCCTGGGATTGATCTTGCGAAGCTCTTCCCAGCCG
The DNA here is from genome assembly GCA_035501235.1 of Reyranella sp. Taxonomy (GTDB): domain Bacteria; phylum Pseudomonadota; class Alphaproteobacteria; order Reyranellales; family Reyranellaceae; genus Reyranella. Next base: position 30,565 of record DATJWN010000013.1, read on the forward strand.
AAGCCGTTCTTCTCGGCGGCGCCCGGGCGGAAGTTCTGGCCGAAGATGTCGGCCTTCGCGATCAGTCTGTGCAGGATCGCCTTGCCCTCCGGCGTCTTGAGATTGAGCGTCACGCTCTTCACGCCGCGATTGTTGGTCTCGAAGAAGGTGCTGCCCTTGCCTGGCAGCACGGTCATGCGGCGCGAGGGATCGCCGATCCCCGGCGCCTCGATCTTGATCACGTCGGCCCCGAGATCGGCCATCAGCATGTAGGGCACCGTGCCCGCCTGCGCGGTCGAGCAGCTCACGACCTTCACTCCCGCCAATGGCCCGTGTGATTGATGAGCTGGTGACATCCGACTGGAACTCCTTCAAAAACCGCCCGAACCATAAGGCGTTTTGGGCCCGAGCGGTGTGCTTGCGTGGCCCCCGGGCGCTCTGTATAAGCGCCTTTCTTCGGCGGTCTGGCCCAAAGGGCATTGCCTCGATCGCCCAACGTAACCCTTTGAAAAGGAAAGAAAATGCCCAAGATGAAGACCAAGAGCGGAGCCAAGAAGCGTTTTCGCTTCACGGCCTCCGGCAAGGTGAAACATGGGGTGGCGGGCAAGCGCCACGGCATGAGCAAGCGGGGCAACCGCTTCCTGCGTCAGGCGACCGGCATGGAGATCGTGTCCGAGCCCGACACCCGCATCATCAAGCGCAACTTCTTCCCGTACGAGAGGTAAGCCATGGCACGCGTCAAGCGGGGCGTGGCTGCACACGCTCGTCACAAGAAGGTCCTGAAGCTCGCCAAGGGCTATCGCGGCCGCGCCAAGGTGGCGTTCCGCGTCGGCATCGAGAAGGTCGAGAAGGGCCTGCAATATGCCTACCGCGACCGGCGCAACAAGAAGCGCGCCTTCCGCGGTCTCTGGATCCAGCGCATCAACGCGGCGGTCCGCGAGCACGGCCTCACCTACTCGAAGTTCATGAACGGCGTGCTGAAGGCCGGCATCGAGATGGACCGCAAGGTCATGGCCGACCTCGCCATGCGCGAGCCGGCGGCGTTTAAGGCCCTGGTCGAACAAGCCCAGGCGGCCCTCAAGTAACGTCCGCGGCGTCGGCAAGGCGCAACGGATCAGGAGCAAAGAAGAGGGAGCCTGGACCGCAGGCTCCCTCTTTTCGTCTGGAGTTGGCGATGGACGATCTTTCGACGATACGCAGCAAGGCGCTCGGCGCCGTCGAGCAGGCCGGCGATCTCGCCGCCCTCGATGCGGCGCGCGTGGCGGTGCTCGGCAAGAAGGGCAGCGTCACCGGCCTGATGAAGACCCTCGGCGCGCTGGCGCCCGAGCAGCGCAAGGAATTCGGCGCGAAGGTCAACCAGCTCAAGGGCGAGATCGAAGCGGCACTCGAGGCGCGCAAGTCGGCGCTGGGCAACGCAGCGCTGGCCGCCAAGCTGGTCGCGGAGAAGATCGACGTCAGCCTGCCGGTGCGCCCCGAGACGCGCGGCACGCTCCACCCGATCGGCCAGGTGATGGACGAGATCGCCGCCATCTTCGGCGAGATGGGCTTCACCTGGGCCGACGGTCCCGACATCGAGGACGACTGGCACAACTTCACCGCCCTCAACATCCCGCCCGACCATCCGGCGCGGCAGATGCAGGACACGTTCTACCTGCCGCCGCGCGCCGACGGCACGCCGATGGTGTTGCGCACTCATACTTCTCCCGTCCAAGCACGAACGATGCTGGACAAGGGCGTGCAGAAGATGCTGGCCGACGGCGGGTCGCTGCGCATCATCGTGCCCGGCCGCACCTTCCGCATCGACAACGACGCGACCCACACGCCGATGTTCCACCAGATCGAGGGCCTCGTCCTCGACCGCACGACGCACATGGGCCATCTCAAGGGCTGCCTGCACGATTTCTGCCGCGCCTTCTTCGAGGTCGAAGGTGACCTGCCGATCCGGTTCCGGCCGTCCTACTTCCCCTTCACCGAACCGTCGGCCGAGGTCGATATCGGCTGCTCGTGGAAGGGCGGCGAGCTCAAGATCGGCGCGGGCGAGTCGTGGCTGGAGATCCTGGGCTCGGGCATGGTCCATCCCAACGTGATCGCCAATTGCGGCCTCGATCCCGCCGTCTACCAGGGTTTCGCCTTCGGCATCGGGCTCGATCGCCTCGCCATGCTGAAATACGGCATCCCCGACCTGCGCGACTTCTTCGCCTCGGACCTCCGCTGGCTGCGCCACTACGGCTTCTCCGCCCTGGAAGGAGTCGCGCGATGAAGTTCACGCTCTCCTGGCTCAAGGAGCATCTCGACACCACGGCGACCCTGACCGAGGTCCGTGACCGGCTCACCATGCTCGGCCTCGAGGTCGAGGGCGTCGAGAACGCGGCCGAGACCTTCAAGGGCTTCGTCGTGGGCTATGTGGTCGAAGCCGTCCAGCATCCCAATGCCGACCGGCTGCGCGTCTGCAAGGTCGACACCGGTTCGGGCGTGGTCCAGGTCGTATGCGGCGCGCCCAACGCGCGGACCGGCATGAAGGGCGTGTTCGCACCTCCGGGCAGCTACATCCCGGGCACCGATCTCCATCTGAAGGTCGGCAAGATCCGCGGCGAAGAGAGCAACGGCATGCTGTGCTCCATGCGCGAGCTGCAGCTCAGCGACGATCACACCGGCATCATCGACCTGCCGGACGAGACCAAGGTCGGCATTCCCGCGGCCGAAGCGCTCGGCCTCGACGATCCGGTGATCGAGATCAAGGTGACGCCCAACCGCGGCGACTGCCTCGGCGTGCACGGCATCGCCCGCGACCTCGCCGCCTCCGGTCTCGGCACCCTGAAGCCGATGAAGGCCGAGCGGGTGAAGGGCAGCTTCCCGAGCCCGATCAAGTGGACGCATGGCTACGAAGCCAAGCCCGACAGCCCCTGCCCCATCGTCGTCGGCCGCTATTTCCGCGGCGTCAAGAACGGCCCCTCGCCCGACTGGCTGCAGCGCCGCCTGAAGGCGATCGGCCTGCGCCCGATCTCGACCCTGGTCGACATCACCAACCTCGTGACCTTCGACCTCAATCGCCCGCTGCATGTGTTCGACGCCAAGAAGCTGTCGGGTGATCTGGTCATGCGCCAGGCGCGCGAAGGCGAGACGATCCAGGCGCTCGACGGCAGGACATACACACTCGATCCCAGCGTGTCGGTGATCGCCGATTCCAAGGCCGCGCACGGCATCGGCGGCGTCATGGGCGGCGAGGAAACAGGCGTGCAGGACGACACGACCGACGTCTTCCTCGAAGTCGCCTATTTCACGCCGATCAAGGTGGCCGCCACGGGCCGCAAGCTCGGCATCCTCTCCGATGCGCGCTATCGGTTCGAGCGCGGCATCGATCCGCAATCGGTGCAATGGGGCACCGATGTCGCCACGCGCCTGATCCTCGATCTGTGTGGCGGCGAGGCGAGCGAGATCGTGCAGAGTGGCGTGATGCCCGCGTGGGAGAAGAGCTTCACGCTCCGCGCCGATCGCGTGAAGAACCTCACGGCGATCGACGTGCCGCCGAAGGAGACCGCCGACATCCTGACCAAGCTCGGCTTCGGCATCTCAGGGACGGGTCCGTGGACCGCCGCCGTGCCGTCCTGGCGTCCTGACATCGTGGGCGAGGCGGACCTGGTCGAAGAGGTGACGCGCGTCTTCGGCTTCGACCATATCCCGACCACATCGCTGCCGCGGCTGTCGGCCACGTCGAAGCCGGTACGCACACCGCTGCAGCAGCGCGTGCCGCAGGCCCGTCGCGCGCTGGCGTCGCGCGGCCTGAGCGAGGC
>DATJWN010000014.1:0-7378 GCA_035501235.1 Reyranella sp.
CGGGCATCAATAATGGCCGGCGAGTTCGGGCGAGATGACGGTCGCGGTGGGCGAATAGAGATAGGCGCCCTTCTTGTTGCCCCACCAGACGATCTCGCGGCACCATTTCTGGAAGTCGTCGTAGGGCTTGGAGGTGCGGTCGATCTCGACCAGCATCGGCTTGTCGACGAGCAGCGCCTGCTCGCCGGTCCGCACCTTGTTCCAGTAGTCGAGGACGTCGTAGCGCAGCTTCACCTTGAGGTTTGTCTTGGCGAAGGGCTGGTGGACCAGCGCGTGGTTGAGCTTGATGGCGTCCTCGATCACCGCCATCGGCAGGCCGGCATGGCGCGCCGTCACGGTCTCGGCGAGCAGCTTGCCCGCCTCGGCGTAGAAGGCGTCGAACTTACCCTCGGCCGTCAGCTTGACGAAGATGTACTCGTCGGCCGGCCAGAAGATGTTGAGGTACTCCTTGGAGAACACGTACTCCGAGCCACCCTGCTGGATCGACTTCGACTCGCTCTCGAAGAAGGCGTTGATCTCGGCGATCAGCGGATACCGCTTGGGATCGGCCACCATGAAGGCCTCGATCATGTCGCGATAGGTGATGCCCGAAATGCCGTGCGCCAGGATCAGCGGGATCTGGAACAGCTTGTCGAAATGCAGCAGCGCGGTCATCCAGCAGAAATTGCGGGTACGGCGCCAGTCGGCGAGCGGCGTCGAGGCCGTCGCAATGACGAGGTCCTGTACTTCCGGCACGTCGTCGTCGAGTTCGACACGCTCGCCGTGGATGTTGATGATCTTCGACTCGACCGTGACCATGCCGTACTTCTTCTGATAGGCGGGGTCGCCCATCTCGGCATTCGGCAGGATCGAGCAGTTGTTGAACTGGATGCGGTTGTGCTGGCCGTTCTCCATGAGCTGGTCGACGCCGCGGACGAACGACTCGTAGGTCTCGCCGGGCAGGCCCAGGATCAGGTCCGAGTAGGTCTCGACCTTGTCCTTGGTGAAGCGGCGCTGCAGCTCCATGTAGGTGTTGAGCGAGATGTTGTCGCGCTTGATCGCCTCGAGCGTCGGCATGTCGACGCTCTGCATGGAAAGCGCCACGCCCTTGTTGAGGCCGGCGTCGGACAGGATCTTCTGCGTGAGATAGGCACGCTCGGTCGCGTTCTTGGTGTTCTGCACCGACAGCGCCACCGGATAGCCGGTGCTCTTCTTCACGTCGGCCACGTAGTTGGCGATGTCGACGTCGCGCTTCTGGATGCCGAAATTGGCGTCGCAGCAGAAGATGTACTCGATCTTCTTCTCGGCGAACCAGTCGACCTCGCGGAACAGCCGCTCCTCGCCGAACTTGGTGACCTTGCCGGCCGTGGCCGAGCCCCAGTCGCAGAAGGTGCAGCGGAACGGGCAGCCGCGGTTGGTCTCCCACAGGCCGATCCAGCTCTCGCTCGGATTGGCCTTCATGATCGAATCGAACGCGCCCTCGAGGAACGGCGAGGGGATCTCGTCGAGGTCGCGCACGCGATCGATGTTGGCGTTGCGCACGAAGGAGCCGTCGGGCCTCACCATGCTGACGCCGGCCATGGTCTGCCAGGCCGTGCGGTCGGGATAGGCTTCGAGCAGCTTCAGGAAGGTGCGCTCGCCCTCGTTGTGGACCGCCAGGTCGATCTGGCGATGGGCGCGCATGAACTCTTCCGGCTGGTCCGGCACGTGGGGCCCGCCGAACATGATGATGATGCCGGGCTTCAGCTCCTTCAGGCGCCGCGCGATCTCGAGCGAGATGCGGCCGTTCCAGACATAGGTGCTGAAGCCGACGATGTCGGCGTCCTTGAGGGCCTCGACGGCATCGGCGATGCGTACGCGCTTGTAGAGCGGCGTCAGGAATTCATAGCGCTCCGGCCGCGGCGAGAACTTCTGCACGTAGGTCTGCAACAGCGCGATCGAATAGGGCAGATAGTTCTGCCCCGAGAAGCTGTTGTTGATCTGGACGAGGCCGATCTTCACGGGACGACCATTGGGGGCGCCTTGTTGCGCGTCCATCATCAGTCCTTAATAAGTGCTTGACGTTACAGGGTTTTTAATCTTGAAAAGCGGGCTTTTCAAGGCGGTACTCTGCCTCGGGAATGCCTGGTCCCGCACCGGGCTTGGGATAAGACCTTGGGAGCCTATGTAAGCTTCGTCACCTGCGGCCGCAATGACGGCTATACGCCGAGCTACATCCGCCGCGTCAACCGTGCGACCGCCTGTCTCATCGGCCAGCTCGAACGGGTCGGACTCGATGCCGAGATTATCGTCGTGGAGTGGAACCCGCCGTCGGACCGGCCGCTGCTGATCGAAAGCCTCGACCTGCCGCAGAAACTGAGCCGCGTGGCCATCCGCGGCATCATCGTGCCGCCGGAATATCACGACCGCTTCGCCGGCGCCCGCGAACGCGGCATCCAGGCGGGAGAAGCCGTCAATGTCGGGTTGCGACGCGCCCGCGGCCGCTTCTCCACGACCAAGGCCAGCGACACGTTCTTCTCCGACGCCGCGATCGCGAAGATCGCCCAGCGCGAACTCGATCCGGATACGGTGTACCGGCTCGACCGTCATGACGTCGTGATCGAGGACGAGAGCATCTGGGACCTCGATGACGCGGCGTTGCTCACGCATCTCGCCGCCCTGCCCTCCGAGATCCACGCCTTCATTCACCAGTCCGCCTACTGGGAATTGCGCGACCTGCACACCAACGCCTGCGGCGATTTCACCTTGATGAGCTCGGCCTACTGGCATCTCCTGCGCGGCGGCGTGCTCGATCGCACGGTGCTGACGCTCGACAACGATTCGCTCGTGCTTCATGCGGCCGCCGCTCTCGGCGTCATCGAGACGCGCTGGCCGGACGAGTGCCGCGTCTACAAACCCATTCACGGCAACCTCAACAGCGCGCGCGTCCTCCAGGTCTGGCGGCCGTGGCAGCGGCACCTGGACAAGTTCCTGTTCGAGAGGGTCGGAGCCAAGGCGGCGCACTGGGCGCGCACCAGCTTCGACTATCCGCGCCGCAAGATCAGGGGAGTGGAATCCATCCTCGGCCCGTCGATCGAGCGCAACTTCGTGCTGCCGGCCAGCCGCTGGGCGCAAGGCGAGCTTCCCGCGCTGACCCAGCCGGAAAGCTGGGGCCTCGCCGACGTCGCCCTCGAACAGCGCACGCTCTGCGCCGCCGACTGGGAAGGCTAGGCCCGCGCGCCGCGCACGAAGAACTGGCGTCGCCGGTTGATCTCCAGCACCGCGGCGACGGCTTTCGCCGGCAAGCGCCCCGCCTCGCTCGCCTCGGCGTTCTCGTCCACTTCGCGGGGCGTGAGCAGCCCCGGGATCACGCTCGATACGCCGTCGAAGGACAGGCAGAAGCGGAGCGCATGCTGCACCGCCGATTTGCCGGGCGGGGCCGCGACCGCCGCCAGCAGATCGCCCGCGCCATCGATCCAGTTGTCGAGCTGCGCGCGCGACCAGCCGTTGCGATGGTCGCCCGGCGGAAAGACCGTGTCCCGCCCGATCGTGCCGGCGAGGAAACCGAAGCAGAGCGGCGTGCGCGCGATGAAGCCCGTGCCGCGTCGTTGCCCCTCCTCCAGCAGGCCTGAGTCGATCGCGCGGACATCCATCATGTTGAAGTTCGCCTGCACGACGGCGACATCCGTCGCCACGATCGCCTCGAGCGCGTCGGTCGGCGACTTGGCCGAGGCGCCCCAGGCGCGGATCTTGCCCGCACGCTCGAGGCCGGCCAGCGCTTCCAGCACGTCGTCCGACTTCAGGACCTCGAGCGGCGCGTTGTGGAGCTGGAACAGATCGATGCAGTCGGTGCCGAACCGCCGCAGGCTGCGCTCGGCCGATTGCACGATCGCCCGCGCGGAAAAGTCCGGCGCGCGGTCCCACGACTCGTAGCCTGCCTTGGTCGCGAGGACGACCTTGTCGCGCACGCCCGCAAAGGCGCGGCCGATCAGCTCCTCGCTGTGGCCGTCGCCATAGGCGCTCGACGTGTCGAAGAAGGTGATGCCCTTCTCCAGCGCCCGTCCCAGGGCTGCGAGCGAGGTGCGATCATCGGTCTCGCCATAGGAGGTCTCGCCGGCCGTGCGTCCACCGATGCCCCAGGCGCCGAAGCCGATTTCCGAAACCGTAATGCCCGTGCGGCCGAGAGGGCGGTATTTCATGGCGCACCTCTAAGACCTGCCTTGCGCCGATTCAATGTCGATCCTAGTTTGCGGCGCACTCAAACGACGGATCTTGGATGGCGCGGCCTCGGGTATTCATCACTGGCATCACGGGCATGGTGGGCTCCCACCTTGCGGATTTTCTGCTGAAGGAGACGGATTGGGACATCACCGGGCTCTGCCGCTGGCGGAGCCCAATGGACAATCTTTCGCACCTGGTCGGCCGCATCAACGACAAGGACCGCCTGGCGCTGGTCTACGGCGATCTGCGCGACACCCTGTCGATCCGCGACGCCGTCGCCCAGGCCAAGCCCGACTACGTCTTCCATCTCGCGGCCCAGAGCTTTCCGCGCACCAGCTTCGACGCGCCGATCGATACGATGGACACCAACGTCCAGGGCACGGTGCGCGTGCTCGATGCGCTCAAGGAGCATGCGCCCAAGGCCGTGATCCATGTCTGCGCCTCGTCCGAGGTGTTCGGCCGCGTGCCGAAGGAGAAGCTGCCGATCGACGAAGAATGCACCTTCCATCCGGCCTCGCCCTACGCCATCTCCAAGGTCGGCACCGATCTCGTTGGCCGCTTCTATGCCGAGGCCTACGGCATGACGGTGATGACCACGCGCATGTTCACCCATACCGGGCCGCGGCGCGGCGATGTGTTCGCCGAATCGACCTTTGCGAAGCAGATCGCGATGATCGAAAGCAATTTCATCCCGCCCGTGGTCAAGGTCGGCAACCTGCAATCGCTGCGCACGGTGGCCGACGTGCGCGATGCCGTGCGTGCCTACTACATGCTGGTCACGGTGAAGCCGACGGCCGGCGCCTACTACAATATCGGCGGCACGCATTCCTGCACGGTGAAGCAGATCCTCGACACGCTGCTCTCCTATTCGCCGCTCGGGAAGGACATCAAGGTCGAGGTCGATCCCGACCGGCTCCGCCCCATCGACGCCGATCTTCAGGTGCCCAACACGGCGAAGTTCCACGCCCACACGGGCTGGAAGCCGGAAATCCCCTACGAGCAGACGTTGAAGGACTTGCTCGACTACTGGCGCAACCGCGTCCGCACCGAGGGCAACCGCTTCCTCACGCGCTAGAGCTTGGCGTAGGTCACCACTTCGTCGATCGCACAGGCGACGTGATAGAGCGTGCTCGCCGGCATGAAATCGGTGGCCGGTTGCCCCTTCGCGTCCAGGCGATCCATCCAGCCGCCCGCAGGCATGCCCTTGAAGTAGCGGTCGAACAGCTGGTCGACGAGCGTCACGACCATGTCGGCGGCGCCGGGCCGGCCCTGGGCCGCTTCGGCGACATTGGCCTTGATCGCCTCGGTGACCGGCCAGACGCGATGTGACGGCAAATGGTGCGTGCCGTCGATCAGCAGCTCGTCGACGATCAGGCCCGCCCCGTCGAAGCCGTGCCTGTGCGCATGATCGTACAGAGCGTCGACGTAGCGGCCGACCGGCTTGCCGGTTTCGCGCTCGAACCAGCGCAACAGCCAGATCCACTCGCAATGATGGCCGGGCTCGACGATCTGCCCGCGCGTCCCGGCGGCCGAGACCAGCGAGGCGTCGAAATATTCGCAGAGCACGCCTGCGTGCGGCAGGAAGAAGTGCTTGGCGAACAGCTCGAACTTCGCCGCGGCACGCTCGAGGAAACGGCGCTCCTTCGAGGCTGTCCACAGGGTCAGCATGGCCTCGAACAGATGCATGTGCGGGTTCTGCCGCCGGAGATCGTCGATGGCCGGCAAGGAATCGAAATAGCCGCCGTTGGGAGCGCCAAGCTCGCGATCGAGATAGGCCAGCGTCTCGTCGGCCAGCGCGAGCGGCGCGCGATCACCGGTCGCGAGCACATAGGAGCCGATCCCCATCAGCGCGAAGGCATGGCTGTAGAGATCGCGCCGGCCTTCCGCGACCCGGCCATCGCTGTGCACCGAGAAGACCCAGCCCGGCTTGCCATCGGGCTTGTAATAGTCGCGCACCATGGAGGCGAAGCCCTGTCGCATCAGCGCCTCGGCGCCGGCATGCCAGCCGCGGCGATGCGCCAGGCCGTAGGAATAGACCTGCCGCGCCTGCACGATCAGCCGTTGCGGTGTGTCGGCAATGGGCGCGCCCTGCAGCGTCAACCGTTCCTGGAACCGGCGCTGCCCGCGGTCGAAGCCGGCGGTGGCCCACAGCGGGAAAGCCTCGGTGGCCAGCCAGCGCCGCAGGCGCCCGGCCGCGTTTTCGAGAGGACTAGCGGTCAAGGCCGGGGGCTGGCAGCAACTCGGCAGTCCGCTCGCTCGGCATGGCGACAACGTTGGCCGACAGCGGCGCGCTCTCGGTCAGCCGCTCGATCAGGCCCGTCTCCGGCGAGAACACCATGATCTCGTAGTTGAACGCCCGGCGCAGCGTATCAAGCAGCACTTCCGCGCTGGAACCCTGCGCGCGAAGCGCACTGTCGTTGACCTCGAGCAGGATCATCGGGCGCATCTTCGTCAGCACCGTGCGCGCGCCGTCGATCACGCTCGCCTCCGCCCCCTCGACGTCGATCTTGATGAAGTCGACGCGACTGAGGTCGAGATTGGCGACCACCTTGTCGAGCGTCTCGACGCTCACCTGCTCGAGGCTGTCGGCCTGCACGCCGTCATGGGCGAAGCGGCCGAACGTGTTGTGGCCGGCATGCACGCCGTGCGCGAGCCGAAGATCGGCGACGGAGTTCGAGGCGCCGAGCGCCGCCGCCACGATGCTCACATTGTCGAGGCTGTTGCGCTTGACGTTGCGGCGCAGATGCACGCGCTCGCGCGTGCTCGGCTCGACGGCCACGACCCGGCCCAGGCGGCCGACCCGGCGGGCGGCGAAGAGCGTGTAATAGCCGTCGTTGGCGCCGACATCGATGAAGGTCATGCCCGGCCGCAGCACCCGGTCGAGCAGCGCGAACTCGTTGGGCTCGAAGGAGCCGCAGACGTAGAGGCAGAGGCTGTTGTCGTTGCCCAGCGTCACCTCGACGGTCGTGCCGTCGTACCAGGGCAGCGTCATCGGCATCAGGAACTTGTAACGTGCCGCCGCCTCCCAGATGGCGCCGCGCCGGCAGGCCAGCCACTGCCTGTGGTCGTAGTATTCCTCGGCGAAGCGCCAACCCGGCCGGACGCGCAAATTCGGCTCGCCCGGCGCGATGAGAGCGGCATAGCTCCGCGCCAGCGCCGGCGCCCGCGCCATCATCCAGCGCCCGAGATTGTCGAGGTG
>DATJWN010000015.1:0-4463 GCA_035501235.1 Reyranella sp.
GAGAAGGTCCCTCCACTGCGCGCCTTCGGCGCTCCGGTCGGGACGACGGGCTGAGCTACTCTAGGCTCTGGCCGATCAGCTCCATCAGATATTGGGTGCCCTGCTTGCGGCTGCCGGCGTCGTCGTAGCCGTCGAGGAAGACGCCCTGCTCGGTGATCGTGAGCTTGGTGCCTGATCCCGCCGCGGCGAACTCGACCGTGGCCAGCGAGGCCGAGATCTTCGCCTTGTTCATGTGCATCTCGTAGACGTAGACGATGCGCGCGTTGGGCACGATGTCGAGATAGATCGCGTCGAACACGTGAGCCTTGCCGTCGGGCGATGTGCTCACGACATGTTCCTTGCCGCCGACCTTGAACTCCATGCCGCCGCGCTCGACGCGCCAGCCCGCGGGCGGCGTGAACCAGCGCTCCTTCGCCTTGGGATCGGCGAAGGCCCCGAACACGCGCGCGCGATCAGCCGGATAGGTCCGCTCCAGGGTGAAGGTGTCGTGGACGGCCGAATGCTTGCTCATGTCTTCCTCCGTTCGGCCAGGAACTGGCCGAGTTGATCGAGATGCCGTTCCCAGGTGGCGCGGCGCTCCGCGAACCAGCGCTCTGCGCCCTGCAGTGCCTTGGGCTCGAGGCGGCAGGTCCGCACACGGCCGACCTTCCGCGACCGCACCAGCCCGCTCTCCTCCAGCACCGCGAGATGCTGCACCACCGCCGACAGGGTCATGTCGAGCGGCGCGGCGAGCTCGCTGACCGAAGCGGAGCCCCGCGCCAACCGCTCGATGATCACCCGCCGCGTCGGATCGGCCAGCGCCTGAAAAGCGAGGTCGAGCGGTGCCGCTTGATAGTTTAGCATTTACTTAAGTATCAGGAGCCCGATCTTCCGGCAAGGAGATTCACGCGATCAAAAGCTCAGGGACAGGTGCCGGCGGATTGCGTGAGCACGGCCGGGTCGGCGCAGGCGCTGCAGGCATTGCCGTAGGTCTTGCGGCTGCCGTCGCGCAGCACGCCGCACGCCGGCCGGTAGTCGCGCGTGCAGACCTGCGGCCGCGGCTCGGCGCAGGCGCCGCCCGCGACCGGCAGCGATTCGTCGGCGAGCTCGGCCTTGCTCAGGAAGAAGCGGAACGGGCTCGCCTGGTAGTCCTGTATCGTGCCGATGATGGAGATCGTCGATCCCGTGGCCGGCAGCGGGTTGAGGCGATGGGCCATCTCGATGACCAGATCGGCGGTGTTGCTCGCCTGGTTCTCCTCCGAGATCGCGGCCTCGAGCTTCTCGGGCGTGGCGGCGACGATCTTGACGGGGATCTTCAGCCGCGCGCCGCCCTTCTGCTTGTCGACGATCACCTTCCACACCTTCTCCGCCGCCGCCTTGTTGTCCGGCGAATCGTCGCGATGGGCGAGGATGAATTCCCAGTCGACGAAGGAGAGATTGCCGATGTCCATGCCCGACGCCATCTGCACCGCCGCTTCCGGCGGCGTCAGCGCGCGCGTGACGGTGCCCGCGAACTTGTCGGGCGCCACGCCCGGCTGCGCGGTGGCGCGCTTCAGCAGGCCGTCCCAGCCCTCCTCGCTGCCGTGATAGTGCTCGTAGCGCGAGCGGGCGTACTTCTCGATGCTCTGCGCCGTGGTCTCGTTCTTGGCGGCGCGGGCGAGCGCGATCGCGCGGCCGGCGTACCAGAAGCCCGTGGCGTCGAGCGGCTGGCCCTCCAGCATCGCCACCGAGAGCTGGTAGACGTCGAGGAAGTTCTCCGGATCGACCGACACCGCCTCGCTGAAATGGGAGCGCGCCTTGGCATAGTCCTTGGCCTGCAGGTCGGCGTAGCCCAGCGCGCCATCGAACACCGCGACCATCTGCATCTTGAGGCGCGTGAACTCGGGCTCGCCGAGTCCGCCCGGCCTCGGCCATTTGGGCAGCGCCGCCATGCCGCGCCGCGCCGCGTCGACGGCAGGCGCCAGCGCAGCGGCGTTGCCCGCCATCGCCCGCATGCGGCCGACATAGGCGCGGTTGGCGAGGGCGCGCACGTTGTTCGGATCGAGCTCGAGCAGCTTCACCGCCGCGGCGTCGGCCTTGTCGGGATTGCCCGCCGCGTGCCACGCCGCCATCAACTGCTCGAAGGCGACGATGCGCAGCACGCTTTGCGGATACCAGATCTGGAAGAGCTCCAGCGTCTCGGCGCGCTTCTGCGGATCCTTGATGTTGATGGCCGCGACGTAGTTGCCGAATTCGCCCGGATTGGTGATGCCCTTGGGCAGCGGCTGATTGACGGGCGGCGGCGAGGCGAGCTGCGCGCGCGCCGTACCGGCAGCGACGGGCAGCGTTAGCGCCAATGCAAACAGCAACAGAAGACGACTTGTCATGCGACTTTCTGATCTCACGCTATCACGACGCCGCGCACAACGGGAAATGCCGTGACGGTCCGGTCGAAATGGGGCACTGTCCGCGCGATACATGCGGGGGCATGGATAATGCACAATCGTCGTTTCAGGTTCGCGGCAATGCTGCTTGCCGGCACGATCTTGACGGGACCTGCGACCGCCCAGCAAGCAGCACCGGCGCCCGCGGTTCTGGTGCAAGCGGCAGAACAGCGCAGCCTCGCGCCCCAGCTCGAGTTCATCGGCCGCGCCGCCGCCGTGGACAAGGTCGAGCTGCGTGCGCGCGTGCAGGGCTTCCTCGGGCCGCGCAAGTTCACCGACGGCGATCCCGTGAAAAAGGGCCAGGTCCTGTTCACCATCGAGCGCGAGCCCTACCAGGCGGCCGTCGACCAGAAGACCGCGCAGCGCGACGCGGCGAAGGCGGCGCTCGCCAACGCCGACATCCAGCTCAAGCGCGCCACCGACCTGCTGCGCACCAACACCGGCACGCAGGCGACGTTCGACCAGCGCACGAGCGAGCAGCTCCAGGCCAAGGCCGCGCTGGAGGACGCCGAGGCGCAGCTGCGCAATGCCGAGATCCAGCTCTCCTACACCGAGATCAAGTCGCCGATCGACGGCCGCATCGGCCGCGCCACGGTCTCGCCGGGCAACATCGTCGGCCCCGACTCGGGCGTGCTGGCGACGGTGGTGAGCGAGCAGCCCATGCGCGTGCTGTTCCCCGTCACCCAGGCCGAGATCCTGCAAGCCCGGCGCGACAACCAGGCCAAGGGCGAGGCCGTCATGGTGGTCCAGCTGAAGCTCGCCGACGGCAGCTTCTACGGCGAGAAGGGCAAGCTCGACTTCCTCGACGTGACGGTCGATCCCAAGACCGACGGCCAGATCGTGCGCGCGGTGTTCGAGAACAAGGACGGCGTGCTGACCGACAACCAGACCTTGCGCGTGGTGCTCGAGCAGGCCAATGCACCCAAGGTGATCGCCGTGGCCCAGGCCGCCATCGCCATCGACCAGAGCGGCTCCTATGTCTTCGTCGTCGGCGACAAGAACGTGGTCGAGGTCCGTCGCGTCAAGACCGGCGCCCAGCGCGACGGGCTGGTCACGATCGACGAGGGGCTGAAGGCCGGCGAGAAGGTGATCGTCCAGGGCCAGCAGCGCGTCCGCCCCGGCATGACGGTCTCGCCGACCGTGGCGCCGGCGGCGCCCTCGATGCCCGCCCCGCAGAAGGGCTGAGCCATGAGCATCGCGTCGCTCTTCATCCGCCGCCCGCGGCTGGCTTTCGTCGTCTCCACGGTCATCACCATCGCGGGCGCGATCTCGCTCACCGTGCTGCCGGTCGCGCAGTTCCCCGACATCGTGCCGCCGCAGGTCCGGGTGAGCGCTGTCTATCCCGGCGCCTCGGCCAAGGCCGTCGAGGAGAGCGTGGCGCAGGTGATCGAATCGCAGGTCAACGGCGTGGAGCAGATGCTCTACATGAAGTCGACCTCGGGCAGCGACGGCAGCTATTCGCTGACGGTGAGCTTCGCCGTCGGCTCCGATCCCGACCTCGACACGGTGAACGTCAACAACCGCGTGAGCCAGGTCGTGTCGCGCCTGCCGGCCGAGGTGCAGCAGAACGGCGTCACGGTGAAGAAGCAGTCGTCGGCCATGCTGCAGGTCGTTGCCGTCTATTCGCCCAAGGGCACGCGCGACGCGCTGTTCCTGTCCAACTTCGCCACCATCACCCTGGTCGACGCGCTGAAGCGCGTGCCGGGCGTGGGCGAGGCGAGCCTGTTCGGCCCGCTCGACTATTCCATGCGCGTCTGGATGAAGATGGACCGCATGTCGAGCCTCGATATCACGCCGCAGGACGTGGTGAAGGCCGTCCAGGCCCAGAACATCCAGGCCGCCGTCGGCCAGGTCGGCGCGGCACCTCTCAGCAACGACGTGCAGTTCCAGTTCAACATCTCCACGCAGGGCCGGCTCACCACGGTCGAGGAGTTCGGCAACATCGTGGTCCGCGCCAGCCCCGACGGCGCGCTGGTCCGCGTAAAGGACATCGCCACGGTCGAGCTGGGCTCGAAGTCGGCCGATTCGATCACGCGCTACAACGGCAAACCGGCCGCCGGC
>DATJWN010000016.1:0-10279 GCA_035501235.1 Reyranella sp.
GTCGATCGGCGGCACGTCGGACGAGGCCCTGCAGGGCCACGCCAAGAACTGGGCGATCCACGAGGAAGAGGCGAAGAAGGCCGGCAAGGTGGCCGACCGCTCCAAGTGGCGCATCGTCACCTTCGCCCACGTCGCCGAGACGCGCGAGAAGGCGCGGGCCGACATGGCCTATGGGCTCGAGGCCTTTGCCAAGTATTTCACCGACGTAGCGACCTTCCCGATCGTGCCGGCGGGCATCAAGGATCCCGTCGACTTCCTGACCAGCAGCGGGCTTGCCTGCATCGGCACGCCCGACGACTGCATCAGGCATTTCGAACGCCTGTGGCTCGGCTCCGCCGGCGGCTTCGGCGCCGTCCTGCTGCTGGCCAACAACTGGGCCGACTGGGAGGCGACCAAGAAGAGCTACGAGCTGATGGCGCGCTACGTCCATCCGCACTTCCAGCGCCAGTCCAATACGCTCCGCATCGCGAGCTACGACAACGCCACGGCCAAGCATGCGACGGCCGGTGCCGAATCGGCCCAGGCCGTGCAGACCGAGATCGACCGCTATGCGGCGGCCAAGGGCAAGGTCGCCGGCGGCAAGGCGTGGTGATTCATATGTCTTCCGGACCGCGAGCTTCCAGCTCGCTCGGGCTCATGAGCGAGCTGGAAGCTCGCGGTCCAGAAGAGCACGCGTGACCAGGTGAGGAATTCGGCAATGACGAAGAACGACAAGGGCAAGCAGGTCGCCGTGGTCATCGGCGCCACCTCGAAGTGGCAGGCCGACGGCCGCAACACCAGGCTGGCGCACGGCACATCGGTCGACGACAGCGCCCTGCCGGTGGGCGTGCGCTGGGGCGTCGGCGGCGCCATCGCCCAGAAGTTCGCAGCCGAAGGCTTCTTCGTCGTGCTGACGACGCGCGCCGAAGCGAACGCGTCGGGCCTCGCCGAGGCGATCCGCAAACAAGGCGGCGACTGCATGATCGTCGAGCTCGATCTCGCCAAGCAGGAGTCCATCGCTTCGGCCTTCGCCACCATCCGCGCCGAAGCGGGCGCCCCGCACGTCCTGGTCTACAACGCGGGCTATCTCGAGGGCCGCGACCTGCCGCCCGAGAAGGAGCTGCTCGAGCACATCCCGGTCGAGATGTTCGACACTGCCCAGCATATCGCGAGCCGCGGGCCGTTTCTCGTGGCCAAGGAAGTCCTGCCGGCGATGCGCAAGCGCGGCGAGGGCTCGTTCTTCTTCTCCAACAATTCGAGCTCGCTGCGCGGGCGCAAGCGCATGACGGGCCAGTCGCTCTACTATCCGCGTGTGATGATGCGCACCCTGGCGCAGGTCCTCACCGAGGAATATTCCGAGCATGGCATCCACGTCGCCAACGTGGTGATCGACGGGCTGATCGATTCGCCCGGCACGCACGGCCTGCCGCGGGCGAAGCAGAACCCGGATCAGCTCATCAATCCGGTGAAGATCGCCGACGCGTTCTACTACCTGCACACCCAGGATCGCTCGGTCTGGACGCACGAGATCCAGCTGACGCCTTTCTCGACCAAGCCGAGCTACTAGAGAGAGAGAAGCGCCGATGACGGGTGCGAAGGCATGGTAGCGCGTCGTCTGCAGGGCCGACGCCTGACCGTACCGGCTGTGCGCGCGCTGACCGGGACGAGGCGAAGCCGACGCCGCTGAAGCCCGTGCAGCAGAAGCCAGTCGACCGCAAGGAAGTGCAGCATCTCGATCCGGTGCGTGCGGTCTATCGACCGGCCAATCCCGCTGGCGTGTCGCCGAGCCTCGTCCCCTTCGTCGGCCGCGAGGATCTCTTCCGCCGCGTCGGCGAGGTCGAGGTGCCAGGGCAGGGCCGGCAGATCATGATGCAGTGTCCACTTCACTGGCCGGTGCCCGACGGATGGCTGCCGCTCTCCGACCTGGACGTCCTCGAGATACTTGAAGACCAGGACATTCGCGCGGGCTAGAGCACATTCCGTTCGGCTGGAATCAGCCGAACGGAATGTGCCGACGGTCGAGGCGCTTCGTGCAATGCGTTTCCGGACAAATAGACCCGCCTAAGCGGGTCTATTTGTCCGGAAGCCGCTCTAGCGCCATGCTACCAATCGGGTAACCAAAGCGAGACGAGAGGAAACGCCAATGACTCTTCCGGCGGACACCGATACCTCGACGCCCAAATACCTGCGCGACAAGTACGCTATCGTCGGCGTCGGTGAGACGACTTACACGCGCGGCTCGGGAATGACGACCCGCGCGCTCGGCACCTGGGCGGTGCGAAATGCGATAGAGGATGCGGGGCTCAAGGCCTCCGATGTCGACGGCATGCTGTCGTATCAGTCGGGCGATTCGACCTTCGCGACCTTCATCGGCGGCGATCTCGGCTTGCGGCTCAACTTCTACATGGACGTGTTCGGCGGCGGCTCCTCGACCGAGGCGCTGGTCGGCATGGCCATGGGGCTGATGGAAGCCGGAATGTGCAAGTGCGTGGTGATCTTCCGCGCCATGAACGGCTTCAGCCAGGTCCGCATCGGCGGCACCGGCGCGCGTTCGGTGGCGCCCGTCTCGGGCGACATGCTGCACCAGCGCGCCTATGGCTGGCAGAGCGCGGGCCAGATGTTCGCGCCGTCGTTCATGCGCCACATGTACGATTACGGCACGAAGCCCGAGCAGGTGGCGGCCGTGAAGGCGATACACAGCGAGCACGCCTCGAACAATCCCAAGGCGTTCTACAAGCAGCGCTATACGATCGATGACGTGCTGAAGAGCCGCCTCATCTGCAAGCCGCTGCATCTGCTCGATTGCTGCGTCGAGACCGACAACGGCACGGCGCTGGTCGTCACCAGCGCGGATCGCGCCAGGGATTGCCGCCATCCGCGCGTGCTGATCCGGGGCGTCGTCGGCCGCTGCAGCAAGCCGCGCACCGACATGCACTACCAGCACGGGCCGATCTCGACCGTGGCCGGCAAATACGCGCGCGAGATCCTGTGGCCGAACGCGGGCGTCGGGCCAGAGGATGTCGATATCACCGGCTCCTACGATGCCTTTACCTTCACGACCATGCTGCAGCTCGAGGATTACGGCTTCTGCAAGAAGGGCGACGGCGGGCAGTACGTCTCGGACGGCACGATCCGCCTCGGGGGCAAGCGTCCCAACAACACCAGCGGCGGCCATCTCTGCGAGGGCTATACGCACGGCCTCAACATGGTGATCGAGAACGTGCGCCAGCTGCGCCACGACGCCGACGATTCCTGCCCCATAGGCCCCGACGGCAAGCGCCAGCACACCTACGACTATCGCGAGGGCGGCTGCCGGCAGGTGAAGAAGTGCGAGGTCTCGACCAACATGGGCTGGGCCAATCCGGGCACGGGTTCGGCCATGGTCATGCGGAACGAGTAGGGGAGCAGACCATGTCCGTCCAGGCGACCTATCTCGGCATGCCGCTCGACCTCAACGACCTCGATGTCGAGAACCTCAGCTACTTCAAGCATTGCGCCGCGCACGACTTCCATCTGCAGAAGTGCCAGGCGTGCGGCCTGTTGCGCTATCCGCCGACCACGGCCTGCCCGTGGTGCATGAGCCCGAAATCCGAATGGACCAGGGTCGAGGGCAAGGGTGCGGTGCATTCCTACACCGAGGTGCATCACGCCATTCAGCCGGCCTTCAAGGCGCACACACCGTACCTGATCTTGATCGTCGACCTCGACACCCAGAAGGGCAAGCCCACGCCTGACGAGGCGCTGCGGGTCGTCGGCAATCTCGCGACGCCGGACGGCACCTTGGCGCCGCCCGACATGGTGAAGAAGGTCGGCATCGGCACGCGCGTGCGCATGGTATTCGCCGATGTGGCGCCCGGCCTCTCGATCCCGCATTGGGCGATCGACGAGGGTGCGCAGCAGCCGGCCCAGCCGTGGCGCTATCCGCAGGAATAGAGCGCCCATGCAGTTCGGCTATTTCACGCTTTCGGACAATCGCTATCCGAACAATCCGCGCACGGCGGAGCAGTTCATCCAGGACATCTTCGCCGAGGCGCTCTATGCCGAGCAGATCGGGCTGAACTCGGCCTGGATCGGCGAGCATCATTTCAACCTTTTAGGCGTCAACGCCTCGCCGCTCGCCATGCTGGCGCAGCTTGCCGGCGCAACCAGGAAGCTGCGGCTGGCGCCCGCGGTGACCTTGCTGCCGGTGCACCATCCGCTGCATGTCGCGGAGGAATGGGCGACGCTCGATCTGCTCTCGGGCGGCAGGGTCGATTTCGCCGCCGGCCGCGGCTACGACCGCAAGGAATACGCGCCCTTCCAGGCCAATTTCGAGGACTCCGCCGAGCTCTTCGCCGAAGGACTGGAGATCGTGTGGCGCGCCTGGACGGAGCCCGGCAAGTGGAGCCACAAGGGCCGCTTCTATCAGTTCGATGACGTCGAGATCCGGCCCAAGCCGGCGCAGCAGCCGCTTCGGCCCTATGTCGCGTGCTTCTCGCGGCCATCGATGGAGCTCGCCGCCAGGAACGACTGGAACGTTATCTACGCGCCCTTCGCCGCGGCCATGGTCTATGGCTCGCTGGCCGACGCGGTGCGCGTCTATCGCGAGACCTGCGAGCAGCAATTCAAGCGGCCGATGCGGCGGGCCATGTGCTCCTACTTCGTGCACATCGCCTCGACTCCCGCCGAGGAACAGTACGGCAAGGAAGCGCTGGTGCGCTATTTCCAGGACGCGCTGATCGGCGCCTTCCCCTCGTCGTCAGGGGAGAAGGTGCCGCCGACCTACCGCTACTTCGTCGATATCGTGAACATCCTGCGCGACATGCGGCCGGAGAAGCTCACCGACAAGTCAATCCTGTGCGGCAGCCCGCAGCACATCGTCGACACCCTGAAGACAGTCGAGGCCGCGGGCGTCGCCGAGGTGATCCTGTACTTCAACTACGGCCAGAAGCCGCATGCCGAGGTGAAGGCCCAGATGGACCGCTTCATGCGCGAGGTCGCGCCGCACTTCGCTTGATCGGAATGCCGATTTGCTTTTCCTCCCCCGTCATACGGGGGAGGATAAAGGAGGGGGAAAGCTTCGGTCGAAGCATCCGCTAGTTTCAGATCATGATCTGAAATCGGAGAGAGCCATCGCATAGCCGGCCCCCTCCCTACCCTCCCCCGTGTGACGGGGGAGGAGGTTGAGTCCCTAAGTCCCGATATTCTCCTTCACGAGCTTCACGAGCTCGGGCGAGAGCTTGGCCTCCTTGATGAGCGGGTCCACCGCATCGATCATCGCGGTCCGGGTGGTGGCGATCTCGCGCGCCGTGGCGTCGTGGAACTTCACGCCGTTCTTCTCGAGGATGCCACGCGCCCGCGTCTGGCTCGCGATCGCGTTCTTGTTGTAGGTCGCGATGTTCTCGGCCCAGAGGTCGGTGATCAGCTTCTGGTGCTTGGCCGCAAGCTTCTCCCAGGTGGCGTTGGCGATCATCGGCATGTATTGCGCCAGGAACTGGTTGTCGGTGTAGGAGTACTTCACGCCCGCTTCCCAGAGCTTGGCCGAGTTCACGCTCTCGTCCGAGCTGATCAAGGCATCGAAGGTGCCCTGGCTCAGCGCCAGCGGCACGTTGGGCCAGGCCGTGGTGTTGGCGATGCCGCCCATGAACTTGATGCGCCAGGAATTGGTCACGCCGCCGGAGCTGCGGATCTTGAGGCCCTTGAAGGAGTCGACGTTCTCGAGCGGGACCTTGGTCGAGTACCAGTTGTTGTAGCCGAGATCGAGCCAGGGGCCGATGACATGCGCCTTGAGCTTGGTCTCGAGCTGCTTGTTCACGAAGGCGCCGGGCGCGCCGGCGGTCGCCTTGTGCGTCATCTCGATCGGCACGCCATAGAAGTACGGCAGGCCGACCATGTCGGCATCGGGCACCAGGCCGGTCACCACCCAGGTGCCGGGCGACGCCATCTCGACCTGGCCCTGCAGCAGCGCCTTGGAGACGTTGAGGTCGGCGAAGAGCTGGCCGGACTGGAAGAGCTCGGTCTTGATCTCGCCGTTCGACGCCTTCTCGAGCTTCGGGAGAAAGTCGAGCATCGCCTGGTTGCGCGGATGGCTGGGCGCGGTGTCGAGCGAGCAGCGGATCTTGATCGGCTCGGCGGCGCGCAGCACGGCGGGCGCGGCGAACGAGAGAGCGGTGGCGCCAAAGAGACTGCGGCGTGTCAGGCGGCTGGTCATGTGTTTCCTCCGGAGCTTCTGCGGAAGATTGCGTCGACATGGATGTCCGCGCAATCGACAAGACGGAACCCGTGCGGCCGGCCGTGGAAGGCGAGGAACAGATCCGTCCCGCCCAGCATGATCGCCTCGGCGCCGCGCTCATCGACCAGACGCCGCGCCTCGCGGAAGAAGATTTCGCGCTGCTGCTCGGTGACGCGGCCGATGCCGGCCATCGTCGAATAGGCGTCGCTCACTTCGATGCGCGCCGCCCCTTCGGGCGCGATCAGCTCGGCGGTGCCGACGCCGCCATAGAGCTTGGTGTCCATCACCAGCTTCGTGCCCAGCACGCCGATCTTCCCGAGGCCGGACGCCCTGATGGCGGCATCGACGGCATGGATGCCATGCACCAGCGGCAGCGGCGAGATCGGCAGCAGCTCGTCGATGCAGAAGTGGCCGCCCATGGAGGTGACGGCGGCGAGCTCCGCGCCGGCCTTCTTCAGGCGCCCGATCAGGCCGGCGAAGATCTCGGCCTGCTTCCTCGGGTTCCCGTCGGCGAGGTTGCGCGCCATCTCGCGCACGTCGGCATGCGCCATCGTGACGTCGAGCCGGGTGCCCGCCGCCGCGTGCCGCTCGATCAGCCCGCGATAGTAGAAATCCGTCGCTGCCGGACCGATGCCTGCGATCAGTCCGACATGCATGGCGTCAGTGCCCGTAGACGAGCTGCGGCAGCCACATGGTGAGCGGCGGCCAGTAGGTGATGATCATCAGCACGATCAGCAGCAGGATCAGGAACGGCAGGATGCCGCGAATGACCTCGCCGATCGGCGCCGTCGAGATGGTGGCGAGCACGTAGAGATTGAGCCCGACCGGCGGATGGACGAGCGCGATCTCCATGTTGTGCGTGAAGATGATCGAGAAATGCACCGGATCGACGCCGAGCGGCAGCAGGACCGGCGCCAGCACCGGCAGCACCAGCAG
This sequence comes from Reyranella sp., assembly GCA_035501235.1. GTDB lineage: Bacteria > Pseudomonadota > Alphaproteobacteria > Reyranellales > Reyranellaceae > Reyranella. Next base: position 7,127 of record DATJWN010000016.1, read on the forward strand.
GAGCGTCGCCACGACCTCGAGGAAGCAGCCCAGGATCAGCAGCAGCACGTTGATCGCGAGCAGGAATTCCCAGGTCGAGAAGTGATGGGCCACGACCCATTTCACCAGCTCGGCCGGCACGCCCGAATCGGTCATCCAGTGGCCGAAGGCGATGGCGGTGGCGACGATCAGCATGATCGTGCCGGCGCTCTTCAGCGCATCGGCGATCACCGACAGCGACTGCGTCCAGTGGAAGCCCTTGTAGAAGCCGAGGCTGATGGCCATGGAGGCGGCGGCCGCGATGGCGGCGGCCTCGGTCACGGTGACGAAGCCGCCATAGATGCCGGTCAGCACGATGATCGGCAGCAGCAGCGCCGGAAGCGCCCGCCCGGTCACCCTGAGCCGTTCGGCCATCGGCAGGGTCGGCTCGACGGGGAAGTTGTTGCGGCGCGCGGTGTACCAGACCCAGGTGAAGAAGGCGGCGGCCTGCAGCAGGCCCGGCAGGATGCCGGCGAGGAAGAGGCGCGGCACGGACTGCTCGGCCACGATGCCGTAGAGGATCAGCGCGAGGCTCGGCGGGATGACGATGCCGATGGTGCCCGAGGCGCCGATCACGCCGAGCGCGAACGAGCGCGGATAGCCCTTCTCGATCATCGCCGGCAGCAGGATCGTGCCCATGGCCAGCGCCGTCGCGACCGAGGAGCCGCAGATGGCGGCGAACAGGGTGCAGGCCACGACCGTGACGAGACCGAGCGAGCCGCGCACGCCGCCGATCCAGGCGGTACAGAGATCGACCAGTGCCTTGGCGACGCCGCCCTGGCGCATGAAGGCCGCGGCCATCACGAACAGCGGCAGCGACATCAGGGTCGTCGAGTTCATCGAATCGATGACGACCTGTGTCATGCCGATCAGCGGCTGGCCGGAGACGAAGAACAGGACGGCGGCGCAGGTGCCCAGCACCAGGAAGATCGGCATGCCCGAGGCGAGCAGGCCGAAGAACATCACGAAGAAGAGGAAGGTCCACATCGCGTCAGTCCGTCGATGCCGTCTTGGGCTGATCGATCATCTCATGCTCGGCCGTGTGGCCGACCGTCATGGTCGCGGGATCGAAGCGGAAGAGATAGCGATAGAGGCGGATCGTGTAGCGGATCGTCATCAGCAGCCCGCCGGCCGGCAGGGCGCTGTAGTAGATCCACATCGGAAAGCCGAAGTCGGTCGAGCTGTGCTCGTCGAGCGCGTAGGACGAGGAGGCGATCTCGTAGCCGTACCACACCATGCCGATGCAGAAGACGAGCGCCACCAGGCAGTTGAAGCTCTCGAGCCAGCGTTGGCCCTTCGGCCCCACCAGGCGCAGCACCAGGTCGGGCCGCACATGGCCGTCGGTGCGCACCAGCTGGCTCGAGATGATCATCACGCCCCAGACCACGAGGTAGACGATCACCTCCTCGGCCCAGCTGATGGCGTAGGCGGGGAAGAAATAGCGGCCGGCGACCTGCAGCAGGCCGATGAACATGGCGATCGCGCCGAGCAGACCGACCAGGGTCCGTTCGACGCGATCCCAGAGCGTATCGCGTGAGCTCAAGCGAGGACCGTCGTCAGGAGGCCGAGCCGACCGATTCCTTCACAAGGTCCACGATCTCCTTGGAGAGCTTGGCTTCCTTGATGAGGGCATCGACGTCACCCATCATGGCCTTGCGCACGGCACCCGCCTCGTTGGCCGACGGATCGTGGAACTTCACGCCGTTGGTCTCGAGGATCTTGCGCGCGTTGGCCTGGCTGGTGTGCGAGCCCGTGCGATAGCCGGCGATGTTCTCGCCCCACAGGTCCTTCATCGTCTTGCGCTGATCGGCCGAGAGCTTGTCCCAGAAGATCTTGCTGGCCATCGGGATGTACTGGCCCATGAACTGATGGTCGGCGTAGGAATACTTGACGCCGGCTTCCCACAGCTTGGCCGAGTTGCAGCTCTCGTCGGTCGAGACGAAGGCGTCGAACGTGCCCTGGCTGAGCGCCAGCGGGACGTTCGGCCAGGCCGTCGTGTTGGCGATGCCGCCCGCGAACTTGATGCGCCACGAGATGCCGGCGCCGCCCGGGCTCCTGATCTTGAGGCCCTTCAGCGACTCGAACTTGTCGAGCGGTGTCTTGGTCGAATACCAGTTCTGGTAGCCGAGATCGATCCACGGGCCGAGCACGTGCGTCTTGAGCTTGGCCTCGAGCTGGGCGTTGACGTGCGCGCCGGGCTTGCCGTCGCTCGCCTTGTGCGTGACCTCGGTCGGCTGGCCGTAGAAATACGGCAGCTGCACCATGTCGGCGTCGGGCACGAAGCCCGTCAGCGTCCAGGCGCCGGGCGTCGCCATCTCGACCTGGCCCTGGGTCAGCGCCTTGGAGACGTTGAGGTCGGGGAAGAGCTGGCCCGAATGGAAGACCTCGCCGACCAGCGCGCCATTGGTCGCCTTTTCGAGCTTGGCGACATAGTCGACGACGGCGACGTTGCGGGGATGGCTGGGCGCGGTATCGAGCGACCAGCGGAATTTCAGCGGTTCGGCGGCCCGGAGAACCGAGGGTGCCGCAAGCGTAGCGGTTGCGGCGCCCACGAAGGCGCGGCGCGAAAGGCGCGAATACATGCATTTCCTCCTGATTTGACGGGCTTTTTATCGTCTTGCCCGCCAGTCCAAACCATCCCCGTGGCGGGAATTTGCGCAAATGTCGCTTCGTGTGCAAGCCGCAAAGGGCCGCGTCGGGCCCGCAGCGTCACTTTATCGTGCGGCCAGCCTATCGTGCGATACGCCGCTGCAGGACGAGGTTGGCGAGCAGGGTCAGCGACAGGGTGACGGCCATCAGGATGTAGGCGATGGCGCCGCCGAAGGGCCAGTTCGTTTTCTGCGTGAATTCGTTGTAGATCACCGGCGCCATCATCTTGAACAGCGGCCCGCCCAGCAGGAAGGGCGTCGCGTAGGCGTTCATCGCCAGGATGAAGCACAGGATCGTGCCCGAGAGCACGCCGGGCAGCGCGAGCGGCCACAGCACGCGGCGGAACATGGTGGCGGGCGGCGCACCGAGGCTGAAGGCGGCCTCCTCGACCGCGCGGTCGATGCCCTCGATCACGGACTGCAGCGACAGCACCATGAAGGGCAGGTTGACGGCGATGGTGCCGATCAGCACCGCGCGCTCGGTGAA
>DATJWN010000017.1:0-9595 GCA_035501235.1 Reyranella sp.
TGGTCACCGACTTGGTGGCCGACCAGCCGATCACCGGCGTGTCGACGCCGTAGCCCGGCGCGTAGCGCTCGGCGATCACCCGGCCGTTGTGCACGATCACGATCGCCTTGGTGTTCCGCGGCGGCTCGCCCTCGGTCTCGCTGAAGGCGGCGTCGAACGCAGCCTTGATCGCGGGGTCGGCCGTCTCGACCGGCGCGGGGCCTGCTATTTCGGGCAGCAGGGCTCTGCCCGGCGTGCGGACCGTAGCGGGCGGGCTGGTGGGCAGGGCGCCGGCAACCACGAGGCAGCCCTCGGTGCCGCGATAGATCGCCCGGCTTTCGACGAGGCCTGCCAGCCGCGTCGTGACCTCACGATGCTCCCGGTCGATCTGCTGGCTGAACAGGGAGGAGATGATCCCGCCGGTCGGGGCCACGGCATCGCGGTAGAAGGCCGTGGAATCGAGCCCGGAGACGAAGGTCGCCGAGCACATCTGGTGGCTGGCATAGCCGGTCGCGGTATGGGCGGCACGGTCGAGGCGCTCGCAGCCTCCGAGAAGCGCAGGCAAGGCGATCAGCAGCAGGGGACGGTACATGGGGCACTCCCGAGGGGTTGAAACTCGGGCCGGACCCTAGGGGCGGGGCCAAATCCTGCTCGCCGAATTCCAAAAAGTGCTGGCCGAATCCGGAATCGGCGAGGGCGTGAGACTCTGGCGGGCTGCAAACCGTTGATCTGCCTGCCTTTGAAGGCGGAGTCTCAGAATCGCACCACCCCCCGATATCAATGATATCATTGATATCAATGATATCGCTTTAGCCTGGAGCGGCGATCGCCTGCAGGACGTCGGTGAAGACGTCCCGCTGCACCTTGAAGGCGGCGGGGCTGTAGTCCTGGTAGTAGCCCGCGGTCACCACGACCACGAGGTCGAGCCCGGGCACGATGCGGATCGATTGCCCACCGCGGCCCAGCGCGGCGATCACGGCGAGTTCACGCCCGTTGTACGGGGAGCGGCCGAGCCACCAGAGATAGCCGTACTTGTAGCCGCTCGAGGCCTCGAGCTTCGGCGTCGTCGAGGCGTCGATCCAGGCCTTCGAGACGATCCGTCGGCCGTTCCAGCTTCCGCCCGCGAGCACGAGCTGGCCGATCTTCATCATGTCGCGCGGCCGGAGCCGCAGGCCGCCGCCGGCATCGCTGTCGCCTCTATATCGGGTCCACTCCCACGCGGTGATGCCCAGCGGCTCGAACAAGACCTCTTTGGCGAATTCGTCGAGCGGCCGGCCCGTCGCCTCGCGCACCAGGACCGAGAGCAGGGTCAGCGCGCCCGTGTTGTAGAAGAACTTTTGTCCCGGCGGGTCCGTCACCGGCAGGCTGAGCACGTAGCGCGCCGGATCGCGCGCCCTGTGCATGCGCGCTTCGTCGTTGTCGTCATCGCCCGTCGCCGGAGTCGCCTCCACCCATTTGAGGCCCAGCGACATGGTGAGGAGGTGCGAGACGCGCAGGCCCAGGTCCGGCGAGTCGGGGAAGTATTTCGCGAGCGGATCGTCGATGCCGATCAGCCCGCGATCGACGGCGATGCCGAAGGCGAGCGAAGCGACGCTCTTGGTGACCGACTTCGTGTCGTGCAGCTTGTCCGCGTCGAAGCCGGGGAAGTAGCGCTCGAAGATCGTCGCGGCCCCGCGCGCGACCAGCAGGGAGTGGATGTCGGCGCCCGATGCCGCGATCCCGTCGGCCACGCGACTGAGCTTGTCGTGCTGGGCGAAGGCGGCGAACGGGGTGAGGGCCGCTGCCCCCGCGAGCGAGGTGAACTGGCGCCGTTTCATGCGGCGACCCTAGCGTGCGGGCGAAATCCGGCTCGCCGTATCCGGAAAATCGCTCGCCGAATTCGGAATCGGCGAGCCGCCGCGCCTGAAATCGGTCGGCGTCATGCCGGTTTCGGCCTTGAAGGCTCTGTTGAACGGCCCCAGCGAGCTGAAGCCGGCATCGAGCGCTATCGTGAGCACCGGCACGTCGGCCTGCGTCGGGTCGGCCAGCGCCGCCTTGGCGTCGGCGATGCGGTAGTCGTTCAGGAACGCATTGAAGTTGCGATAGCCCAGCGCCTGGTTGATCAGCCGCCGCAGCCGGTATTCGGGCAGGCCGAGCCTGTCGGCGAGCCGGGCGATGGTGAGACCGTCCTGGCGATAGGCGCGGTCGACGGTCATGGCGCGTTCGAGCGCCGCGACCTGCGCGGGATTGACCGCCTCGGCAGGCGGCGAGGCGGGTGGCGCCTCCAGGGCCGGAACGGCGACGGGCCGGGCCAGCGTCGCGAACAGGCTTTGCGTCGGCCTGAGGCCGAGCGTCGTGAAGGCGATCGGCGCCACGATGCCGACCAGCGCGGCGGCGACGAGCAGGTTCGGCCCCGAGTTGGGCGTGATGTCGCCGGTGAGATTGGCGATCGCCGTCAGGGCGGTATAGGTCGCCGAGGCGATGACGATGAAGAGGCGGAGCCGCCGCCGGTTCTCCAGCAGGTCGTTGCGCCAGGTCGCAAGCGTCGGCACGACGGCCAGCAGGGCGAAGAGGATCGAGCTCGAGATCATCGCGACCGTGAGGGTCCGGCTGTTGGCCAGGCATTCGACGCCGCCCAGCACGACCATCAGCCCCCACAGCGCGACGTGCCCCCAGCGCAGGCGGAAATTGTCGTCGAACAGGGCCGAGGCGAAGAGCCAGAAGGCGACGTTGTTGCCGCCCGTGAGGGCGAGCAGCGGCGGCAGGCACCAGCCCAGCACCGGATGCGAGCCCGGGCCCGAGCAGATCACGTAGCCGATCGTTCCGATGGAGACGAGGATGGCGAGGCGGGCGGCGACCAGCTGGAAATGCTCGCGCGCCGTGGCGAACGCGATCATCAGCAGCATGCCGACGGTGATGCCGCGCAGCATCCAGTCGATCGAGAGCAGGGCGGCGGTGCTCATCGGAGCGTCATTCGGGCTGGACGCCGGCCTCCTTGAGAAGGGCCGACCAATACTTCGCTTCCGCGCGCAGTTTCAAGTCCAGCGCTTGCGGCGTCGCCTGGTCCTGCGGCACCGGCTCCATGCTGAGCGGCGCGAAGCGGGCGATCACGTTGCTGTCGGTGACCGCCGCCTGCAGCGCCGTCGCGAGCCGGGCAACCACCGGCGCCGGCGTGCCCTTGGGCGCGTAGAGGCCGTACCACGTCGTGATGCCGATTTCGGGGAGGCCCATCTCGGCGGTCGTCGGCACGTCGGGCAGGGTCGCGACGCGCTTCTTGGTCGTGACGGCATAGGCCTTGATGCGGCCGGCCTGGATGTTGGAGGTGGTGCCGGTCGCGGGCTCGCAATAGACGTCGATCTGGCCCGAGATGAGATCCTTCATGACCTCGCCGCCGCCCTTGTAGGGCACGATGGTCATGCTGGTCTTGGTCGCGCTCATCAGCATCAGACCGCAGAGGTGTGCCACCGAGCCCAGGCCCGAATGCGCGTAGTTGAGCTTGTCGGGCCGCTCCTTGATGTAGGCGACGAGGCTCTTGAGATCGGTTGGCGCAAGCCCCGTCTTGCCGACGATGGTCATCGGCACCTCGGTCACCAGGCCGATCTTCTCGAAGCCCTCGATCGGATCGAAGGGCAGCGACTTGTACAGGCTGGTCATGGTCGCCTGGCCGGTGTGGCCGAGCAGGATCGTGTAGCCGTCGGGCTTGGCCTGCGCGACCCTCGCCGTGCCGATCGTGCCGCCGGCGCCGCCGACGTTCACGACCACGACCTCCTGGCCGAGGTTGCGCTTCATGGCGTCGGCGATCAGCCGGCCGATGATGTCGCCCGGTCCGCCGGCGACGAACGGCACGACCAGGGTGATCGGACGATTGGGGAAGTCCTCGGCCGCCGCGGGGACGGCGCCGAGCAGGAGCGAGAGGGCGGCAACGATCCACTTCATCAAGATGTCCTCGCATGCTCGGCTTCGGCCTCGAGATAGCCGTCGCGGTAGAGACTCATGGCGCGCTCATGCGTCGCCACTTCCTTGTCGCCCAGTTCCTCGACGGGCCATGACGCCGGCTCGAAATGCCCGTAGCGATCGGTGCCGCGCACCAGCAGCGCCGCTTGGCGGACCGAACCGGACGGCTTGGCGCGGGTCGGGATGTAGTTGAAGCCGAGACCGATGCGCCGGTGCGAGGAGGTGTTGGGGCCGGAGCGGTGCGGGCAGAGGCCGTGATGCATGGAGAACCAGCCCGGCTCGAGCGGCATCGCCACCGGCGTGCCCTCCTCGAGCGGCTCGGTGATGACCTGTGCCGCTCGATTGACGCTGTTCTCGACGACGCGCGAGACGTGGCTGTACTGCCGCGGCTTGCCGCGGAAGGACAGCGCGTCCATGCAGCCCGCCGCCTCGCTCGCTTCGGTGAGGGCGACCCAGACCGTGACCTCCTCCTTGGGCTCGATGCCGTAATACGTCGAATCCTGGTGCCAGGCCGCGATGGTCGGCGAGTGCGGCTCCTTGATGAAGAAGGTGCTGGTGAAGATCAGGATGTCGGGCCCCAGCAGGTCCTCCACCTTGTCGAGGATGCGCGGATCGCGCGCGAGCGCGGCGGCCCACGGCATCAGCAGATAGGGCATCGAGCGCCACTTGAAGTGGCCATAGTGGCCGTCGGCATTGATCGGCGCGCCGAGCCACGCCTCGAAGCGCGCGACACCCTGCTGGCAGGCGTTCAGCTCCTGCGGATCGAGCAGGGGGAACGGCGACAGGAACCCGTCGTGCTTCCATCGGGCGACCGTGGCCGCCGGCAGTGTGCCCATGAACGCCTCCCTCCGCCGACGTGGCCGGACGTCAACGCTGGAAATGATGCAGGAAAACGTTGAAGTCGTCTTTGGCCCGCTTGAGGAGGTTGGTGATGGCGGGCACGACGGTATCGAACTTGTCCTGCTGATCCTTCGTGAACGTGCGGCTTTGATGGCGCTCGTTCGCGATGACGACCAGGACTTCGCGAAGCTTGGTGAGGCGGCGGAGCTTGTCGCGGGACTGAACGACGGTCCTGACGCCGTCACGTTCGACCACGAGGTCCTCGGCAATGGGTGTCCGGCTTATGGTGGCGAGCAACTGTGCCGCCATGGCCAACGCCTCGTCGAACGTCCACTCGTGCGGCAGGTCGGGCCACGGCCGGATCTTCGGTTCCGGCTTGCGGTTCAATCCTCCGAACAGGCGGGCGAACAGGCTCACTTGAGGCTCCTCATCGGTCCCCAGCCTACGCGGCGAGGGCGCGATCCATCAACGTCTGCTCGGACCCGCCGAGATCGGCGGCGCCGAACTGGCCGAACTGCATCTGCCCCAATCGTGTCTCGCCATAGAGCGAAGCGAAAGGCGCGTCGGCTTCGGCCAGCGCTGCCAGAGCCGCGATGCGGGCCAGCCCCTCGCACAGGAAGCGCGCGCGGCGTTCGGCGTCGGGCGACGTCAGGGTCCGCTCCAGCGCCGCCGCCAGCGGCCGCACGTCGAAGGCGCGCGAGGCCGCCTTCACCAGCGCGCCCACCGTCTCCATCGTGGCCTCGGGCTGGCGCGCGGCGGCGCGCAGCACGTCGAGCGCCATCACATTGCCCGAGCCTTCCCAGATCGCGTTGAGCGGCGCCTCGCGATAGAGCCGCGCCATCGGCAGGTCTTCCGTGTAGCCGTTGCCGCCCAGGCATTCGAGCGATTCGTAGACGACCTGCGGCGTGCTCTTGCACACCAGGAACTTGATCGCGGGCGTGAGCAGCCGCGTGTAGGCCGTCTCGTTCCGGTCGACGGCCTGCGCCAGCCGGAAGACCAGCGCGACCTGCGCCTCGAGCTCCAGGGCGAGATCGGCCACGACGGCGCGCATCGCGGGCTGGTCGACCAGCCGTCTCTGGAAGACCGAGCGGTTGCGCACATGGTTCAGGGCCTGGCTCAGGCCAAAGCGCATCTGGCCGGCCGAGGCGATCGCGCAATCGAGCCGCGTCAGGTTCACCATCTCGATGATGGTGCGCACGCCCGCGCCCTCCGCGCCGACGCGCTCGGCATGGGCTGCGTGGAATTCGACCTCCGACGAGGCGTTGGACTTGTTGCCGAGCTTGTCCTTCAGCCGCTGGAAGCGGATGGCGTTCTGGCTGCCGTCGGGCCGGTAGCGCGGCAGCAGATAGCAGGTGAGGCCGCCTTCGCCTTGCGCGAGCACCAGGAAGGCGTCGCACATCGGCGCCGACATGAACCATTTGTGCCCGCTGATCTCGACATGGTCGCCCGCGGCCTTGGCTTCGGTGATGTTGGCCCGCACATCGGTGCCGCCCTGCCGCTCGGTCATGCCCATGCCGAGCGTGACGCCGTTCTTCTCCCACCACGGCCGCGCGCGCGGGTCGTAGGTGCGCGACAGGATCTTCGTCCGCCACTTCGCGAGCAGCGCCGGCTCGGACTTGAGCGCGCCGATGCAGGCATGCGTCATGGTGAGCGGGCACATATGGCCGCTCTCGGCCTGGGTCGCGAGATAGAGCCGCACGGCATGGTCGGCCATGGGAGCGGCGGGCGCGCTGCCGTCGTGCGCCGTGCAATGGACGCCCCAGCCGATGCTCTTCTGCATCAGCGCGTGATAGGCGGGATGGAACTCGACGAAGTCGATGCGATTGCCCCTGGCGTCCATCGTTCGAAGCTTGGGCGGGTTCTCGTTCGCTACACGGCCGAGATCGAGCGTCCCCGCCGAGCCATAGTCCTTGCCCAGGGCGGCGAGCGCCTTGCCGTCCAGCCCCGAGCGCGCGGCGGCTTCGACCAGCGGCCGGTCGGCATCGAACAGGTCGATGTCGCCGAAGGTTGGCGATTGGTTGAACGAGGCATCTTCGAGGAAGCCGGCCATGCGGGCCGAATCTGGCCTCGCGCGGCGGACGCGGCAAGCCTCCCACGGATCCTCCCACTGGCCCTCCCACTGGCCCTCCCACTGGCCCAAGCCTTGCAGGCGGGAGTAGGTTGGGAGCGGGAGGGGATCATGCAGCGCAGGACATTTTTGCTGGGAACGAGCGCCGCGGCTTTGGGCGCTTCGGGAGCTTCGGCCGCGGACAAGCCGGTGCGGGTGGCGCTGGGCTGGATCAACAACGTCGAATATGCCGGCGTGTGGCTCGGCCTGGAGAACGGCTACTTCAAGGAAGAGGGGCTGGACGTGAAGACCCTGCCGGGCGGGCCCAACGCGCCGCTGCCGCCGGTCACCGTGGCGGCGGGCGGGGCCGAATTCGGCTACGCGACCTGGCTGCCCTATCTCGATGCGCTCAATCGCGGCAACGATTTCGTGCTGGTCGCGGGCACCTTCCCGGTGTCGCCGCTCGGCATCATCTCGCTGCCGGCCAAGCCGATCCTCAAGGCGGCCGACATCGTGGGCAAGAAGATCCTGGCGCAGGGCCCCAACGAGCGCACGGCGATCGACGCGACGCTCGCGCTCAACAGCCTGCCCAAGACGTGGGACTTCGTGCCGGCGGGCTTCTCGCCCGAGCCGCTGCTCGCGCATGCGGGCGACGGCTACACCGCCTACGGCACCAACCAGGCGGTCACCCTCGAAGTGAAGATGAACATGGTGCGCGGCAAGGACTTCTTCTTCACCTCGTTCGATTCGATGGGCTACAAGGGCTACACCAACCTGGTCTTCGTGAAGCGCGACTATCTGAAGGCCGAGCGCGCGACGGTGGTGAAGTTCCTGCGCGGCCTCACGCGCGGCTGGATGGCCGATCTCAAGGACCCCGCGGTCGCGGCCAAGCTCTGCGTCACCAAGTACGGCGCCGATCTCGGCCTCGATCTCAAGCAGCAGACGCGCCAGAACGAGCTGCAATACGCCATGCTCAAGAATCCGGCCAAGCCCGACCAGAAGCTGATGGTGCTCGATCGCGACGCGATCGCGGGGCCCATGTACGCCGCGGCCAAGGCGTCGGGCCGGACCACGCTGCCGGAGATCGACAAGCTCTGCGATTTCTCGGTGATGGAAGAAGTGCACGCCAGCATCAAAGGCTGACCATGAAGGCGCCCATCAAGGCCGACCTGCTGCTGAGCGGCTGCGACGTCGTCACCATCGACGGCAAGAACCGCGTGATCCGCGACGGCGCCGTGGCGGTGAAGGGCAACAGGATCGCCTGGATCGGCAAGGCCTCGGCGGCGAAGCGCGAGATCAAGGCCACGTCCACGATCGACGGCTCGGGCCAGATCGCCATGCCGGGCCTGATCGACGCGCATTTCCATACCGGCCAGACCTTCCTGCGCGGCAAGCTGCAGCAGCTGGCGCTCGTCAGGCAGATCAAGAACCCGCCCTGGAGCAATTACTACATCCCCTTCGAGGGCATGCTGACGGACGACGACGTTTATCTCAGCGGCCTGCTGGCTTACACCAACATGATCTCCGTCGGCACGACCTGCTTTGCCGAGGCGGGCGGCCCGCATCCCGACGCGATGGCGCGCGCGGCGATCGAGACCGGCATCCGCGGCTTCGTCGCCCTCACGACCTGCGACCAGGGCGTCGCCACCAAGACCATGATCACCACCACCAAGAAGGCCTACGACGCCAACGTGGCGCTGGTGAAACGCTGGGCCGGCACGAAGGGCGGCACGGATAGGGTGCAGGCCTGGCTGTCGCTGCGCCAGATCATCGTCTGCTCGCCCGAGCTCATCAAGGCGATGGCCGAGGCGGCGCGCACGCTCGACGTCAAGATCCACACCCATCTCTGCGAGGGCACCTACGAGATCGATTACGCGCTGGCCAAGTTCGGCAAGCGGCCGGCGGAATATCTCAACGATCTCGGCGCGCTCAACAGGCACATGCATTGCGCCCATTCGGTGCTGCTCTCGACCGACGAGCTCGATCTCTATGTGAAGCACCGGCCCTCGGCCTGCCATTGCGCGTTCAACAACTACTCGATCGGTCCGCATCGCCTCACGGAGATGTGGAAGCACGGCATCGACATCGGGCTCGGCACCGACGGCGCGGCGTCGTGGGGCTCGCTCGACATCTTCCAGGTGGCGCACATGGCGCGGGTCGGCCAGCAGGCGATCATGGGATCGCCCATGGCCTATCGCAACGTCATGCCCAGCGAGACCCTCCTGAAGGTCGCGACCAACGGCGGCGCGCGGGCGCTCGGCATCGAGGGTGAGATCGGCAGCCTCGAGGTCGGCAAGAAGGCCGACATCCTGCTGGTCGACCGCACGCAGCTCGACCACATGCCGCTCTACGATCCCTATTTCGTGGCGGCCAGCACCGTCGTCGGCCGCGACGTGAAGACCGTGGTGATCGACGGCAACGTCGTGATGAAGGACCGCGAGCTGCTCACCGTCGACCGCCAGGAGCTCGACGCGCGCCTGGCCGAGCGGCTGCCGAAGCTGATGGAGCGTTTCGACGCGATGACGGCGTGAGCTCTATCGTCATCGACGGCGTCACCAAGCGCTTTCAGCTCGCCGGCAACAAGGAGGGCGTGCTGGCGCTCTCCGACCTCTCGCTCACGATCGCGCCGGGCGAGTTCGTCGCCATCCTGGGCCCGAGCGGCTGCGGCAAGAGCACGTTGCTGCGGCTGGTGGCGGCGCTGGAGCAGCCGAGCGCGGGCTCCGTCAGCGTCAACGGCGCGCCACCGGGGCTGGTGTCGGCGCAGCATGCGCTGGGCGTCGCCTTCCAGGACCATGC
>DATJWN010000018.1:0-18361 GCA_035501235.1 Reyranella sp.
ATTTTCCTTGCGACGGTATTTGCTGCTCTTCCCATCGGGCCATCCGCTCAGGCACAGAAGGCCGGCGGCAGCATCACGGTCGGCCTGGAACAGGACATCCCCGGCTTCGATCCGCTCAAGGTCGGCGTCTTCGATTCCGGTGGTTTCACCGCCGCTGCATCGATCTTCGATACCCTGACGACGCTCGACGACAAGGGCGAGGTGCAGCCGAAGCTCGCGCTGTCCTGGTCGCACTCGGACGACTTCAAGACCTGGACCTTCAAGCTCCGTCCCGGCGTCAAGTTCCACGACGGCACGCCGTTCAATGCGCAAGCCGTGAAGGAGAATTTCGACCGGCAGAAGGATCCCGCCAACAAGTGCCGCTGCGCCTTCTATATCGCGGGAGTCATCAGCGTCGAGGCGCCCGACGAACTGACGTTGGTGTATAATCTCAAGGACCCGTCGGTGAACTTTCCCAGCCTGGTCTCTTATCCGAGCCAGAACTCCGCAGTTCACTCCCCGACGGCCTGGAAGGCCAAGGGCGACGACTACAACCGCAATCCGGTCGGCACCGGCCCCTACGTGCTGAAATCGTGGACCGCGGGCGATCGCATGGTGGTCGAGCGCAATCCCAACTACTGGGACAAGGACAAGATCCATCTCGACCGCATCGTGTTGCGCCCGCTGCCCGATTCGCAGTCGCGCTTCGCCAGCCTCAAGTCGGGCGAGACCGACCTGGTGTGGGCCGACGAGTTCGAGGCCGACAACATCCAGCGTGCCAAGACCGATTCCAGCCTGCAGGTCCTGAGCTACGCGGGCTCCGGCGCGGCGGTGAACGTGTTCAACACCAAGGTGGCGCCGCTCGACGACGTGCGCGTTCGCCAGGCCCTGGTCATGGCGCTCGATCGCAAGAAGTACTCGCAGGCCTTGACCAACGGCCTCTCCCGTCCCGCGAGGAATCCCTACGGCGACGGCTCATGGGTCCAGTGCAAGGATGACGGCGCGTTGCCGGAGGATCCCAAGAAGGCGGCCGAGCTGATCAAGGAATACGGCAAGCCGGTCTCCTTCAAGATGCTGTTCACGGCGACCCCGCGCGGCCGCGCCAACGGCCAGATCCTGCAGCAATTCTGGAAGAACATCGGCGTCAACATGGAGATCGAGCAGGTCGACCAGGCGACGATCCCGGCGCGCGCCTTCCAGCGCAAGTTCGACGTCACGCCGTGGCGCATCGTCGATTTCCCCGATCCCGACGTGCAGATGTTCGCCAACTTCTACAGCAAGAGCCCGCTCAACCTCGCGAACTTCACCGATCCCGCGCTCGACAAGGCGCTGGAGGGCGCGCGGTTGACGCCCGACGAGGCCAAGCGCACCGAGTTCTATTGCGAGGCGAGCCGGATCATCAACAAGGACGCCACCTGGTTCTGGACCTTCCAGAACACCTACTACGCGATGGCCAAGGCCAAGGTGAAGGGCGTGCCGAAGCTCTACGGCGGCGTCATCGACGTATCGCACGCCTGGCTGGAGTAAAGCTTGGCCCGCTTCATCGGCCGGCGGCTGGTCTACCTGCTGCCGGTCCTGCTTGCCGTCACGCTGCTCACCTTCCTGATCGCCTCGCTGCTGCCGGGCGATCTCGCCGTCACGATCCTGGGTGACCAGGCGACGCCGGAAAAGGTGGAGGCCCTGCGCGCCCAGATGGGCCTCGATCTGCCGCTCTGGGAGCGCTACCTGCGCTGGCTGTGGGGTGTTGCCCACGGCGATCTCGGCCGCTCCTTCCGCACCGGAGAAACCGTGCTCGCGGCCGTCGCCGACCGTCTGCCGGTGTCGCTCGAGCTGATGGTCATCGCCGAGGGGATGGGCCTCCTGATCGCCATTCCGCTCGCGATCCTCTGTGCGGTGAAGAGCGGCGGCGCGCTCGACCGCTTCATGACCGGGCTTGCCTTCGGCAAGCTCTCGCTGCCGCCTTACCTGGTCGCGATCCTGCTGATCTATCTCTTTGCCGTGGAGCTCAACCTGTTGCCGGCGACCGGTTGGGTGCCGTTCAGCGAGGATCCGATCACCAACATCCGCTCCTTCGTGCTGCCGGGCCTGACGCTCGCCTTCGCAGAATGGCCTGTCCTGATGCGCGTCCTGCGCTCGGACATGATCGCCACCCTGCAGGAAGACTATATCGCCATGGCCAAGGCCAAGGGGCTTAAGCCGGCGCGTATCCTGCTGGTCCATGCGCTGAAGCCCTCGTCGCTCACGCTCGTCACCGTGACCGGCATCAACATCGGTCGGCTGATCGGTGGCACGCTGATCATCGAGACGATCTTCGCGTTGCCGGGCATCGGCCGCCTGCTGGTGGGCGCGATCTATGCCCGCGACTTCATCATCCTGCAGGGCGTGGTGCTGTTCGTCGCCGTGGGCTTCGTGATCGTGAATTTCATCGTCGACATGCTCTACGCCGTGCTCGATCCGAGGATCCGCCATGGCCGCGCTTGAAGCTGGCATCGACAGCATCGAGGTGGCATCCGTCGCCCGGCGTCGCCGTCGCATCGGGCCGCTGTTCGTCGTGGCCGCCGCCTGGATCGTGCTGATCGTCTCGGCGGCGATCCTGGCCGGCGTGCTGCCGCTGCCCAGCCCGACCGACATCGACATGCTGGGCAAGCGCGCCCCGCCCAGCGCCGAGCACTGGCTGGGCAACGACGGGCTCGGCCGCGACGTGCTCTCCCGCCTGATCTACGGCGCGCGCTTCTCGCTGACCGTCGGCCTGCTGGCGCCGGTGATCGGTGTCGTCATCGGCGGCTTCCTCGGCATGATGGCGGGCTATTTCCGCGGCAGACTCGAGACCTTCATCGTCGGCGGCATGGACGTCCTGCTGGCATTCCCGCCGCTGGTGCTGGCGCTCGCCGTCACGGCCTATCTCGGCCAGTCCGTCGCCAACCTCACCCTGGTCATCGGTGTGCTGGGCATCCCGGCCTTCACCCGCGTCGCCCGCGCCGTGACGCTCTCGCTCAGCGAGCGCGAGTTCGTGACGGCGGCCCGCGCGCTCGGGGCCACGCACAGCCGCATCCTCCTGCGCGAGCTTCTGCCGAACGTGGCGCTGCCGCTGCTCGCTTTCTTCCTGCTGGGCGTCGCCGTCACCATCGTGGTCGAGGGAGCGCTCTCCTTCCTCGGCCTCGGCGTGCCGCCGCCGACGCCGAGCTGGGGCAGCATGATCGGCGAGGGCCGCGAGAGCCTGGACATCGCCCCGCAGCTCGCCTTCCTTCCGGCGGGCTTCATGTTCGCGACCGTGCTCGCCTTCAACATCGTGGGCGACACTTTGCGCGCCCTGACCGATCCCCGGCCGGGCGCGCTGTGACCGAGCCCTTGCTGTCCATCGAAGGCGTTTCGGTCGACCTGCCGACAGCGCGCGGGCCGCTGAAGGCCGTCGACAAGGTGGATCTCGTGCTGGCGCCCGGCCGCACGCTGGGAATCGTGGGCGAGTCGGGCTGCGGCAAGACCATGCTGTCGCGCGCGGTCCTTCAGCTGCTCCCGAAGCGCGCCAAGCTCGGCGGACGGATCCTGTTCGCTGGCCGCGACATGGCGAGGCTTTCTCCGGAAGAATTACGGCGATTGCGCGGACCCGAGCTTGCCGTCGTCTTCCAGGACCCGATGACGTCGCTCAATCCCGTGCTCACCATCGGCACGCAGATCGTCGAGACTCTGCAGGCCCATCTCGGCATGGACGGGACTGTAGCGGCCAGGCGCGGCGCCGAGCTGCTGGCGGCCGTCGGCATTCCCTCGCCCGAGCAGCGGCTGCGTCAATATCCGCACCAGCTTTCCGGCGGCATGCGCCAGAGGGTCGCCATCGCCATCGCACTCTCCTGCGAGCCCAAGCTGCTGATCGCCGACGAACCCACGACGGCGCTCGACGTCACGATTCAGGCGCAGATCCTCGATCTGCTGGCGCGTGAGCAGAAGCGCCGACACATGGCGATGATCCTGATCACCCACGATCTCGGCGTCGTCGCCGGCCGCACCGACGAGGTCGCCGTGATGTATGCCGGCCGCGTCGTCGAGCGTGCGCCGACAGGGCAGCTCTTCGCCCGAATGCGCATGCCCTATACGCAGGCGCTGCTGGCGGCGTTGCCCCGGCTCGATGCACCGCCGCACACCGTGCTGCCGGCGATCGGCGGCCGTCCGCCCGATCCGACGCGGCCGCTGCCGGGCTGCTCCTTCGCGCCGCGCTGCCGCTATGCCGACCTGACCTGCCGCAACGACAAGCCCCTGCTTCGCGATCCCGAGGGCGCAGGCGCGCTCCATGCCTGCTGGCATCCGCTGCCATGACGCCGCTGCTCTCCGTCCGCAATCTCGTGGTCGAGTACGCCATTGGCGGACACACGCTATCGGCCGTGAGCGACGTCAGCCTGGTCGTCGCGCGCGGCGAGACGCTGGGTCTGGTGGGCGAATCGGGCTGTGGCAAGTCGACCTTGGGCCGCGCCGTCCTTCAGCTTCGCCGCCCGACCTCGGGCCGGGTGACATTCGACGGCAAGGAGCTCACGACGCTCGACGGCGAGGCGCTGCGCCTGATGCGCCGGCGCCTGCAGCTGATCTTCCAGGACCCGATCGCCTCGCTCAACCCGCGTCGCCGCATCGGCGACATCGTGGCCGAGCCGCTGGTGATCGCGGGCGTCACGGACAAGGCCGAGCGCGAGAAGAGGGTGCGCGAGGTGCTGACAGCGGTCGGCCTCGATCCCGATCTCGTCCTGGGCCGCCTGCCGCATGAATTCTCCGGCGGCCAGTGCCAGCGCATCAGCATCGCCCGCGCGCTGATCCTGGAACCCGAGTTCGTGATCTGCGACGAGCCGGTCTCGGCGCTCGACGTCTCGATTCGCGCCCAGATCCTCAACCTCCTGGAGGAGATGAAGCGGCGCTACGGCCTGACGTTGCTGTTCATCGCTCACGATCTCGCCGTGGTGAAGGCGGTGAGCGACCGCATCGCCGTCATGTATCTCGGCAAGCTCTGCGAAGTCGGGCCGACCGAACGGCTCTTCAAGGCTCCGGCGCACCCTTATACGGCACTTCTGCTGGAGGCGATCCCCGTGCCCGACCCGACCGTGCGGCCCGCGGCCAACGTGCCTGGTGGCGAGCCGCCGTCGCCGCTCGCCCCGCCGTCCGGTTGCCGCTTCCGCACCCGCTGCCCGCGTGCTGACGTGCAATGCGCTGCGGAGGTGCCCGAGCTGCGCAATCTGGGCGACGGGCAGTTCGCGGCCTGCCATCATCCCCTGATCTAGATGCAGCCTCTGCTTGCGCGTTTGCTGGCTCCGCGCCTGCCGTTCTTCTACGGCTGGGTCGTGCTGGGCTGCCTCTGCCTGATCGGCTTTGCGCGCCAGGGCCCGGCAGTAGCGGTGGTGTCGGTGTTCGTCGTGCCGATGACCGATACGTTCGGGTGGTCGCGCATGGAGATGGCGGGCGCGGTGTCGCTGGGCGGCGTGATCGCCGCTGTCGTCTCGCCGTGGCTCGGGCCGGTGCTCGACCGGCGCGGCGCGCGGCTGATCCTGAGCTGCGCCGTGCTGGGCGCAGGGGTCGCGACCATGGCGCTGTCGCTGGTTCAGTCGCTGCTCTTTTTCTACCTGCTGCTCTGCTTCGCGCGCATGATCTGGGCGGGGCCGTTCGAACTGGGGCTCTACGGCGCCTTGAACAACTGGTTCGTCGCCCGCCGGCCGCTCGCCACCTCCATCGCCACGCTGGCGCAGATGTCGGGGCTGGTGGCGATCCCCGTCATCGCCCAAGTAGCAATGCGGGGCGGCGACTGGCGCAGCGGCTGGATCGCCGTCGGCACGACAGTGCTGGCTGTCGGCTTCCTGCCGGCCTTCCTGTTCCTGGCACGCCGGCCCGAGGATCTCGGCCTGCTGCCCGATCCGCCGCGCGGCACGATGAAGGCAGCGCCCGAGCCGCGCTTCAGCCGTGCCCAGGCCATGCGCACGCCGGCCTTCTGGCTGCTCTCGCTGTACACGGTGCTGGTCTATCCGGTGCAGGCCGGTGTCAGCCTGCATCAGGCACCGCATCTGATCGAGCGCGGCATTCCGCCGGTGCTGGCCGCAACCGTGATCAGTGTCTTCTCGGCAAGCTCGGCGGCGGCGAGCTTCGGCATCGGCTTTCTGCCGCGCCATTGGCCTCTGCGCTATGCCATGGCTGGGGCCGCACTGCTGATGGGTGTGGGCTCGTTCGGGTTGATCGGCGTGCCTTCGGTCGAGGTGGCCTACCTCGCCGCCGGGACATTCGGGCTCGGCATCGGCGGCATCATGACCCTGCTGCCGCTCTGCTGGGCCGACTATTTCGGTCGCGAGAGCTATGGTGCGATCCGCAGCGTCGCGCTCTCGCTCCAGGTGCTGGCCCAGGCCGTCGGCCCGGTCCTTTCGGGCGCGCTCCGGGACTGGAGCGGCGACTACACCGACTCGCTGCTGCTGTTTGGCGGACTGGCGGCCCTGGCGGTTCTGGCTGCCCTTGCGGCAAAGCGCCCCCAGACCACCCCGGCATGAGCTTGCAGAGCGGCACAGGCTCTCGTACCTTTTCGGCGGCCCGATAGAGGCTGCGCCGCCGCAAGCGGTAGCTCGACGAGGAAACAGGCTTCACTCGAGACGGCGTGCCGCTCCAAAGGCGGACACGAAATAACGCATGCCGCCTTTGCTTGAGGTAAGAGGGCTTCATACCGAGTTTCGCACCGGGGCCGGACTCGTGCGCGCCGTGGACGGGGTGTCCTACACCGTCGAGGCGGGCGAGACCGTGGCTGTGGTGGGCGAAAGCGGCTCGGGCAAGTCCGTGGGCGCGCTCTCGATCCTGGGCCTGATCGCCGATCCGCCGGGCCGGATCACCGCGGGCGAAATCCTGTTCGACGGCCGCGATCTCCGCCGGCTCTCCGCCGCGGAAATGCGCGAAGTACGCGGGCGCGACATCGGCATGGTGTTCCAGGAGCCGATGACCTCGCTCAACCCCGTACTCACCATCGGTCGGCAGATCATCGAGACCCTGGAGCGGCACCAGGGCGCCGACCGTGCGAGCGGCGAGAAGCGGGCGCTCGAGCTGCTGGAGATGGTCGGCATCGGCGATGGCAGGCGACGGCTTAAACAGTATCCGCACCAGCTTTCCGGCGGCATGCGCCAGCGCGTGATGATTGCGGTCGCGCTCGCCTGCAATCCCAAGCTGATTATCGCCGACGAGCCCACGACGGCGCTCGACGTCACCATCCAGGCGCAGATCCTGGAGCTGATGAAGTCCCTGACACGGCGGCTCGGCGTCGCGCAAATCATCATCACCCACAATCTCGGCGTGGTTGCGCGCTATGCCAGCCGCGTGAACGTCATGTATGCCGGTCGCATCGTCGAGGCCGGCAGCGCCGAGGCGATCTATCACGCGCCGCGCCATCCCTACACGATGGCGCTGCTGCGTTCCGTGCCGCGCCTCGACCAGCCGCGGCGCGCCCGCCTCGATCCCGTGGATGGCCAGCCGCCAGATCTCACGCGGCTCGATGCGGGCTGCGCCTTCCGGCCACGCTGCCGCTTCGCGACGGAGCGTTGCGCCGAAGGCCGTCCCGCGCTCGAAGCCGCCTCCGAACCAGGCCACGTCGTCGCCTGCTTTCGCAGCGCCGAGCTGCTCGAGGCCCGCGAGGCCGCGGAATGACCGCCGCTGCCGCGCCGCTGGTCGAGGTGCGTGGGCTCGCCATGCACTTCCCGGTTTCGGAGGGCATCGTGCTGGCCCGCAAGGTAGGTGAGGTGAAGGCGGTCGACGGCATCGACTTCGCCATCTCCCGTGGCGAGACGCTTGGCCTCGTGGGCGAGTCGGGTTGCGGCAAGACCACGACTGGGCGCTGCATCCTCAGGCTCGAGCAGCCGACAGCGGGACAGATCCTCTATGACGGCCGCGACGTCAGCCATCTCCAGGGAAATGACCTCGTGTCCCTTCGCCGGCGCATGCAGGTCGTGTTCCAGGATCCCTACAGCTCGCTCAATCCGCGCATGAAGGTGGGCGACATCATCGCCGAGCCGATCCGCGTGCACGGCATCGAGCCTGACGCCCGCCGTCGCCGTGCACGTGTCGACGAGCTGCTGTCGGTCTGCGGCCTCGATCCGAAGTTCGTTGACCGCTATCCGCACGAGATGTCGGGGGGCCAGCGCCAGAGGGTGGGCATCGCTCGCGCTCTGGCGCTAGAGCCCGAGTTCATCGTTTGCGACGAGGCGGTGTCGGCGCTCGACGTGTCGATCCAGGCTCAGGTCGTGAACCTGCTCGAAGATCTCCGCGAGCGCTTCAAGCTGACCTATCTCTTCATCGCCCACGATCTCTCGGTCGTACGCCACCTCTGCCATCGCGTGGCGGTCATGTATCTCGGCCGCATCGTCGAGATGGCGCCGAGCGACGAACTGTTCGACAATCCGCTCCATCCCTACACCCAGGCGCTGCTCTCGGCCGTGCCGGTGCCCGACCCGCGCGTGGAAGCCTCGCGCCAGTTCCGGCCGCCGCGCGGCGAGGTGCCGAGCCCGATCAATCCGCCGTCCGGCTGCGTGTTCCATCCGCGCTGCCCGATGGCCGTCGACAATTGCAAGGAAGCACGACCGGCGTTGCGTGAGTTGCGGCCTGGACATTGGGTCGCCTGCAGCGAGGTGCACTGAAACGGGGAGTACTTCACTCATACATCCGCACCAAGCGGAGACAGAAAGGGAGGGCGAGTCGATGTACCTTCGAAAGGAACTCTGGGCTGCGGGCCTTGCGCTCGCGGCATCTCTGGCGGTCGCTCCGGCGAACGCCGAGGAACCCAAGCATGGCGGGACGCTCACCTATCTCATTCCGGCCGATGCCCCGCCAAGCTTCGATGCCCATCGCGAGACGACCTACGCCACCATCCACACGGCGGCGCCGTACTACAGCGTCCTGATCCGTGTCCCGCCCGACAACCCGGCCTCGACCACGGAGTTCGTCTGCGATCTCTGCACGGAGATGCCGACGCCGACCGATGGCGGCAAGACCTATACCTTCAAGATCCGCCAGGGCGTGAAGTGGCACGACGGCAGCACGCTCACTGCGCAGGACGTGGCGACGAGCTGGCAATACATCGTGAAGCCGCCCAAGGGCGTGACGAGCGCGCGGCAGAGCTACTACGAGATGGTCGATTCGGTCGCCGCGCCCGATGACAGCACCGTTGTCTTCAAGCTGAAATACGCGACCACGGCGTTCCTGCCGGCGCTCGCCGATCCCTACACCTGGATCTACAAGAAGGACATCCTCGAGAAGGACCCGCACTGGTACGAGAAGAACATCATGGGTTCCGGCCCGTTCAAGCTCGTGAAGTACGAAGTCGGCCAGTCGATCACGGGCGAACGCAACAAGGACTATTACCACAAGGGCAAGCCCTACCTTGACGGGATCATCGGCATCTTCGCCGACAAGCAATCGGTTCGTGTCGACGCGCTGCGAGCCGATCGCGCCTCGATCGAGTTCCGTGGCCTGCCGCCCTCGGCGCGCGACCAGCTGGTGAAGGAGCTCGGCAACAAGGTCTGGGTGCAGGACAGCGACTGGAACTGCGGCAATATCCTGACGCCCAACCACCAGAAGAAGCCGTTCGACGATGCGCGCGTGCGCAAGGCCCTGGCGCTCGCCATCGACCAGTGGCACGGCGCGCCGGCGCTGGCAAAGATCGCCAATGTCCGCACCGTGGGCGGCATCGTCTTCCCGGGCTCGCCGCTTGCGGCGACCAAGGAGGAGCTGGAGAAGATCCCGGGCTTCTGGCCCGATATCGAGAAGTCGCGCGCCGAGGCCAAAAAGCTTCTGAAGGAGGCAGGTGCCGAGGGGCTGAAGTTCGAGCTGCTCAACCGCAACGTCGATCAGCCCTACAAGTTCGTCGGCACCTGGGTGATCGGCGAATGGAAGAAGATCGGCCTCAATGTCGAGCAGAAGGTCGTGCCGACGGGTCCGTGGTTCTCCAACATGCGCGCCGGTACTTTCGACGTCGCCATGGAGGCCAACTGCCAGAGCGTGGTCAATCCGGTGCTCGATACCGGCAAGTATCTGCCGCACAAGGTATATCCGGAGAACTACGGCTACTACGACGACCAGAAGTCGATCGATCTCTACGAGGCGATGCAGAAGGAGACCGATCCCAAGAAGCAGCGCGAGGCGATGCGGGCCTACGAGAACCACACGCTCGCCGAAGAAATGCACGAGATCGTGCTGCCCTACTGGTATCGCATCATCCTCGGCCGGTCGGAGGTGAAGGGCTTCAAGATCAGCCCGAGCCACTACCTGAACCAGGATCTGTCCAGCATCTGGCTGGACAAGTAGGACGACGGAGGGGCGGAGCGCATGTACCGCTATATCGTTAAACGGCTCCTGCTGGCGGTTCCGACGCTGGCGGGAGCCGCCGCTCTGGTCTTCCTCCTGCTGCGGGCTATACCGGGCGACGTCTGCGTGATCCGCCTCGGGGCCGGCGGTACGCATGTCGACCCGGCATCGGTCGCGGCCTGTCATCATCAGCTGGGGCTCGATCAGCCGATGATCGTGCAGTTCCTGGCCTATCTCTGGCACACATTCACCTTCGACTTCGGCATCTCCATGTGGTCGGGCAATCGCGTGATCGAAGAGATCGCGCTCAGGCTGCCGATCTCGATGGAGGTCGCCGTGATGGCGACCGTGATCGCCGTTCTGCTCGCAGTGCCGCTGGGCACGATCTCGGCACTGAAGGAGGGCACGATGCTCGACCACGTCGTGCGTGTGCTGGCGATCGCGGGCATTGCCACGCCGTCCTTCTGGCTCGGCATCATGTCGATGATCCTGGTGCTGAACGTGAGCTCGGCCTGGACCGGCAGGCCCTGGCTGCCGCCGATAGACTACGTCTCGCCTTTCCAGGATCCGATCCGCAACCTGTCGATGGTGCTGCTGCCCGCCATCACCGTGGGCTACCGCTATTCGGCCGTGACCATGCGAATCACGCGCTCGGCCATGCTCGAGGTCCTGCGCGAGGACTACATCCGCACCGCCCGGGCCAAAGGGCTGCTCGAGCAGATCGTGGTCAACCGCCATGCGCTCAAGAACGCGCTGCTGCCGGTCGTGACCCTGATCGGCATCGAGTTCGCCTTCCTGATCGGCGGCCTGGTCATCACCGAGCAGGTCTTCAACCTGAACGGCATCGGCCGGCTTCTGGTGCAGGCCGTGCAGAACCAGGACAACGTACTCGTCCAGGCGCTGGTCATGCTGGTCGTCGTCATCTTCATCGTCACCAACCTCGTGATCGACGTGCTCTACGCCTGGCTCGATCCCCGGATCCGCTACTCATGACCGTCGTCGCCCACGATCCGACCGCGCCCTCCTGGCGTCCGCAGACGCGCCTCGGCAAGGTGCTGAACTTCTGCCGCCGCAGGCCGCTCGGCGTCGCTGGACTGATCATCGTGCTGATCATCTTTTTCGCCGGCCTGTCGGCCGATTGGATTGCGCCTTTCGACCCGGAGGAGAACGACTTCGCCTCCATGATGCAGGCACCCAGCTGGATCCATCTCTTCGGCACCGACCAGTTCGGCCGGGACATCTTCTCACGCCTGGTGTTCGGCGCCCGCACCGCCCTGATCGTGGGCTTCGGCTGCGCCGTCGGTGGCGGACTGATTGGGCTGGTGTTGGGCGTAACCAGCGCCTATTTCGGCGGCTGGTTCGACCTCCTGTTCCAACGCATCCTCGACGTGTTGATGGCCTTTCCGCTGATCATCCTGGCGCTGGCCGTCGTTTCGGTGTTCGGCACCGGTGTGTTCAACGTCATCATCGCCATCACCATCCCGCTGATACCGCGCTGCGGACGTGTGGTGCGGGCAAGTGCACTGGCTGTGCGGGAGGTGCCCTATGTCGATGCCGCGCGCGCCATGGGCTTCGGCCATGCGCGGATCGTACTTTGCCACATGCTGCCCAACGTGCTGGCGCCGTTCCTGATCATGCTCTCGGCCTTCGTCGGGCAGGCGATCCTGGCCGAGGCCTCGCTTTCGTATCTCGGCCTTGGCGTGCAGGAACCGGTCGCGGCCTGGGGCCTCATGCTGCAGGGCAGCGCAGAGGATTACGCCACGACGGCGCCCTGGATCGCGATCTTCCCGGGCGTTGCCATCGTGCTGACGGTGCTGGGCGCCAGCCTGTTCGGCGACGCGCTGCGCGACGCAATCGACCCCAAGCTCCGGGACCGTTAACATCCTCCCAAGGGAAGGGAGGAAATCCATGGTCAGCATCATCGGACGCCGGGCATTGCTCGCGGCAGCGGCCGTCGCGCCTCTTGCGGGGACCGCGCAGGCGGCGGGCTTCGATTGGAAGCGATTCGCCGGCACACAGCTTCGTTTCATGGTTTCGGTCCATCCGTGGACCGAATGGGCGCAGAAGCAGTTGCCGGCCCTCGAGGCTGAGACCGGTCTCAAGGTCAATCTCGAGATCCTGTACGAGGACCAGCTCCGCCAGAAGCTGCCGTTGACGCTGCGATCCGATCCCGGTGCGGTCGACGGCTTCTTCACTTTGCCATCGTGGGATGGTGCTGCCTTCACGCGCGCTCATTGGTATCAACCGCTCGAGCCGATGATCAATTCCGACCTCACGGCACCGGATTGGGAGTTCGCGGATTTCTTCCCGAATATCCTCAACATTCATCGCCAGGGCGGGCAGCTCATGGGCGTGCCCATCTCGACCGAGGTCCAGGCACTGTTCTTCAACAAGGCGATGCTGCAGGCGAAGAATGTGGCGCCGCCCACGTCGCTCGACGCGCTGATGGCGGCGGCCAAGGCGCTCAACAATCCGGGTGCGAACGTCGCGGGATATGTCACGCGTGGCGACGGCGTGCAGGCGCTCTACACCTTTGCGCCTTTCCTGTTTGCTTATGGCGGCCGTTGGCTGGACGAGAAGGGCAAGCCCGAGCTCGCGAGCGCGCCGTTCATCAATGCGCTCAAGTTCTACAGCGAGATCCTGCGCAGCGCGGGGCCGCCCAACATCCTCGGCATGCAGTGGAAGACCTCCTATCCGCTCTTCCAGCAGGAACGCGCGGCGATGTTCTCTGACGCGGTGAACTTCCTCACCTACTTCAAGGATCCCTCGCAGAGCCGCATCGTCGACAAGGTGGGCATGTTGCCCGTGCCCGGCGGTCCGTCCGGCAGTCACTCGACGGTCATCGCCTGGGGGCCCGCGGTCGCGGCCTCCTCGAAGAAGCAGCAGGCCGCCTGGTACGCCATCCAATGGTTCACCTCCAAGCGCAGCATGCTGGCCGCGGCCATCGCCACCGGCCTGCCGTCGTCGCGCAAGTCGATCTACACCGAGGAGTCGTACGTCAAGGCGGCGCCTCCGGGCGTGATCGAGATCGTGCAGAGCCAGGTGCCCAACGCTGTGCCCAACGGGGCCAACCCGCTGGTCGTGCAGGTGCCGGAGACGCGTGCCGTGATCGGCCAGGCGATCGTGGCGGCGCTGCGCGGCGACGACGTGACCAAGGCCGCCAACGAGGCACAGAAGCAGGTGCTGGCCATCATCAATGGCTGACAAGAGGCGCGACTGGACGCCGGAGCTGCTCAGCCTTCCGGCGCTGGTCGCCATCCTGGCGGTGATGGGCTTCCCGCTGCTCTATCTCTGCTGGATGAGCCTGAATCGCTGGTCGATGATCGGCTTCGATCCGCCGCGATTCGTGGGGCTGCAGAATTTCCTGCAGCTCGTCGAGGACGACCGCTTCGTCGAGGCGCTGGGCCGCACCTTTTGGTTCACCGCGCTCGGCCTCGCCTCGAACCTGCCGTTAGGGCTCGGCATCGCTCTCCTGATGCACGAGCGCTTTCCCGGCCGCAGCATCTGCCGGGCGCTCCTCATCCTGCCGATGGTGGCGACACCTGCCGCGATGGGACTGGTCTGGGTGATCATGCTCGATCCCACGCTCGGCATCGTGCGCTACCTGCTGGGCGGCATCGGTATCCACCAGCCACCGCTCTGGCTCTCGGATCCCGGCATCGTCGTGCCGACCCTGGTCGCCGTCGACGCCTGGATGTGGACGCCGATGGTGGCCCTGATCTGCCTGGCGGGCCTCAGCGCCTTGCCGACCGAGCCCTTCGAGGCAGCGCTGGTCGACGGCGCTTCGGTCTGGCAGCGCTTCCGCTTCCTTACCCTGCCGCTGATGATGCCGACGCTCATGGTCGCGGCGATGCTGCGTGTGATGGATCTCCTGAAGCTGATCGACATCGTCTATGTCATGACCGGCGGCGGACCGGGCCATGCATCGGAGACCATGAACCTCTACAACTATCTGGCCGCGCTTTCTTACGACAAGATCGGCTACGGCTCGGCCATCGCGCTGGTGCTGTTCGCGCTGGTGATGGCCTGCACGCTGCTGTTGATCCGGCTCCGGAAGCCCGCCTCGTGAGCCCGCAGCGCCGTCGTCGCCTCTGCTTCGCCATCGCCGGCTGGAGCGTCACCTTTGTGCTCGTGTCGCCTTTCCTTTGGATGGTGATGGGCTCGTTCAAGACGACGGTCGATTTCCTCGCCTATCCGCCGGTCTTCGCTTTCGTGCCAACGCTCGCCAACTACCGGCAGGTGCTGGCCGACAATTCCTTCCTGAACTACACGCTGAACAGCACCATTGTCGCAGCGGGCTCGACGGGGCTCGGATTGCTGCTCGGTATTCCGGCCGCCTACGCGCTGGCCCGCTACCGGCGCACGGGGATCGGCGTGGTGCTGCTGCTTGCGCGCATGGCGCCGGGCATCGCCTTCCTGATCCCGCTGTTCGTAATGTTCCTGCAACTTCATCTCGTCGGCAGCTTCGTGAGCCTGATCGCGAGCCATCTGATCTTCACCTTGCCGCTCACCGTCTGGATGATGGTGGGCTTCATCGAGGCCGTGCCGGTCGAGATCGAAAAGGCCGCCCTGATCGACGGCTGTTCGCTGATCGGCGTATTGCTGCGCATCGTCGTGCCGCTCACGGCACAAGGGATCGCCGCGACGGGCATCCTGGCTTTCATCGCCTCGTGGAACAATTTTCTGTTCGCCCTGGTTCTGGCCAACGAGGGCACCAAAACGCTGCCGGTCGCCGTGCTGGGCTATATCGGCTACAACTCCATTCAATGGGGTACGCTGATGGCGGCGGCGACCTTCATCACGCTCCCGGTGCTGGTTCTGGCTTTCTCGGTGCAGCGCTACATCGTGCGCGGGCTGGTCGCGGGCGCCGTGACGGGGTAGGCATCCCGCATGAAGAAGATCCTGGTCATCGGCATCGGCGCGGGCGATCCCGAGCATGTCACCGTGCAGGCGATCAACGCTCTTAACATGGTCGACGTATTCTTCGTGCTGGAGAAGGGAGCGGCCAAGCGCGGCCTGGTGGCGCTGCGCCAGGAGATCTGCCGGCGCTACGCAACGGGTCGCAGCTACCGCGTGCTCGAGGCGCCCAGTCCGAAACGTGACGCGCAGCCAGCCGACTACGAGGCCTGTGTCGAGGGTCTCAATCAAGAGAAGCAGGCGGTGTTCGAATCCTTGATCGGGCAGATGAAAGAGGGCGAGTGCGGTGCTTTCCTCGCCTGGGGAGACCCGTCGCTCTATGACAGTACCATCCGCAATCTGGACGCGGTCGCGGCGGCCGGGCGGCAGTCGATCGAGGTCGAGGTCATTCCCGGCATCAGCGCCGTGCAGGTGCTGGCAGCCAAGCACCGGATCACGCTGAACACCGTCGGCCGGCCGGTCGAGATCACCACGGGGCGTCGCTTGCGCGAGGGCTGGCCTGTCGGCGCCGATAGTGTCGTGGTGATGCTCGACGGCGAGGAGGCCTATCGCCGTTTCGTGGACGAAGACATCGAAATCTACTGGGGCGCCTATCTCGGGACGCCCGACGAGATCTTGGTCGCGGGGAAGCTCCGTGACGTGGCCGAGGAAATCCATCAGGCCCGCACCGCCGCCCGCACAGCGCATGGCTGGATCATGGACACTTATTTGTTGCGCAAGGGCTGAGCGGAAGCGCTCCTGGAGGGAACCGGCCGGCTGGCCTTGCGTTCCCTGTGACGGCCTCTCGCAGGAGGGGCTGCCCAACCATGGAAGGAAGGCCTGAGCCCATGAGCATCACTCTCAAGACTGCTGCCGTCGCCATTGCGCTGGCCGGCGCCTCGTTTGTCGGCATTGCCCACGCCGATTCGATCACTTTCAGCACCGGCAACGTCGCTATCGGTTACAGCGACGGCTACTGGGATCGCAGCCACGCCTGGCACACCTGGGCCCGCGCCGAGGATCGCGCGGCCTATCGTGCGGCCAAGGACGCCGAGTATCACGAGTGGAAGCACGATCGCGACAAGGACATGGGCTGGCACGAGCGCCATTTCTAGCCCGGTCGCGAGATCCGTCTGGGATGAGCCGCGTTCCGCAAGGAGCGCGGCTCGTTTCGCTTCAGATCACACGATCGACACGGACGGCTTGCCCGCTTCGGCGTGGCCGATGACCCGGGCCATCGGATAGCCGGCCGCCTTGATCTTCTGCAGCACTGCATCCGCGCGCTGCGGTGAGACGGCGACCAACAGTCCGCCGGAGGTCTGTGGATCCGACAGGAGATGGCGACGCCAGTCGGGGAAGCCTGCCGGCAGCACGACATCGAGACCGTAGCTCGACCAGTTGCGGTGCGAGGCACCGGTGACATGGTCCTTTTGCGCCAGCGCTGCGGCGTCCTTGAGCAGCGGCACGTCATCGGCCTTGATGCTGAGCGCAAGCTTGGACCCGCGCGCCATCTCGAGTCCGTGTCCCAGCACACCGAAGCCCGTGACATCGGTGATGGCATGCACGTCGGGATCGGCTGCGAGCTCGCTGCCTACCTTGTTGAGCAGCGTCGTCGTGTCGATCATCTCGCGATAGGCGTCGGGAGACAGCGCGTCCTTCTTGATCGCAGCCGAATAGATGCCCACGCCGACCGCCTTGGTCAGGATCAACGCATCGCCCGCGCGGACACCTGAGTTGCGCCGGACCTGGTCGGGCCGGCAGGTGCCGATCACGGCCAGGCCATAGACCGGCTCGGGACAGTCGATCGAATGGCCGCCCGCCACCGGGATGCCGGCGGTCGCGCAGACCGAGGCGCCGCCCTTCAGGATATCGCGCACCATCTCGACCGGGATCTTGCCGAGCGGCATGCCGAGGATGGCGAGCGCCATCACCGGCTTGCCGCCCATGGCGTAGACATCGGAGATGGCGTTGGTCGCGGCGATGCGGCCGAAATCGAATGCATCGTCTACCATCGGCATGAAGAAGTCGGTCGTGGCGATGATGCAGGTATTGTCGTCGACCTGCCAGACGGCTGCGTCGTCCGACGTCTCGGTGCCGACCAGGAGTTGCTTGTACATCGCGGCCGCCGGCTGGTCGGCCAGCAGCTGCTGCAGGACCGAGGGGGCGAGCTTGCAGCCGCAGCCGCCGCCATGGGCGAGGCTGGTGAGGCGGACCTGCTGGGGAGCGTTCATCGTGTCGGGCATAGGCGTGAGGGTAGCGCCCCGATGCCTTTGGCGGCAAGGTCGGGCACCTGCTCCCGGAGCCGACAAAACATGACGGATCGCAAGGATATCGAGATCGTGCAGACGGCTGATTCGCCTGCCGAAGCGCGCGATCTGATCCTGAGGATGATCCATCAGGCGAACGAGGAGGAGTTCGGGCCGATGGGCATGGAGCTGCTGCGCCTGTTCCTGCGAGGCAGGGACGGCCGCATCGTCGGCGGGCTCTGGGGGCGCACCGTCTTCCGGTGGCTATATGTCGAGTTGCTGGCCGTGCCGCGGGAACTGCGTGGGCAGGGACTAGGCCGCGATCTGCTCGCCCGCGCCGAAAACGAGGCTCGCCGGCGCGGCTGCATCGGCGCCTGGCTTGAGACCTACTCGCCGCGCTCTCGCGGGCTTTACGAGGCCTGCGGCTATTCGGTCTTCGGCAGTATGACGGACTGCCCACCGGGCGGTGCCCGCAGCTTCATGAGCAAAAGGCTCGATACGCCGACATAGGCCGGATCAGCCATCCGCCGCGGCCTGATCGTCGAGCCAACGTCGCGCGGCGTGCAGCTCACGGAAGATCGAGAGCGGGCGGCTCACTTTCGCGGCGTCTGCGAAGGTCTGCGCCTGGGCGTAGCTCTCGTCGGATGAGGCCACGATCGCCACCGGTCCGACCTGGCCATGCTGGGCGTAGTAGACGATGCGCTGGCCGAGCGCCTTCAGGTTCTCGTCCGTGAGAGCCTTGGGCGTGTGAGTGATCTCGAAGATCTTGCGATAGGCCATCGCCCCTTCGGCTGTGACGCCGGCGAAATATTGTTCGATGTCCTGCACGCTCACCTCATCCTTGGTGACGGCAACGACCAGGCGGCTCGGATGAGAAACGGTCCAGTGGACAGACATCAGGCTTGCGGCAGATCAGGCACGGGCCCATCGGCGTGGCAACGTTGCTG
>DATJWN010000019.1:0-6940 GCA_035501235.1 Reyranella sp.
AGCCCTACAAGACCCAGCGCTACCCGGACAAATTCGGCGTCAGCCCGAGCTACGGCTGGTCCGAGGACAAGGCGCGGCAATATTCGGTGCCGGAGCGCGCCGATTTCGGCGCTTTCGTGCGCCGCAAGGGCTTCAGGCTCGACTGATCTTTCGCTTCAGCGCCTCGAGCACATAGAGCCGCAACGCGCTCGCGAGGTTGCCCGTTCCGCCCCGCTTCTGGTCGATCTCCCGCACCAGCGCGCTCAGGGACAGCTGGCGGGCCTCGGCAAGCGCCGTGAGTTCGGCCCAAAAGGCATCCTCCAGCGTGATGCTGGTCGGGTGGCTGCCGATGGTGAGGGAACGCTTGCGCATTTCGCAACTGTGACAGCGCCAAGACGCCGCCTCAACTTGCCTTGCCGATGTCATGCGGCATGCGTATATACCGCGCCCAAGAACCCCTCCCGGACCACGAATGGATATCCGCAACGTCGCGATTATCGCGCACGTCGACCATGGCAAGACGACGCTGGTGGACTGCCTGCTCAAGCAGAGCGGCACCTTCCGCGACAACCAGCAGGTCGCCGAGCGCGCCATGGACTCCAACGACCTCGAGCGCGAGCGCGGCATCACCATCCTCGCCAAAGCGACCTCGGTCGTGTGGAAAGGCACGCGCGTCAACATCGTCGACACGCCCGGCCACGCCGATTTCGGCGGCGAGGTCGAGCGCATCCTGTCGATGGTCGACGGCGTGGTGCTGCTGGTCGACGCGGCCGAGGGCCCGCTGCCGCAGACCAAGTTCGTGCTCGGCAAGGCGCTGCGCCTGGGCCTCAAGCCGATCGTGCTGATCAACAAGGTCGACCGCTCGGACGCCCGCCCGCACCAGGTGCACGACGAGGTGTTCGACCTTTTCTCGGCGCTCGAAGCGACCGACGAGCAGCTCGATTTCCCGACGCTCTTCGCCTCGGCCCGCCAGGGCTGGGCGGCGACAGCGCTGGAGGCCGAGCACAAGGACATGGAGCCGCTGTTCGACCTGATCCTGAACCACGTCCCGGCGCCCAAGATCGACACCGATCCGGCCTTCAAGATGCTGGTGACGACGCTCGAATCCGATCCGTTCCTGGGTCGCATCCTGACCGGCCGCATCCAGTCGGGCACGATCAAGCCCAACACGACGCTGAAGGCCCTGAACGGCAAAAGCGAGAAGATCGAGGAGACGCGCGTCACCAAGCTGCTCGCCTTCCGCGGCCTGGAGCGCCAGTCGATCGAGCAGGCGGAGGCGGGCGACATCGTGGCCATCGCGGGCTTCAAGACCGCGACGGTGGCCGACACCTTGGGCGATCTCACCATCGAGACGGCGCTGCCGGCGCAGCCGGTCGATCCGCCGACGCTCGCCATGAACTTCATGGTGAACGACAGCCCGCTCGCCGGCCGCGAGGGCGACAAGGTCACCACCCGCATGATCCGCGCCCGCCTGACGCGCGAGGCCGAGGGCAACGTGGCCATCCGGGTGCGCGACACGGAAAACACCGATTCCTACGAGGTCGCGGGCCGCGGCGAACTCCAGCTCGGCGTGCTGATCGAGACCATGCGCCGCGAGGGCTTCGAGCTCGCCGTCGGCCGTCCGCGCGTTCTGTTCCAGACCGATCCCCAGACCGGCCAGCGGCTGGAGCCGATCGAGGAGGTCGTGATCGACGTCGACGACGCCTATACCGGCGCCGTGGTCGAGCAGATCTCGCTGCGCAAGGGCGAGCTGCAGGACATGCGTCCGTCGGGCGCCGGCAAGACCCGCCTGGTGTTCTACGCCCCCTCGCGCGGGCTGATCGGCTATCACGGCGAGTTCCTGACCGACACGCGCGGCACCGGCGTGATGAACCGCATCTTCCACGAATACGGCGCCTTCCGCGGGCCGATCGCCGGCCGCCGCAACGGCGCGCTGATTTCCAACGCCGAGGGCGTCTCGGTCGCCTATGCGATGTGGAACCTCGAGGAGCGCGGGCCGATGTTCATCGATCCGGGCGTGCCGGTTTATGAAGGAATGATTATCGGCGAGCACTCCCGCGGGAACGATCTCGACGTGAACGTGCTGAAGGGCAAGCAGCTCACCAATATCCGCGCGGCCGGCAAGGACGAAGCCGTGCGCCTCACTCCGCCACGCAAAATGAGCCTCGAGCAGGCAATCGCCTATATTGATGACGATGAACTCGTCGAAGTGACACCAAAGTCGATTAGGCTGCGCAAGCGCTTCCTCCATCCCGAGGATCGCAAGCGGGCCAAGAAGCAGGCCGCGGCCGCCGCGGCTGAATAGGCAGCCGCAGAGTAGTAGGGACAGGAGTAGTCGTCAGTTGAAGAACCAAGGTCATACGTTCTCAGATCGTCTGGAAACCGCCGCCAAGGCCAAGCAGGCCCTCCTCGAAAAGGCCCGCTCGAAGGATCCGACCCAGGATCCCGAATTTGCCGCCCGTCAGGCGGCCCGCCTCGAGGCCGCGCGTCTGCGCGAAGCCAAGGAGACGGAAAGGCGCAATGCCAAGCTCGCCGAGCAGGCCCGCATCAAGGCCGAGCGCGCCGCCGTCGCGGCCACCAAGGCCGCAGAAGCCGCCCGTCTGGCGGAGATCGCCGCGGCCGAGGCCGAGCGCATCCGCATCGGCAAGCGTCCGGTCTCGCGGCCGGCCTTCGGCCTCTTCTCCGGCACCCGCACGTCGGGCAACAGCAAGTAGCTAGAGACTGCCGCCGGTTAGCGTTGCGCGCTGGCTGATCTCGATGTGATTGCCGTCGGGATCGCAGACGAAGGCGTAGCGCACCGTCTCGCCCAGCATGCGCACGTCGCCCCCTGAGGTGCCGCCGCGCGCCAGGATGCCCTGGTATTCGGCGACGCAATCCCAGACCTGGACCGTCGTGTAGCGGTAGCCCGGTCCGCGCCACTGCTGGCCGCGATGCTCGACTGGTCCTTGCTCCGCGATCACGATCAGCGAATCGCCGCAACGATAGCGGCCCTCGCCCGCGCGCTCGAACTGCATGGCCTCGGTCCAGAAGCGGTCGTGTGCGGCGGGATCGTTCACCCGCAACAGCACCGCGATGCCTTCGACGCCGTCGCGCCCCCTGGGCACCAGCGTGACCTTGTTGCCGTCGGGATCGGCGAGCTTCTGCGGCGCGGCCAGACCTTCGCGGGCGATCTCGAGGCCCGCGATGCCCGAGGGCGCCATCGCGGGCAGGGGATCGCGGGCGTGGTTCATCTTCAGGATCGAGCCGTTCATGTGATGGCGGTGCTGCTGCACGCCGCTGCCCACCTTGCCCATATGGTCGTAGGGCAAGCCGACCGTCTGCTGCCAGAAGGCGAGCTGTTCCTCGCGCTTGTTGGAGAACAGACCCACGTCGAGATGCGGTTTGGCGAGCTTCATGCCGGCCATTCTACCGCGAATACAAAACATACAAATGGTGCCCGGACTCCGCCCCGACTCGGTTGCTAGAAGGGCCGTGGGTGAAGGGACGGCGGATGGGGATCCGCCGCTCCAAAAATGTGGGAAGGAACTACGATGATTCGCGCTGTCATCAGCACGGTCGCCGTGCTTGCGGGCTTTGCCGTGGTGGAAAGCTCGGTCGACGCCAGCACGGGCCAGGGTACCGGCCATGGGGGGTCGTGCAAGCCGACGGAAGCCTATGCCGTTCTTCAGCCGGGCGAGACGTTGACCGTCCGCGACCAGCCGACGCCGGAAGCGCCGGTGCTGGGTGCGCTCGGCTCGGATGCCAAGTCGCCGGTCGTCACCGTCGTCGGCAGCCAGAGCGGTTGGGCGCGGATCGCCCTCGACAACAAGGACTACGCCGCGAGCAGCGACAAGCCGCGCCAGTATGGCTGGGTGCCGGCCGACCATCTGACGGTCGACACGCGCGTCGACGGCCAGATCACGGTCTACACGCGCCCGGGCCTGCTGGGCCGCGAGATCGGGCGCATCGAGGGCGAGAACCACAAATTCCGCATGCTCGGCTGCCGCGATGAGCTGATGCACGTCATCAATGCCACCGAGGGCAATGTCTGGATCGACCGCTGGTGCAGCCGCGAGGAAGGCTGCCGCGGGTAGCACCGCACGACTTTTGGGAGGCGGCGTTTCCCCCTTCTGGGGATTTCGGGGGACGCGCCGTGGGACAGCAGCAGGCCCTGAAGGGAAACCTTCAGGGCCTCTCCTTTTTCACGCTCATATTCCTCTCCCCCTTGGGGGAGAGGTTAGGTGAGGGGGCTACCGCGGCGTATACTTGCCTGCATCAGCGAAAAGTTGAGAGGCGGCAAATGGCCGATAGAAATCCAGAGGATGGATCATCCGCCGGGCGGCCCATCGACTATCTACGCCGCCTAGCAGGCCTGACGCTGCATTGGCAGCGCTACACGCGATACAGCGAATCTTGGGATCACGATCACTGTGCCTCGTGCGGCGCGACGTTCGCGGAATTTGACGGTCAGGACATCCTTCACGAAGGCTACGCGACCGGGCCGGACTATTTCAAAGGCGCCAGGTACGAATGGGTTTGTTCGCCGTGCTTTGACGAATTGGCAAGCCGTCTCAATTGGAAAGCGGCGTAGCAGCCGACATCGCCTTACCCCCTCACCCAACCTCTCCCCCTAGCGGGGGAGAGGAGGAAGAGTAGGGCTAAATCTTCAGTTCGCTGAAGAAGTCATTGCCTTTGTCGTCGGTGACGATGAAGGCCGGGAAGTTCTCGACCTGGATGCGCCAGATCGCCTCCATGCCGAGCTCGGGATATTCCAGCACCTCGACCTTGCGGATGCAGTTCTTGGCCAGGATCGCCGCCGGACCGCCGATCGAGCCGAGATAGAAGCCCTTGTGCTTCTTGCAGGCGTCGACGACCTGTTTGGAGCGGTTGCCCTTGGCCAGCATGACCATCGAGCCGCCATGGGCCTGGAAGAGATCGACGTACGAATCCATGCGGCCGGCGGTGGTCGGGCCGAACGATCCCGAGGCCATGCCGGTCGGCGTCTTGGCGGGGCCGGCATAGTAGACGGGGAACTGCTTGAAATAGTCCGGCAGGCCTTGGCCCGCGTCGAGCCGCTCCTTGAGCTTTGCGTGCGCTGAGTCGCGCGCCACGATCAAGGTACCGGTCAGGTTCACGCGCGTCTTCACCGGATGCTTCGTCAGCACCGAGAGCGTGTGCGCCATGCCCTTGTCGAGGTCGACCGAGACGACCTCGCCCGAGAGCTGCTGCGGCTCGACCTCGGGCAGGAAATGCGCCGGGTTGGTCTCCAGCGCCTCGAGGAAGATGCCGTCCTTGGTGATCTTGCCCAGCGCCTGGCGGTCGGCCGAGCAGCTCACACCCATGCCGATCGGCACCGAAGCGCCGTGGCGGGCGATGCGGATCACGCGCACGTCGTGGCAGAAGTACTTGCCGCCGAACTGCGCGCCGATGCCCATCTGGCGCGTCAGCTCCAGCACCTTCTTCTCCATCTCGCGGTCGCGGATGGCAACGCCCTTGTTGTTGCCCTCCGACGGCAGGTCGTCGAGGTAGCGCGTCGAGGCGAGCTTCACCGTCTTGAGGTTCATCTCGGCCGAGGTGCCGCCAATCACGATCGCGAGGTGATAGGGCGGACAGGCCGCGGTGCCGAGGGTGCGGATCTGGGTGTCGAGGAACTTCAGCAGGTTGGCCTCGTTCAGCACCGCCGGCGTCTGCTGGTAGAGGTAGCTCTTGTTGGCCGAGCCGCCGCCCTTGGCGACGAACAGGAATTTGTAGGCGTCGCCGTCGGTCGCGTAGATGTCGATCTGCGCCGGCAGGTTGGTGCCGGTCTGCACTTCCTTGAACATCGAGATCGGCGAGACCTGCGAATAGCGGAGGTTGGTCTCGGTGTAGGTCTTGAACACGCCCCTGGCGATCGCCTCCTCGTCGCCGCCGCCGGTCCAGACCTGCTGGCCCTTCTTGCCCATCACGATCGCGGTGCCGGTGTCCTGGCACATCGGCAGCTCGCCGCCGGCCGCGACGTTGGCGTTCTTGAGCAGCTCCAGCGCCACGTACTTGTCGTTCGACGAGGCCTCGCCGTCGTCGAGGATGTTGCGCAGTTGCTGGAGATGGCCTGGCCGCAGGAGATGCGAGATATCGTGGAAGGCGGCGGCCGTCAGCATGGTCAGCGCTTCCGGCTCAACGGTCAGCACGTCGCGGCCGTTGAACTTGGTCGTGCCGACATGATCGGAGGAAATCTTGCGGTACGGCGTGGTGTCCTCGCCGTGCGGGAACATCTCCTGGAACTGGAACTCGGGCATGCGGTCTCCTCGCGGGAAGCCGCCCTAAAACCGCAAAATAGCGGCCTCGTCTACTTCTTTCGGAAGCTGTCGAGCTTGATGACCTTGGAGGCCGGATCTTCCGGCTTGACCTCGGCTTCGGCGGTATCGGCCGCCTCGGGCTTGGCCTCCTGGGCAGGCCCGGCGAGCGAGGGGCGCTTTTCCGGGGCCGGCAATGGCGTGGGGGCCGCGGCCTCGCCCTTTTCGGCCGGCGCGCCCTTGTCCTTGCGATCGAACTGCAGGCCGAAGCGCACCGAGGGATCGACGAAGGCGGAGAGCGCCACGAACGGCACCTTTATGCGCTCCTGGTGCTTGTTGAAGCTCACCGTCACTTCGAAGAAGTCGTCATTGACGATCAAGTCCCAGTACTGGTGCTGGAGCACGATCGTCATCTCCTCCGGATACTTGGCGCGGAGATAATCGGGCAGCTGCACGCCGGGGTCGGTGCTGCGGAAGGAGATGTAGAAATGGTGCGAGCCCGGCAGACCCTTCTCCGCCACCTTGCGCAGAACGCGGCGCACGACGCTGCGCAGCGCGTCGTCGACGAGAGTGTCGTAGTGGAAGCGATCGTTCATGAGTTGCCGGGACCCGTGGCCAGCATCGACTCGGCCCCCAAGAGAGTCAATCACGTGAAAAGGCGAAAACGGAGCCGACAGAATTGAGGAAAGTGGGAGGAGCTTCTGTTGCCC
>DATJWN010000020.1:0-31091 GCA_035501235.1 Reyranella sp.
GAGGGTCAGCCGCGCGGCTTCCGGAAGGCGTGCCAGGCGGCGGCGAGCCGCTCGCCCAGGCTGATATCGCCTTCGCGGCGATAGAAGGAAGGAGAGTCGGCCTCGAAGCTCTTCATGTAGGCCTGATAGCCGAGGCGCGTGCCGCGGTCGGACTGCGCCTGCCGCGCCAGCACATCGAGGGCCTTGTCGATGTCGATCGTCCCGGACAACGACTCGCGATGGGCGAGCAGGAGCTCCGCCGCCGCATCGGGGACCGACCACGCCGCATAGATCGCCGCGAGCTTGAGGCGCTTCTCTGTGCTCAGCGCCGCATCGGTGTCGCGCGCATAGTACGCCTCGCCCTGCCACGGCCGGCCCGACACGGTTTCCGCCGGCGTCGGCCAGACGTAGCGGGCAGGGAGTGCCCGTGTCGAATAGGTGCGCACGTCGAGACGATAGAGCTCGTATCCCTGGCGGCGCATGAAGCGGTCGGTATTGTGGAAGGCGTGCTCGCTGTCGTCGCCCGTGCCGACGAAGTTCACCTCGAGCTGCACGCCCAGCACATTCAGCTCGGCGAGCTTGCCGTCGAAGGTCTTGAGCACCAGGAAGTCCGAGCCGTCGATGTCGATCTTGAGATAGTCGAGGTCGGTCCAGCCGCGCCCCTTCAGCAACTCGGGTGCGACCAGCGGCCTGGTATGGTCGGCAAGCTGGGTCTTCTCCCAGGCATTGTGGCGCAGCTTCTCCTCGATCTCGGCCGAGCCGAGCCTGGCCTCGCGCAGCTCGTTGGTGCGCATGAAGGAGAGACGGTCGCGGATCCTGAAGATCAGGGGCGAGGCCTGGCCGTTCTCGAGATCGATCTCCGCCGTCGGAGAGTCCGAGACGAAGCCCGCGACATACTCGATGCCCTTGTTGGTCTCGACCTTTCGGAGCCGCTCGCACTCCGCGACGCTGGCATCGATCGCCAGCGCCTTGAGCCTGTCGCCGAAGGCGCGCCAGGCGGGATCGATGCCGCCCGAGCAGCCGATATCGAGCAGCGCGAACCGCGCGTCCCCCAGAGCCGGAGCGACGAAGGCGGGGAACGCGGCGTCCATTCAGACCGTGGCGACGGGCGTGGCGGGCGAGCCGACGGCGCCGGGCAGGCGCAGCGGCGGCGCGGTCAGCAGGAAGCGCGAGCGCTTCTTGTCGCGCAGATAGAGCGCCAGGTCCTTCAGCCACCAGATCTCGCCGAGGTTCAGGCCGAGCTTGAAGAGGCAGTGATTATGGATCGGCAGCGAGGGATGCTCCGCGTTCTCCGGGCCGGGCTTGGCCGGCACCGCCTCGACGCCGTAATTGTCGGCGATCAGGGCGGAGATCTGGCTGTCGGTGATCCACTGCAGCAGGCGCTTGTCGCGGCCGTCGAGCACCGCACACATGGCATGGGCGCGCGCCGGGTCGACGTTCTTGTTCATCTTCATGATCTCGTCGGTGAAGCCCGTGTAGAGCAGCAGCATGTCGCCCGGCTCGACCACGACCTTGTCGGCCTCCAGCACCTTGCTGAGGTCGTCGTAGTTCACGTAGGTGTGGCCGCGGCCGAAATGCTTCTCGAGGTCGACCATGACGGCGCGGCCCTGGATGGCCTTCTCGGCCATATTCTCGACGCCGAGCTTGTGAGCGTAGCTCATGTGGCCGCAGCCGTCGCGGCCGGCATCGGGCTGCGGGCCGACCACGTCGGAGCCCGACTTGTAGCCGTTGTAGAACAGCGGCTCGGGCACGCCGTCGCCGTCGGCGTCGAACAGGCCGCCGACATGGGCGAGCGTGTCCCACTGTGTCGAATACTGCAGGGTCAGGAGCACGCGATCGTCGCTCGCCACGTCCATGAACAGCGGGTTGATGCTGTTGGTGAGGAAGTTGAAGCGCCAGCCGTTCTCGTCGCCGGTCGGCGAGAGCACCGGCGGCAGCCGGCGCGGGTTCAGCACGTTGCCGCCGGGATAGTCGAGCGCCAGGCTGAGGCAGAAGGAGCGGCCGTCCTTCACCTCGGCGATGCCTTCGAGCACCTTGCGCGGCGTTATCAGATTGAGGCGGCCCAACTGGTCGTCGTCGCCCCAATCGCCCCAGGTCGAGCCTTCCGGGCGGTGCTTCCAGCGCTTCATGCGTTTCTCCCTCCGATGCGCAGGGAGACTACGTCTGCATAGCTCCTGCGCGCAATTCCGCAGACGCAAGCCCGCTCGATCGGATATACAAGGCGCCCTGAAAAGAGGAACGCCATGTCCGCGGTTACCGCCGATCCCATACGTCGGGATGTTCGCGTCATCAGCCTGATCGGCGTGGCGCACGGCTCGAGCCACTACTACCAGCTCGCCTTCGTCACGATGCTGCTGATCGTGCGCCAAAGCGCCGGGCTCTCCTTCGAGCAGATCGGCCTCTTGGGTGCGCTGTACTACGCCGTCTCAGGGACCGGCCAGACAATCGCAGGCTTTGCGGTCGATCGCTTCGGCGCGCGGCCGATCCTGGCAGGCGGCCTTTTCGCGCTCGGCCTCTCGCTGGCGTTGATCGCGGTGGCGAATTCCTTCTGGGCGTTCGCGGGCATCGCCGTCCTGGGAGGCGCGGGCAACTGCGTCTTCCATCCCGCCGACTTCGCGATCCTGAACGCCTCGGTTCAGCCCAGGAAGCTCGGCCGCGCCTTCTCGATCCATGGGCTGGGCGGCTCGCTCGGCTGGGCCGCGGCGCCCGCCATGTACTTCCTCGACCACACGGTGGGCTGGGTCGCGACGGCGCTGATCGGGGCATTGCCGGGCTTCATCCTGTCCGTGCTGGTGTTCATCCATCGCACCGACCTGGTCGATCACCGCATCAAGGCGCGCGCGACCGCGGCTGCCGCGACGGCGAAGCCGCAGTCCATCGCCAAGATCCTGCTGCAGGCGCCGATCCTGCTCTGTCTCGGCTACTTCGCGCTGCTTGCCACCAATACCGTCGGTATCCAGCAATTCGCGGTACCCGCCTGGACGAACATGTTCTCTGTCACCGAGAACTTCGCCGCGATCTGCCTGATGGTGTTCGTCGTGGGCTCGGCCTCCGGCATGCTGGCCGGCGGTTTTCTTGCCGACCGTTTCCATCAGCATGAGCGCGTGGCCGCGATCGGCCTCTTGACCGCGGCCGCCTTCACGCTTCCGGTCGCAACGCAAGCGGTGAGCCCGCTGCTGCTGCCGGTGGTCCTGTTCATCGCGGGCTTTGCCGGGGGCACGACCGGCCCGTCGCGTGACATGATCGTGCGTGGCATCACGCCGCCCGGCGCCTCGGGCAAGGTCTTCGGCTTCGTCTATTCGGGCCTCGACGTC
The DNA here is from genome assembly GCA_035501235.1 of Reyranella sp. Taxonomy (GTDB): domain Bacteria; phylum Pseudomonadota; class Alphaproteobacteria; order Reyranellales; family Reyranellaceae; genus Reyranella. The sequence continues at coordinate 3,294 of DATJWN010000020.1, forward strand.
GGCTCGTTTCTGGCGCCGCTGGTGTTCAGCCGCATCATGCAGACAGGCCATCCCGCGATGATGTTCTGGATCGCGACCGGGCTTTACGTGTTCAACGCCGGCCTCGTCACGCTGATCCGCCAGGCCACGCCGCCACGCATTCCCGCGGCGGCTGAATGACGGCCCTTGGCCGTCATGCCGAGCTTCTGTGCGGGATCTAGCCTAGGCGGCCTCAAGCGCTTCCTGCGCGACCAGCCACTCATGCTCGGCATGGGCGAGATCGCGCTCGATCCTCGTCTTCTGCTTCTGTAGCTCGGCCGCCACGTCGGGCGCCCCTGAATAGGTCGCGGGATCGGCGAGCTTGGCCTCGATGGCGGCGCGCTCGGCCGTGAGCTTGGCCATGCTCTTCTCGGCGGCTTCCAGGGCACGCTTCAGCGGTCCGCGCCGAACCTTCTCCGACGGCGGGGCAGGCGGGGGAGGGGCCGCGGCCTTCTTCTCCTTTTTGCCCTTGGCTTCCTTGGCCGGCCGTCCACTGCGCTCGCGCAGCAGCTTTTCCTGGTATTCGTCGATGTCGCCCTCGAAGGGCTTCACCGTGCCCTTGTCGACCAGCCAGAGCTGATCGGCGACCATCTTCACCAGATGCGTGTCGTGGCTCACCAGCACGACGGCGCCCTCGAAGTCGTTGATGGCGTCGACCAGCGAGGCGCGCGCATCCATGTCGAGATGGTTGGTCGGCTCGTCGAGCAGCAGCAGGTGCGGGGCGTTGCGCGTGGCGAGGGCAAGCAAGAGGCGCGTCTTCTCGCCGCCCGACAGGACGCCGACCTTGAGGTTGGCGCGATCGCGGCTGAAACCGAAGCGGCCGAGCTGGGCGCGGACCTTGTGCTCCTGAGTGCCGGGTCCCATGGCGACGTTCATGTGGTCGAACGGGGTGGTCTCGAAGTCGAGGCCCTCCTCCTGGTCCTGCGAGAAGTAGCCGACCTTGAGCTTGGGCTGCTTCTTGAGCTTGCCGGTGCGCGGCTCGAGCCGCTGCGAGATCAGGCGGATGAAGGTTGACTTGCCGTTACCGTTCTGCCCCAGCAGTGCGACGCGGTCTTCCATGTCGATGCGCAGGTCGAGCTTCTGCAGTACCAGCGGTCCGTTGGGATAGCCGACGGATACTTCGTCCAGCGTCTCGATTGGGGATGCGAGCAGCTCGGGCGAGGGGAAGTTGAAGGTGATCTTCTCGTCGACCGGCACGGTCGCCACCGGGCCCAGCTTCTCGATCATCTTGATGCGCGACTGTGCCTGGCGGGCTTTGCTGGCCTTGGCCTTGAAGCGGTCGACGAAGGCCTGCATGTGCTTGCGCTGGGCCGCGATCTTGGCCTGCTGGGCGGCATCGTTGGCCAGCCGCTCGGCGCGCGTCTTCTCGAAGAAGTCGTAGTTGCCCGTGTAGGAGACGAGCTTCTGCTGGTCGATATGGACGATGTGGTCGCACACGTCGTTCAGCAGATCGCGATCGTGGCTCACCATGAGGACGGTGTTGCGGAACTTCTGCAGGTGCGCCGTCAGCCACATCATGGCTTCGATATCGAGATGGTTCGACGGCTCGTCGAGGATCAAGAGGTCGGGATTGCTGAACAGCGTGCCGGCGAGCGCCACGCGCATGCGCCAGCCGCCCGAGAACTCGCCGCAGGTCCGCTGCTGGGCGTCGTTGTCGAAACCGAGGCCCGCCAGGATAGAGGCGGCGCGCGACGGCGCAGAGGCGGCATCGATCTCGTCGAGGCGCATGTGGATCTCGGCCAGCCGCAGACCATCCTGCGACGTCTCGGCCTCGGCCATCAGCGCCGTGCGCTCCTTGTCGGCGGCGAGCACGGCGTCGATCACCTTGATGTCGCCGCCGGGCGGGTCCTGCGGCACCGAGCCGATGCGGGTGCGGCCCATCAGGTTGATGTCGCCGCCATCGGCCTCGTACTCGCGCTGGATCAGCTTGAGCAGCGTCGATTTGCCCGCGCCGTTGCGGCCGACCAGGCCGACCTTCCAGCCATCGGAAAAGGCCGCCGAGGCGCGGTCGAACAGGACGCGCTCGCCGTGGCGAAAGGACAGGTCGGTGACGGTCAGCATGGGGTCGCGGCGTGTAGCATGGAGCAGGGGGCCGAACCAAGGCGAATGGCCGGCTTGCCGGGCCGGATTCCGGCCTCTATAAGCCCGCGCAAATCAAGGCAGAGGGATTTCATGGCCGTCGAACGTACTTTCTCGATCATCAAGCCGGACGCGACGCGCCGGAACCTGACCGGCAAGATCAACGCCCGCTTCGAGGAGAAGGGCTTGCGCATCGTCGCCCAGAAGCGGCTGTGGATGAGCCGCCAGCAGGCGGAGCAGTTCTACGGCGTGCACAAGGCGCGGCCGTTCTTCAACGACCTTTGCACTTTCATGACGTCCGGCCCGGTCGTGGTGCAGGTGCTGGAAGGCGACAGCGCCATCGCCAAGAACCGCGAGATCATGGGCGCCACCAACCCGGCCAACGCCGCTGCCGGTACGATCCGCAAGGACTTCGCCGAGTCGATCGAGGCCAACTCTGTGCACGGTTCGGATTCGCCGGAGAACGCCGCGATCGAGATCGCCTACTTCTTCTCCGGGACCGAGATCGTCGGCTGATCCTCGGCCGACCCGGCAACAAAAAAGCGGCCCTCGTGGGCCGCTTTTCATTTGTGCCGTGATCGGGTCGTCACCCGAAGACGGCGAAGGCGATGATCAGCGCGAAGGTGCCGCCGATGCCGATCAGCAGCGAGAGCAGGCCGACATGTCCGATCAGGCCGAGCGCCATGCTGGAGAGCAGCAGCACCAGCCACAGGATCATGAACAGGACCAGCTTGCTGAACGCCGTATAGGTGGCGAGATGGGCGCGGTATTCGTCCTGGCCTTCAGCCATTCGTCTGTCCCCCGATAGGTTGCGACGGTTCTATAGCCGACTAGGGATCGGCCGAAAAGAGGAGCGCGGCATCCGGTGGCAGGCCTTTCAGGCTGACGCGGCCGTCCTGTAGGGCGACCCGGCCCTCGGCGAACCAGCGCACGACCAGAGGATAAAGCCGGTGCTCCTGCCGCAGGATGCGGGCGGCGAGCGTGTCGGCCGTGTCCCCCGCCAGGACTGGCACGGCAGCCTGGGCGATGGTGGGCCCGGCATCGAGCTCGGGTGTGACGAAATGGACGGTGCAGCCGCTGATGCGGGCGCCCGCGTCCAGGGCCTGCTGCTGCACATGCAGGCCCTTGAAGGCGGGCAGCAGCGAGGGATGGATGTTGATGATCCGGCCCGCCCAATGCTGCGGAAACCACGGGCTGAAGATGCGCATGAAGCCCGCCAACGCGATCAACTCGACGCCGTGCTTTTCCAGCTCGGTCGAGACTGCGCGATCGAACGACTCGCGGTCGGGATGGCCGCGATGGGAGATGACGGCGGTGGCGACGCCGGCGATTTTCGCCGTCTGCACGCCGGCCGCATCGGCCTGGTTGCTGACGACGCAGGCGATCTCGGCAGGATAGTCGGCGGCCTCGGCGGCGCGGATCAGCGCGGCCATGTTGCTGCCGCGGCCCGAGATCAGGACACCGACCTTCAGCTTCGCCATAGGCTCTCGGCGTTGTCGACGATGCAGTCGGCCTCTTCAGTCGGCGCGCGCTCGATGACGCCCACCTCTTGAACGGTCTCGCCGGCATCGGCCAGCGACTTGCAAACGCGCGCCGACTCCTTGCCATCGACGACGACGATCATCCCCAGCCCGCAATTGAAGGTTTGCAGCATGTCGTCGGTCGGCACATTGCCGGTGGCGCGCAGCCAGGCGAACACTTCCGGCGCCTTCCAGCGCCGTGCGTCGAGGCGCGCCCGCATTCCGTCGGGCAGGCAGCGGGGCACGTTGCCGGGCAGGCCACCGCCGGTGATGTGCGCCAGTCCCTTGATTGCGCCGGTGCCGCGGATGGCGGCCAGCAGCGGCTTCACGTAGATGCGCGTCGGCTCCATGAGCTTCGCGATGTCGTGGCTGCCGCGCATCATGATCTTCCGCACGAGTGAGTAGCCGTTCGAATGTATGCCGGTCGACGACAGGCCGAGCACGACGTCGCCCGGCACGATGTCGGCGCGCGGCAGGATCTGGTCGCGCTCGACGGCGCCGACGGCGAAGCCCGCGAGATCGTAGTCGCCGTCGGCATACATGCCCGGCATCTCGGCGGTCTCGCCGCCGACGAGCGCGCAACCGGCACGGCGGCAACCTTCGGCGATGCCCGCGACGACGCGCCGTCCGACCTCGACGTCGAGCCTGGAGGTCGCGTAGTAGTCGAGGAAGAACAGCGGCTCGGCGCCCTGCACGACGATGTCATTGACGCACATCGCCACCAGATCGATGCCGACCGTGTCGGGCAGGCCGGCTTCGATCGCGACCTTGAGCTTGGTGCCGACACCGTCGGTGCCCGAGACGAGGATGGGATCGCGGAAGCCCGCGGCCTTGAGGTCGAACAATCCCCCGAAGCCGCCGAGGCCTCCCATGACTCCCTTTCGGTCCGTGCTCTTGGCGAGCGGCTTGATGTGCTCGACCAGGGCGTCGCCGGCATCGATGTCCACGCCTGCCTCTTTGTACGTCAGGGGCGGGCGGTTGTGGTCGGGGGCGTCAGGCTTCAAGCCGGGCTCATTCGTGCTAGGTTGGGGGTCGCGACCATAGTCAAATACCGGACTCCCGCAATGCCGTCAGCCCGCAGGTTTTCCACGCTTCTCGCTCTGCTGGCGGTTTCCCTGGGCGGCAGTGCGGCGGCCCAGGTCTCCAACGGCAACAGCTTCACGATCGGCGGCATCAATGTCGACATCACGGCGGCCGACGCCATCAAGGCGCGCCAGCAGGGCATCCGTGACGCCGAGCGGCAGGCGGTGAAGCAACTCGTCGACCGCATGGTGGCGCCACAGGACCGCGCCAAGGTGCCGCCGCTCGACGATGCCAAGCTCGACGGCCTGATCCGCGGCGTCGAATTCGCCAACGAGCATGCATCTTCCAATCACTACACGGCGACGATCAACGTCGTGTTCAGCGCCGAGCCGGTGAAGGCATGGCTGGGGGAAGGCAGCATTTCCCTTTCCGAGACCGTGTCGCGGCAGGCGCTGGTCGTGCCCCTGTGGAAAGGCCCGAACGGGGTAGAGCCGCTCGACAGCCGCAACCCCTGGCGCGACGCCTGGCTGGCGCTCGACACTTCGGGCAGCGCGGTGCCGGTCACGGTCGTGCGCGGCGATCCCGCCGACCAGGGCGCCGCCTCCGTCGAATCGCTCTATGTCGGCGACGTCTCGGCCCTGTCGCAGCTCGACGAGCGCTATCGCGCGCCGTTGGTGATCGTGGCCATCGTCGAGGGCGACAGGGACAAGGGGCCCTTGGTCGTCAGCGGCCTGCGCTACGACGCCCAGACGGGCGCGCGCAGCGAACTGCCCAAGCTGACGCTGACCGATCCTGCCCAGCTCGGCGAGGCGGCCAAAAAGCTCCACGCGGGCGTCGAGGCCGATTGGCGCAGCGTCGCCGTCGTGCGCCGCGACACGCAGGCCGGCATGGATGTCACCGTACCCATCCAGACTCTGGCCGACTGGGTGCGCATCCGCCAGCGACTGGGGTCGGTCCCCGCGGTGAAGAACATCGCCGTCCGTACGCTCGAATCCGATCACGCCGATCTGCATCTCGACTATTATGGCTCGGCAGAGGACCTCCAGCACACGCTGGCGCAGGTCGGGCTGCAGTTGGCCAAGAACGCCGACCAATGGCAGTTGCGCCTGCAGTGACCCAGCTCACCCCCATCAACAGGTGGCGTTTCTGGATCGGTGCGGCCGTAGTGTTCGTGCTGATCCTGTGGCTGCTGAACGACATATTGCTGCCGTTCGTGGTCGGTGCGGTCGTTGCCTATTTCTTCGATCCCGTCGTGGCACGGCTGCAGCGTGCGGGTCTTTCCCGCACGGCGGCCACCGCGACCGTGACCATCCTCTCCGCCCTCATCGCCATCGGCGCGGTGACGGCGATCGTGCCGCCGCTGTTCGGTCAGGTCGAGGCATTGATCATCAAGGCACCGCAATATTTCGTCCAGGCGGCGGCGAGGGTGCAGCCGATGATCGAGCCGGTGCGCGCCAAGCTCGGGCTGCCGGCGCTGAGCCTGCACGATCTGCAGGCCGAGGCCACGCAATGGGCGGGCCAGGGCCTCGCCATCGCAGGCGGCATCGCCGGTCGTGTCGCGCAACGCGGCGTCGCCATCATCAACCTGCTCGGCCTGCTCTTCATCACGCCGGTCGTGACGTTCTACTTGTTGCGTGACTGGCCGAAGGTGGTGGCGGCGATCGACGGCACCTTGCCGCTCGATCATGCCGAAACGGTGCGCAAGGTGGCCCACGACGCCAATGCGGCGGTAGCGGGCTATGTCCGCGGCCAGGCGCTGGTCTGCCTCTGCCTGGGCTCGATATACGGCATCGGCCTCACCATCGTGGGCCTGCAGTTCGGCTTCGTCATCGGCCTGATGGCGGGGCTGATCTCCTTCATCCCCTTCGTCGGCACGTTCGTCGGCGCCACCACTGCGCTCGGCATGGCGCTGGCGCAATTCCCGCCGGATTGGATATCGGTGGGCGAGGTGGCGGTCGTGTTCCTGATCGGCCATCTGCTCGAGGGCAACTTCCTCTCGCCCAAGCTGGTCGGCGAGCGTGTCGGCCTGCATCCGGTCTGGATCATGTTCGCGCTTCTCGCGGGCGGCTCGCTGCTGGGCTTCGTCGGCGTGCTGGTCGCAGTGCCGACGGCCGCCGTGCTGGGCGTGGTCGTGCGTCACCTGCTGATGCGCTATCGCGAGAGCTCGCTGTTCCGCGGTTCCGATGCCGCTTGATCGGGCGATGGCGAACCAGCTCACCCTGGATCTGGCGCTGCCGCCGCCGACCTATGCGCGCGAGGATTTCGTCGTCTCGGGCACCAACCGCGAGGCGCTCGCCTGGATCGACCGCTGGCCCGACTGGCCTGCGCCCGCGCTGGCGTTGAGCGGGCCGTCGGGCAGCGGCAAGACGCATCTCGGCCGCATCTGGGCGATGCGCGCGAACGCCACCGTCATCGACGGCGCAGATCTCGAGGGCAAGAGCGTCCCGGACCTTGCCGCGCTCGCCACCTCGTCGGCAGCCATTGCGATCGATGCGGCGGAACGCGCCCCTGAGCGCGGCCTGTTCCATCTCTACAACCTGATGCGCGAGCGCGGCGGCCATTTGCTGCTGATCTCGCGCACGCCGCCCGCGCATTGGCGGATCGAACTGCCCGATCTCGCCTCGCGGCTGCGCGCGGCGGCGGCGGTCGCCATCGCGCCGCCGGACGACGAGTTGCTGGGGTCGATCATCCTGAAGCAGCTCGCCGACCGGCAATTGCATGCCGGCGCTGGCGTCGTGCACTATCTCGTCTCGCACATGGAGCGATCGGGCGAGGAGGCGCGGCGGGTCGTCGCCGCTCTCGACCGGCGTGCCCTGGCGGAGCGCCGCGAGATCGATCGCCGGCTGGCGGCGGATGTGCTGGCAGAGCTCTCGGCGGCCGGGCGTGAGGAGGAAAAATGAAGTCTTGGATCGCGGCGTCCCTGTTCGTTGTCATCGCATCGCCGGTATCGGCGCAGTCGGTGATGGGCATGTGGCTCACCCAGACGAAAACGGCGGAGGTGCAGATCGCGGCCTGTACCGACGCGGCACATGGGCCGGTCTGCGGCACCATTGCGAAGCTGATCAATCCGAAGACCGCCGACGGAAAGCCGATGGAGCCGGAAGCGGTGACCGACATCCACAACAGCGATCCCGCGCTGCGCGGCCGCAAGGTGCTTGGCATGATGCTGCTCTACGGCTTCCAAAGGACGTCCGACGCCAACGCCTTCGAGGGCGGCACGATCTACAACGGCGAGAACGGCAAGACCTACAAGGCCAATATCAGCCTGCAATCCGACGGCACACTCAGGCTGCGCGGCTATGTCGGCTCGCCGATGTTCGGCGAGACTCAGGTCTGGACACGGATCAAGTAAGCCAAAGGGAGCGAAGTGATGGACATGGGCATCAAGGGCCGCAAGGCGATCGTATGCGCGGCAAGCAAGGGCTTGGGCAAGGGCTGCGCCATGGCGCTGGCGGGCGAGGGTGTGGAGCTCGTCATCAATGCGCGCACCAAGGCCGAGCTCGACGCGACGGCCGAGGAGATCCGCAAGAAGCACGGTGTGAAGGTGACGCCGATCGCTGTCGACGTGACGACCGAGGAGGGCCGCAAGCAGGTGCTGGCCGCCTGCCCGGAACCCGACATCATCGTGAACAATGCGGGCGGTCCGCCGCCGGGCGACTTCCGCGACTGGACGCGCGATCACTGGATCAAGGCGGTCGACGCCAACATGCTGACGCCGATCGAGTTCATCAAGGCCACGGTCGACGGCATGATGAAGCGCGGCTTCGGGCGCATCGTGAACATCACCTCGAGCTCGGTGAAGGCACCGATCGACATCCTCGGCCTCAGCAATGGCGCACGTTCCGGCCTCACCGGTTTCGTGGCGGGCGTCGCGAGGGTGACGGTGAAGCATGGCGTCACGATCAACGGCCTGTTGCCGGGCCCCTTCGACACCGATCGCCTGCGCGGCACGATCCGCGCCCGCGCCGCCAAGTCCGGGCGCTCGTTCGAGGAGGAGTACAAGGCGAACGCCGCCCTCAATCCGTCGGGCCGCTTCGGCACGGCGGAGGAGTTCGGCGTGGCCTGCGCCTTCCTGTGCAGCGTGCACGCCGGCTACATCACCGGCCAGAACCTGCTGATGGACGGCGGCCAGTACCCGGGCACCTACTAGCCCGGTTCGAGGTCCTTCGGTTTCACGAAGTCGATCAGCTCGGCCGATCCCTCCGCGAGATCATTCCAGCGGTCGATCGAGGCGTGCATCACGGCCAGCGCTCCGGTCGGGAACTTTTCGCGCGCCGCGAGCAAAAGACCTGAGCGGCCCTTGCCGGGTAGGGCGGCGGCCAACTCGCCGATGCCCTCATTGTGCCCGATGAGCAGGATGGTGCCGACATCGTCCGGCAGGCCCTGCAGGCGATGCAGCAAGGACGCCTCAGAGGCGAGGTACAGGCCCTTCTCCAGCGCGATGGGTGGGGCGGGGGCGGTCAAGCGCTGCATCAGGGGCGCCAGCGTCAGGCGCGTCCGTACGGCCGTGGAACACAGGATCAAGTCGGGGCGCGGGGCATGCGTGACGAGATATTCCGCCATCACCTCGGCGGCGCGCTCGCCTCGACGGTTGAGGGGGCGTTCATGATCATCAAGCCCGGGATTGCCCCAGGCCGATTTCGCATGCCGCCAGAGGAGTGCGGTCTTCACCGTCGCGATCCTAGAAAATCCTTCTAAAACAGTCGATTAGCGATTTGCGATGACATGACGATGCAGAGACGGTAGCGTTATCGTGAACAATTTCCATGGACGCGCTCAATCCTACCGACTCCGGCGAGCCGGCGCTCGCCACAACGGCCGATAGCCCGCGACGCTTCATCAATCGCGAGCTGTCCTGGCTCGCCTTCAACACGCGCGTGCTGGAGGAGGCGAGCAATGCCCGCCATCCGCTGCTTGAGCGCGTGCGGTTCCTGTCCATCTCGGCCGCCAACCTCGACGAGTTCTACATGGTGCGTGTGGCCGGCCTGGTCGACATGCTGCCCAATCGCGCCACCATGCTGAGCGACGATGGGCTGACGCCGGCCGAGCAGCTGGCCGCCATCCGAGACCGCGCCTCGATCCTCATGGCCGAGCAACAGCGTGTCTGGGCCGCGCTCCAGGGCGAACTGCGCGAGGCCGGCATCGCGGTACTGGGCGCCGGCGAGCTCAACAAGCGGGAGCGCGCCTGGCTCGAGCAGTATTTCATCGATCAGGTCTTCCCGATCCTGACGCCGCTCGCCATCGACCCGGCGCATCCCTTCCCGTTCATCCCGAACGGCGGCTTTTCCGCACTGTTCAAGCTGCAGAGCCGCGACGACAAGCGGGCGCTGATGGCGCTGCTGCCGCTGCCCACGCAGGTCGACCGCTTCATCCGTCTTCCGTCGCAGGACACGATCCGCTTCCTGCCGCTGGAAGAGCTGATCGCCATCTTCCTGCCGCGCCTGTTCCCCGGCTACGAGGTGATCGAGCGCGGCTTCTTCCGTCTGATCCGCGACAGCGACGTCGAGATCGCCGAGGAGGCCGAGGACCTCGTCCTGTCCTACGAGAACGCGCTGAAGCGCCGCCGCCGCGGCGACCTGATCTCGATCGCCGTCGACACGGCGATGCCGGGCGACCTGCGGGACTTCCTGTTCGACCAGCTCGAGATCGCCGACCAGACGGTGCATGTCTTCGAGCTCGAGAGCATGCTGAACATCGTCGACGTCAAGGCCGTGATCGTCGACGGTCGCGCCGACCTGCTGTTCACGCCCTACAACGCCCGCTTCCCCGAGCGCATCCGCGACTTCGGCGGCGATTGCTTCGCCGCCATCCGGGCCAAGGACATCGTCGTCCATCACCCCTATGAGAGCTTCGACGTCGTGGTGCAGTTCCTGCGCCAGGCGGCGCGCGATCCCGCGGTGGTCGCGATCAAGCAGACGCTCTACCGCACCTCTTCCGACTCGCCGATCGTGAAGGAGCTGATCGCGGCGGCCGAGGCCGGCAAGACCGTGACCGCGCTGGTCGAGCTCAAGGCGCGTTTCGACGAGGAGGCCAACATCCGCTGGGCGCGCGATCTGGAGCGCGCCGGCGTGCAGGTGGTCTACGGCTTCATCGACCTCAAGACCCACGCCAAGGTCTCGATGGTGGTGCGGCGGGAGGCGCAGGCCACGCGCACCTACGTGCATTTCGGCACGGGCAACTATCACCCGATTACGGCGCGCATCTACACCGATCTCTCGTTCTTCACTTGCGATCCGGCGATGGGCCGCGATGCCGCGCGCCTGTTCAACTACATGACGGGCTATGCGCGACCGGAGAAGATGGAGAAGATCGCCTTCGCCCCGGTGACCCTGCGCTCGACGCTCTACGGGCTGATCGACGCCGAGATCGCCAATGCCAAGGCCAAGAAGCCCGCGGCCATGTGGGTCAAGCTGAACTCGCTCGTCGATCCGCTGCTGATCGACCGGCTCTATGCCGCCTCGCGCGCGGGCGTGCAGATCGACCTCGTGGTCCGCGGCATCTGCTGCCTCAGGCCCGGCGTGTCGGGCTTGAGCGAGAACATCCGTGTCAAAAGCATGATCGGCCGCTTCCTCGAGCATGCGCGCATTGTCTCGTTCGGCAACGGCAAGACGCTGCCCTCGTCGAGTGCCAAGGTGTTCCTTTCCTCGGCCGACTGGATGCCGCGCAATCTCGACCGCCGCGTCGAATTGCTCTGCCCGGTCGAGAATCCGACGGTGCACGAGCAGGTTCTCGACCAGATCATGGTGGCCAACCTCAAGGATGACGGCCAGAGCTGGATCATGAAGCCCGATGGCACCTATGAGCGGCCGCATCCGGGCAAGGAACCTTTCATCGCACATCACTATTTTATGACGAACCCGTCCTTGTCGGGCCGCGGCAGCGCGGTCCGGCTGAGCGGTGCTGTTCCGCGGCTGGTGCTCTCCTCCTAGGGCGAAAATCGCCGCTGCAATCCCTGCCAGTTTCGGCTACAGGGAGCGCGCATGGACGGCGAACGAACTGCAGGCGCCCTGGCCGACCAAAGCGGCGAAGCGAGTCCCGGCCGTTCGGACCAGGCTCCTCCCGAGAAAGGCCGCGTCGGCATCATCGACGTCGGCTCGAACTCCATCCGCCTCGTCGTCTACGAGCGCGCCAGCCGCGCGCCGCTGCCGGTGTTCAACGAAAAGGTGCTGTGCGGCCTCGCGCGCGGCCTGGACGCGACGGGCCGGCTCAATCCGGCCGGCGTCGAGATGGCGCTCGCCAACATCGACCGCTTCGTCACGCTCGCCCACAACATGAAGGTGAAGTCGCTCGACCTTCTGGCCACCGCGGCAGTGCGCGACGCGGCCGACGGTCCTGAGTTCATGCGCGAGCTCGAGCGGCGCCCCGGCATCAAGGCCCATGTGGTGAGCGGCCAGGACGAGGCGCGCTTCTCGGGTTTCGGCGTCATGTGCGGCATGCCCGACGCCTCGGGCGTGATGGGTGACCTGGGCGGCGGCAGCCTCGAGCTGGTCGCGCTCGGGCGTGGCCGTATCGGCTCCTCCAGCACCTTGCCGGTCGGGCCGCTGAGGCTGATGTCGTCGGGCAAGGCCGATCCGCGCAAGACGGTCATCGAGGCGATCGAGGGCGTGCGCTGGCTGCGCGAGGAGACCGGCAAGACCTTCTACGCGGTGGGCGGCGCCTGGCGATCCTTCGCGCGGCTGCACATGGAGCAGGCGGGCTATCCGCTGCACATCATCCATCACTACGACATCCCGGCCGACGATGCGCGAGCGGTGGCGCGGCTGATCGCGGTGCAGAGCGCCAAGTCGCTGGAAAAGATGCCGGGCGTGTCGCGTCGGCGCGTCGATACGCTGCCGCTCGCCTGCCTCGCCCTCGACCGGCTTCTGGCGGCGCTGAAGCCGCGCAATGTCGTATTTTCGGCCTTCGGCCTGCGCGAGGGATTCTACTACCAGCGGCTCACCGACAACGAGCGTGCGCGCCATCCGCTGATCGCCTTCGCCGAAGAACAGGGCGCCGACTGGCGGCGCTTCGATCTCTCGCCGATGGAGATCTTCGACTGGCTGACGCCGGTCTTCGCGGGCGAGAGTGAATCCGAGCGCGTCCTGCGCATCGCCGCCTGCCATTTGAGCGACATCTCCTGGAACGATCATCCGGACTATCGCGCCGAGCAGGCCTATATCCGTGTGCTGCATCTGCCGGCGCCGGGCATGAGCCATCGCGACCGCGCCATTCTCGCGATGACGCTTACCTATCGTTACAAGAGCGACGCCAAGTCAGCGACGCTCGAGACGGCGCTGAGGCTCTCGGACGGCAAGGGCCGCTCCTTCGCCCGCCGCCTCGGTGCCTGCCTGCGCCTCGCCTACAATCTCTCCGGTGGTGCGCCGGGCCTTCTGCCGCAGATCCAGTTGCGCCGCACCGAGCGTGACCTGCGCCTGATCGTGCCCGAGCGGCTGAAGCTCAGCCTGGGCGACGTCACCGCCCGCCGTCTCGAGAGCGCGGCCGAGACCTTCGATCTCAAGTCGCAGATCGTCGCCGCCTAGCTCGTGATCGGCACGGAGATCAGCTTGGCTTGATCGCCGCTCAGCGACAAAGCGATACGGCCCTCGATCAGGGCGACGGCATCCTCGCCGAAGATCTCGCGGCGCCAGCCGGAGAGGGCATGCACGTCGCGCTTGCCGGCTGCCATGCGGTCGAGCTCGTCGGCGCTCGCGACCAGCCGCGCCGCGACGCCCGCCTGCTCGGCCTTGAGCCGCAGCAGCGTGCGCAGGAGATCGACCACGGCACCTGGCGCGCGCAGCTGCTCGGGCGGCTTGTCGCGTGTGGGCAGTTCTGATTCGGGCAGCTTGCGGGCCTTCTCGATGGCCTCGAGCAGCTCGCGGCCCTGCCAGCCCTCGGCGAAGCCCCGGCCGAGGCCGCGCGTGGCGGCGAGGTCCTCGGTGGTCTTGGGCGCGTGGCTTGCGATCTCGAGAAGCTGCTCATCGCGCAACAGGCGCTGGCGCGGGATATCGATGCGCTGCGCCGTGCGCTCGCGCCACGCCGCCGTCTCCTTGAGGATGCCGAGCAGCCGCGGCGAGGCCCCGCGCGGCTTCAACCGGCGCCAGGCGAGCTCCGGGTCCGCGCGATAGGTCGCGGGGTCGTTCAGGACGGCCATCTCCTCGGCGATCCAGGACAGGCGGCCGCTTTTCTCCAGCTGGCGCTCCAGCTTCTCGTAGACCACGCGCAGATGCGTCACGTCGGAGATGGCATAGGTGATCTGCCGCTCGCTGAGCGGACGGCGGCTCCAGTCGGTGAAGCGGCTCGACTTGTCGATGCGCGCCTTGGCGAGCTTGGTGGCGAGCGATTCGTAGGAGGCGGCCTCGCCGTGGCCGCAGACCATGGCGGCGACCTGGGTATCGAACAGGGGCGCCGGAACCTTGTTCATGCGCAGGTAGAAGATTTCCAGGTCCTGGCGGGCCGCGTGAAAGACCTTGAGGACCTTGGGGTTGCCCATCAGCTCGTCGAGCGGGGACAGGTCGATGCCGTCCGCGAGAGCGTCGATCGCCGCGGCCTCGTCGGGACCCGCCACCTGGGCCAGGCACAGCTTGGGCCAGTAGGTGCGTTCCCTCATGAACTCGGTGTCGACCGCCACGAAATCGGCCTTCGCCAGGGGCTTGCAGAAGGCGGCCAGCTCGTCGGTCGTGGTGATGAGCTTCATTGGCGGTGTTCTATAGCGGTAGCGAAGGCAAAGGCATAGTTGCCTTAAACGGAAAGGGGCCATTCCCTTGACTTGGCCGGCCGATCCGTGCCTTTTGCCGCCCCGTTCCAGCGCGGAAAACCAGTAAAATGTCTTCGGTTTATCGATCCCATACCTGCGGCCAGTTGCGGCCGGAGCATGTCGGCCAGCAGGCCCGCCTCTCGGGCTGGGTGCAGCGCAAGCGCGACCATGGGAATCTGCTGTTCATCGACCTGCGCGATCACTACGGCGTGACCCAGGTCGTGGTGGACGTCTCCAGCCCGGTGTTCAGGACGGCCGAGGCGGTCCGCAACGAGAGCGTGATCACGGTGACCGGCAAGGTCGTGGCCCGCGAGCCCTCGACGGTGAATGCCAAGCTGGCGACCGGTGCGGTCGAGCTCGACGCGGCCGAGATGACCGTCCAGTCGATGGCCGATCCCCTGCCGATCCCGGTCTACCAGGAGAACGATACGACGCCGGAGGAGCTGCGGCTGAAATACCGCTTTCTCGACCTGCGCAAGGACAAGCTGCACAGGAACATCATGCTGCGCAGCCAGGTCATATCGAGCCTGCGCCGCCGCATGATCGACCAGGGCTTCATGGAGTTCCAGACGCCGATCCTGACGGCCGATTCGCCGGAGGGTGCGCGCTCCTATGTCGTGCCGAGCCGGCTGCATCCCGGCAAGTTCTATGCGCTTCCCCAGGCACCGCAGATGTTCAAGCAGCTCCTGATGGTGTCGGGCTTCGACCGCTACTTCCAGATCGCGCCGTGCTTCCGCGACGAGGATGCGCGCGCGGACAGAGCGCCGGGCGAGTTCTACCAGCTCGACTTCGAGATGAGCTTCGTCACGCAGGACGATGTCTTCGCGGCCATCGAGCCGGTGCTGCACGGCGTGTTCGACGAGTTCAAGGCGTTCAACCGAGAGGCGCCTCGCAAGGTGACGCCGTACCCCTTCCCGCGCATTCCCTATGCCGAGGCGATCCTGAGCTACGGCACCGACAAGCCCGATCTGCGCAACCCGCTCAGGATCTACGACGTGGGCGAGGTTTTTGCCGGTTCCGACTTCAAGGTCTTTGCCGGGATCGTGGCCAAGGGCGGCGTGGTGCGGGCCATCCGGGCGCCCAAGGCCGCTGCGCAGCCGCGCTCGTTCTTCGACAAGCTGAACTCCTGGGCGCAGGGCGAGGGCAAGCCCGGCCTCGGCTACATCGTCCTCGAGGGCGGGGCGGGGAAGGGCCCGATCGCCAAGTTCGTGGCCGACGAGCGGCTTGCCAAGCTCAGGCAGCTCACCGGCGCCGAGGACGGCGATGCCGTGTTCTTCGTCGCCGACCAGCCCGAGGCGGCGTGGAAGTTCGCCGGTGCCGCGCGCACCAAGGTCGGGCAGGAGATGGGCGTGATCGCCGAGGGCGAATTCCAGTTCTGCTGGATCGTCGACTTCCCGATGTTCGAGTACGACGACAAGCTGAAGAAGATCGACTTCAGCCACAACCCGTTCTCCATGCCCCAGGGCGGGCTGGAGGCGCTCGAGACGCAGGATCCGCTCACCATCAAGGCGTGGCAGTACGACATCGTCTGTAATGGCATCGAGCTCTGCTCGGGCGCGATCCGTAACCACAAGCCCGAGATCATGTACAAGGCCTTCGGGATCGCAGGCTACAGCAAGGAGGAGGTCGAGCACCGCTTCGGCGGCATGCTGAATGCCTTCAAGTACGGCGCCCCGCCGCACGGCGGCGCGGCTCCCGGCGTCGACCGCATCGTCATGATGATCGCCGACGAGCCCAATATCCGCGAGGTCATCACCTTCCCGATGAACCAGTCGGCGATGGACCTGATGATGGAGGCACCGACGGAAATCCCGGCGGAGAAGATGCGCGAGCTCCATATCGCGCTGCGCCTGCCGCCGCCGAAGAAGGATTGAGGCGCTTCCTTCGCATTGACCGAAGGAATAAAATCAAGTATCTTCAAGAAGTTAATTAACTTTCTTGAAGAAAATAATGAGCTTCCCCCGGCTCGATCGTCTGCTTCTGCCGATCGCTCTGGCGCTGCTGGCCGGCGCCTGCGGCGCGCCCCTTGCCGTGACGGCGGGGAGCTATGGTGCGGACGTGGGCTCGCTTGCCGCGACCGGCAAGAGCGGCAGTGACCACTTCGCCTCGATGGTGTCCAAGCGCGATTGTGCGCTGTGGCGGGTCTTCGTCAACCAGTCGGTCTGCCACGATCGTGACAGCGACCACGATCCCTATGACGTGAACTACAACGAGCCTTTCCGGCAGGCGACCGAAGGCGGTGTCGAATACAGTCCGCCGGCCCACGCCACGGCGAACGTGCCCAATACGAGCTGGACCGCCAGCGCCTACGAGGCGCCGCCGGCCGCAACGCCCGAAACGCCGCCCGCCCAGCCCGTTCAGGCGGTGGCCGAGACGCCGCCGGCGCCGGTCCCCGAGGCGGCCCCTGTCCATCCGGCCAAGTTGAAGAAGCCCAAGCCGGCCCACTCGGCCAAGCACGTCAAGAAGAAGGCGCCGATGCTGGCAGCGCCTAAGCCGTCACCAGATCAGGCGGCGTCTCGGACCTGAGCAGGAAGGCCTCGAGATTGTCGAGCGCCTTGAAGCCCATGGCATTGCGCGTCTCGACCGTGGCGGAGCCCATGTGCGGCAGCAGGAAGGCGTTCTGCAGGTCGTAGTAGCCCTGGTGGATCTTGGGTTCGCCGTCGAACACATCGATCCCGGCCGCCGCCAGCCGGCCGCTCTTCAGGGCGCCGATCACGGCCTCGTCGTCGACCACGCCGCCGCGGGCGGTGTTCACCAGGATGGCGCCTTTGGGGAGCTTCGCGATGCGCCCGGCATTCACCCACTTGCGGGTCTCGGGCGTCATGGGTGCGTTGATCGACAGGAAGTCGCAGTGGGCCAGCATGTTGTCGGGATCGGCGTGAAAGGTGGCGCCTTTCTCCAATTCGGGCGGCAACCGCTTGCGATTTGAATAGTGGATGGTCATGCGGAAGGCGCGTGCCCGGTCGGCGACGGCCTGGCCGATGCGGCCCATGCCCAGGATACCCAGTCTCTTGCCGGTGACATGGGTGCCCATGAGCTGGGTCGGCTCCCAGCCCACCCAATTGTGGGTCCGCAGCATGGTCGTGCCTTCATGGGCCCGGCGGGCTGCACCCAGCATGCACAGGAGCGTGATGTCGGCGGTGGCGTCGGTCAGCACGTCGGGGGTATTGCTGACCTTGATGTTGCGCTTGGCGGCTGCGGCCACGTCGACGTGCTCGTAGCCCACCGAAAAGGTCGCGATCATCTTCACGGAAGTGGGGAGGCCCGCGATGGTCTGGGCGTTCATCGGGTCGCCGGCGGCGCACATGATGCCATCCACGCCCTCGGTCGCCTTGATCAGCCGCGGGCCGTCATAAAGCTTGTCCTCGGGGTTCAGGACGGCGTCGAAATTGGCCGACAGGCGGGCCTCGACGTCGGGCGGGAAATGGCGGGTCGCCAGCACACGAGGCTTGCGGTCGGTCATGGTCGATATCCTCCCTGTGCAGCCCTGCCGCACGCGATCATTCTGGTATTCCGCGAGCATGGATATTACGCTTGGGGCTCTGGCTACAAGGCTTAGTCCCCGGCCATTTGTCCGTTGACCACGTTTAGTTTTCGCCGTCCCCTCGTCCGAACCGCGGTCTCCATCGCCGCTGTCGGCGCGTTTATTTTGCTCGGATCGTGGCCCGCCACCGAGGCAAGCGCCCAGCAATCTCCGCGACCCGCGCGTCCGCCGCAAGAGTCCGCGCAACCGCAGCAGCAACAGCCGATGGCGCCGGATGCGCCGGCGCCCGATGTCGTATTGGTGCCCTACCGCGCAACCTACGACATGAAGCTCTCGGTGGCGCGCCCCAACAGCGGCATCGTCGAGGTCAAGGGCATGATGACGCTCGAGATGGTCGACTCCTGCGACTCCTGGGAGATCCGCCAGCGCATCAAGCTCACCTTCCTGCGCAACGATGGCGAGGAATTCGAGACCGACTCCGCCTTCACCAGCTACGAGTCCAAGGACGGGCTGCAATTGCAGTTCAGCGTGCGCAACGCCCAGAACGACGAGGTCGAGGAGGAGCTGCGCGGCCGCGCCGATCTCGAAGGGCTGGGCGGCAAGGGGCGCGCGAGCTTCACCTTGCCCGAGGCGCGGTCGTTCGACCTGCCGTCCGGCACGCTCTTCCCCACCACGCATCTCGCGCTGATCATCAAGCACGCGCGTGCCGGCGACAAATCCGTCTCCTACAAAGTATTCGACGGCGCGCGCCTCGACGGCGCCTTCCAGGTCAACGCCGTGATCGGCCGGTCGCCGAAGCCGGTGCCGGGCACGCCGCTGGTGCGCGGCGATGTCGGGTTGCTGCGCGGCCAGCCGAGCTGGGGCGTGCGTTTCGCGTTTTTCGCCAACGGCGACCAGGGCGCGCAGCCGGAGTACGAGCTGGCGCTCGACCTGCTGGCCAACGGCATCGCCCGCTCGATGCTGCTCGACTACGGCGACTTCGCCGTCGACGCTCACCTTTCGCAATTGCAAGCCCTGCCGAGACCGAAATGCTCAAACGACTAGCTTCCATCGCCGCCCTCGCGACGGTAACCACGCTGCCCGCAGCCGCCCAGGAGATGCAGCCGCATCGCGCGGCCTACGACGTCTTCCTGCTCGACCACGGCAAGCCCGGAGCGAGCAGCAGCGGCTCCTACGCTTTCGAGCTGAAGGCGACCTGCGACAGCTACATCATCTACCAGCGCATGCGGCTCGACATCGATGGTGGCCGCCAGTCGGTGGTGAGCGAGCAGCAGTCGCAGATGACGGAGAGCCGAGACGGCCGCAAGCTCAGCTTCGAGCACCGCGCCACGGCCAACGGGCGGACCTCGAGCCTGGTCAAGGGCGAGGCGCTCCTCGAGCAGGACGGCAGCGGCCAGGCACGATTTTCCGAGCCGTCAGGCCAGACAGTGGCGCTGCCGGCGGGCACGCTGTTTCCCATGGCGATCGCGCGCGCGACCGTGAAGCACGCACAGGCTTCCGACGGCGGCTTCGACGCGCTGTTCTTCTTCGGCGAGAAGGCCAAGCCGCCGCAGGCGGTGAATGTGCTGATCGGCAAGGTGCCCAAGCGTCTCTCCGACCTCAGGATCCCCGATGGCGCAACGCCGCTCGTCGAGGGCCGCAGCCGGATCTACTATCGCGGCGGCTTCTTCGACGCCGACTCCAAGGGCAAGGGCGAGCAGGCCGCCTTCGAGATGTCGAGCCTGATGCTCGACAACGGCATCGAGCTCTATGGCACTCACGAGGAGGCGGAAGGCGGCATCGAGTATCGCATCAGCCGGCTCGAGGCGCTGCCGAAGCCCAATTGCAACTGACGCGGCGCGCTGTCCGTCAGCGCTTCTCCGGCCACAGCCAGGCGGCGCCGCGCACGCCGCTGGAATCTCCGAACTTGGGTGGCAGGAGCCTGGTCACGATGTGCTCGGGCTCGGAGAACACGTAGCGCTTCCAGAGCTGCGGCACGCGCTCGTAGAGCTGCGGCATGCGTGACAGGCCGCCGCCCAGCACTATGGCGTGCGGATCGACGATGTTCACGACGACCGAGAGCGCGCGCGCGAGGCGATCGCAATAGAGCTCGATCTGCCGGGCGGCATCCGGATCGCCCTTGAGCGCGGCGTCGGCGATGTCGGTGGCGCGCATGTCGCGGCCGGTGCCGGTACGAAACTGCTCCTGAACGCGCGGGCCCGACAGCCATGTCTCCACGCAGCCGGTTCGGCCGCAATAGCAACGCGGGCCCGGCCGCTCGTCGTCCGTCGGATGGGGCAGGGGATTGTGTCCCCATTCGCCCGCGACGGCCTGCGCGCCGGTGAGAGGGCGGCCATCGATCACCACGCCGCCGCCGACGCCGGTGCCGAGGATGACGCCGAACACGACAGCGCAACCGCTGGCGGCACCGTCGGTCGCCTCGGACACGGCAAAGCAGTTGGCGTCGTTCTCCATGCGCACTTCACGGTCGAGCGCGGCTTCGAGATCGAGCTTCAGCGGCCGATCGTTGAGCCGTGTCGAGTTGGCGTTCTTGATCAGCCCGGTGGCCGGCGACACCGCGCCAGGATGGGCGACGCCCACCGTGCACCGCCCGCCCACGCGCCGCTCGAGCTCGCTCACGAGGCCGGCGATCGCCTGGACGTCTTCCTCGTAGGAGGTGCGTGGTGTGGGTATGCGGATGCGCGCTTTTTCGACGCCGCCGTCATCGAGAACAAGCCCTTCGATTTTGGTGCCGCCGAGATCGATGCCGATGCGCATGCCGGGCCGAGTTTCACAGGAAGCGGGCGCGGATGTCGATGCTCGACTTGACGCCGAGTTCGTCGAACGTAGAGGCGAGCCACTTGGCAGCGGCCGCCCGGCCGAGGCCGAAGAGGTACTGCAGGAATTCTGGCTCGATATTGAACTTGCTGACCGATCCCAGGGGCCGGATCGACTCCTCATCGCCGATCGAGTGGACCAGGATCATCTTCAATCGATCGCTGAACGAGCCGGTCACCGCGCCTTGCTCGATCAGGCTCTGCACGAAGGCGATGGCGCGCATTTCGGAGAGCAGCGCGCCGCCGAAAGTGATCTCGTTCAGCCGGTCGGCCACCTCGGCATTGGATTTCGGGACATTCGGGCGGAACGGCGGGTCGAGCTCGACCATGACGACGTCGCGGCTCTCGCAGCCGTAGATGAACGGCCAGATCGGCGGATTGCCGCGGAAGCCGCCGTCCCAATAGGGCACGCCGTCGATCACCACGGCATCGTGCACGTTGGGCAGGCAGGCCGAGGCCAGAAGGGCATCGATCGTGAGTTCCTCGCGATTGAAGATGCGCACCTTGCCGGTCTGCACGTTGGTCGCGGCGATGAAGGCCTTGATGTCGTGGCACGACTGCGCGGTCTCGGCGTCGAATTCCCTCCTCAGGAGTTCGCGCAACGGGTCGTAGTTCAGCGGATTGCGCTGAAAGGGCGTGAGCGTGCGCTGGATGATGTCGGCCCACATGGCGGCCGGCGAATTGTCGAGGTTCCAGTTGCCCTGCAGCCGATCGAGCGGCGACCGCTGGATGGGGCTCGCGATCGACATGGTGCCAAGCTGGTGCCAGAAGCCGGCGAGCGCCGCGCGCGCGCCCTCGCGGCCATCCTTGGCCCAGCCCTGCAGCATGATGGCGGCGTTCATGGCGCCGGCGCTCGTGCCGCTCACCGCCTCGATCTCGAGCCGCCCGTCCTCCAGCAGGGCGTCGAGCACGCCCCAGGTGAAGGCGCCGTGCGAGCCGCCGCCCTGCAGGGCGAGATTGATCTTCTTGGTGGACGTCATGCCGCTATCCTCCGCGTGGGACGTGCGTTACGATTCGGTGACATGGATGGGCGCAACAAGATCGAGTCCAATGCCGCCGACAGCCGCGTGAGCGGCCCCTGGCGCAAGCGTCCCTCGACCATTCTGTGGATGCTGTCGCTCGGCCAGCTCATCACCTGGGGGCTGGTCTACTACACCTTCCCGCTGTTCGTCGTGCCGATGGAGAAGGAACTCGGATGGTCGCGCAACGACCTTTACGCCGCGTTGTCGGCCGGCCTCCTCCTGGCGGGTCTTTGCTCCATTCCCGTCGGCGCCTGGATCGATCGCGGGCATGGGCGCTTGCTGATGACCGGCGGCTCGCTGCTGGCGGCCGTTCTGATGTTCGCCTGGTCGCAGACCCATTCGCTCGCGATGTTCTTCGTGATCTGGATCGGGCTCGGTGCCTGCCAGTCGGTCACGCTTTATGAGCCCGCCTTCGCCGTGATCACACGCGTCTATGGCCCGCGCTTCCGCCAGGCCATCATGGTCATGACCTTCGTGGGCGGCCTCGCCAGCACCTTCGGCATCCCGTTCGCGCAGTTTCTGATCGATCGCATCGCCTGGCGGCCGACCCTGATCGTGCTGGCGGCGATCAATCTCGGCGTCGCGCTCTTCATCCACTTGCTGTTCGTGCCGGGGCCGAAGGAAGAGGCAATTCCGATCGGCCCGGGGAAGAAGAGTACAAGCGGCAAGAGCCCGCTCGCCACGGCGATCCGCGTGCCGGCCTTCTGGGGCCTGGTCGTCGCCTTCGCGGGCTACGGGCTCGCCTTCTCGGCCATGAGCTTCCACCTGATCCCGGTGCTCGCCGAGCGCAAGGTCGAGATGGGTGTGATCATGGCCATCATCGCCCTGATCGGACCCATGCAGGTGGTCGGCCGCGTGCTCCTGATGGCGGGCCAGCACCATGTCAGCACCATCCAACTCGGCGCGGGAATCTACTTCGCCTTTCCGATCTCCATGGCGATGCTGGCGATGGGCGTGAGCGACGTCTATGGCCTGATCCTCTTCGCCATCCTCTATGGCGTCGCCAACGGCCTGTTGACGATCCTGCGCGGCATGGCGGTGCCGGAATTCATCGGACCCGAAGGCTACGGCGTCGTGACGGGCGCGCTCACCATGCCGACCAACGTCATGCGCGCGGCCGGTCCGCTCGCTGCCGCCTTCGCTTGGAGTGCCTGGGGCAACTACACGCCCGTCCTTTGGGGACTGGCCGCCATCATGCTGGTCGCCGCCGCAGGCTTCGCCGCGGCGGCCATCCTGTCCAAGCGCGCGCCGGCCTACCCGAAGGTCTGACGGGTCTTCTGCCGTGAAGTCGACTACCATCGTCTCGGGGGCGTGAGGGAGTTCGATGCATGACGGCGAGCCGACGGACCGTGCTGGTGTGCTGCGACGGCCTGGGGCGCAACTGGGTGACGCCCGAGACGACGCCGGTCCTGCACGACTTGCGGAACAAGAGCCTGTGGTGCGCCGAGCATAGCGCGGTGTTCCCGTCCGTGACGCGCGCGTCGGCCGCATCGCTCGCCACTGGCTGCCATCCCGCGCGTCACGGCCTGCACGGCAACCGCATGGGCCTGTTCGAGGACGGCAAGATCGTCGTGCGCGATGTCGGCGCGCCGGATTTCCGCGATCATATGCGCCGCGCGACCGGCCGCACGCTGCTCGTGCCGTCGCTCGCCGAGCGTGTGGCGGCGGAGGGTGGATTCATCGCGTTCTCCAACGTCTCGCCGGGCGCCGCCTTCTTCCTCGATCCCGATGCGCACGGCTACGTCTATCACCGCAGCGGCAGCCATGGGCCCGGCGCGCAATCGCTCGATGCCATGCCGGTGAGCCACGATGCGGCCGGCGACTGGGCGATGACCGAGCGCTTTTGCCGCGAGGTGCTGCGCGAGCGCAAGCCCGCCATAGCCGCGACGTGGCTCTGCGATCCCGACCATACGCTGCACGGTGTCCCGCTCGGCTCGCCAGCACATACCGAGGCGCTCGCCGGCGCCGAGCGGTGTGTGGCCGAAATCTTCCGCACCGTCGCGCGATTGCGCGGCGAGGGTGAGGAGATCCTGCTGCTGGTCTGCTCCGACCACGGTCAGGAGACGATCGGCGCGGCGGTGAGCCTCGAGGAATGGCTGTCCGAACGCGGCCTGTGGCGGCAGCTCGAGGCTGGCGATATCGCAGTGGCCGGGCAGGGCACGGCGGCGCTGCTCTACGCGACCGACCGCGGCCGTACCGTGCTGCTCGGCGTGCTGGAGGAGATGGCGCGCCAGCCCTGGGCCGACGGTGTGTTGGTGGGCGCCGCGCTCGCCGAGCGGGGCTTTGCCGCCGAGGGCGGTGTGGTCGCGGCGGTCAACATGGCGCGTCGGCCCGATGCCAACCGGCACGGTGTCCCCGGCAAGCGCTGGGTGGTTTCCGAAGGCAAGCCGGTGCCGGTCGGTGCCGGCCAGCATGGCGGCTGGGGCCCGGACGAGACGCGGCCGTTCCTGATGATCAATGATGGCGGTCGAACGAAGGGCGAGCGCCGGGAGCCCAGCAGCCTGGTCGATATCGCGCCCACGATCGTGTCCTATCTCGGCCTGCCGGTGACGGGCTTCGACGGCGCTCCGCTATACGGCGTATAGCGCCAGCACCGCCTTGGCGGCACGCTGGGCGCGCTCGCGCGCATCGGCCGCGGTCGGCGCTTCCGCGACGCCCAGCAGCAGCCAGATCATCAGGTCGCCCATCAGCAGGGCGAAGAATTCCTGCCCGAGCTGATCGGGGGCGCCGGGGCCGATGAAGCCCGCCGCCTGGCCGCGGCGCATGATCTCGACCAGAGCGCGGCGATTGGGCTGGCGGCCGCTGGCATTGAGGATCTCGCCCAGTTCCGTGGCGGCGGGGGCTTCGGCGATGGCCAGCCTATAGATCGCCAGTACATGGGCGTCGGTGAGGATTGCGAGCGCGGATACGCCATAGGCGACCAGGGCGGTTTCGAGGGCATGGCGGTCGCCTATTTCGGACGGGGCGAGAGGGGCCTTCATCCGGGCCGCTGATGTCGCGATCAGCGCCTCGAGGATGCCGCGCTTGCTGCCGAACTCGCCATAGAGCTCGCGCTTGGAGACGCGCGCGCGGGTGGCGATCTCCAGTGTGCTGGCGCGTGCGTAGCCCTTTTCCATCAACACCCCGACCGCGGCGGCCAGGATGGTGCGTTGACGGGGCGGCAGGTCGTCGAGCGGCGTCGACGCGTGGATTTGTTTCGCTTTTTTGGCCATATTCGCCGTTGACTCGGTACCGAGAGGTACCGTACTTTTTGAGGAGTGGTACTAATAAGTACCATACACTTACGGAGGACACCATGGGTGTCGTTAACATCAAGAGCAGCCAGTCGCGCGAGCATCGTACGATGAACGAAGCCGGCTATCACCGCTGCTGGTATCCCGTTTGCCTGGCAAGCGACCTCGAAACCGGAGCGCTGGTCGGCCGGGACATCCTCGGCACGCGGGTCGTGGTCTATCGCGACCCGGCCGGAAAGCCGGTCGTTCAGAGCGCCTGGTGCCCGCATCTCGGCGCCGACCTCTCGGTCGGCCAGATCGTCGAGGGCAAGGTGCGCTGCCCCTATCACCATTGGTCGTTCGGCGCCGACGGCGCCTGCACCCACATCCCGGCCGGCGACAAGATCCCGTCGGCGGCGAAGATCTTCACCTATCCGGCGGCGGAGGCCTGGGGACTGATCTGGGCCTTCAACGGCGAGACGGCCGACGTGCCGGTGCCGCGCATTCCCGGCGCCACCGAGGACACGATCGTCTTCGAGGCGGCCGCGCGCGAGCCCCGGCCGTTCGACGGCTGGGTCGCCGTCTCCAACGGCGTCGATTTCCAGCACCTGCGCACCCTGCACGGACTGCCGAACGCAGTCATTCCCGACGAGATCGCGGTCGACGCTGGCGGCATCGAGTTCCGGATGGAGAACGCCTTCTATCTGCAGCATGGCCGCATCAGCGGCACCAGCGTCTTCGCCCAGCATCTCAGACTGGGGGGCAAGGATACCTACATGCTGTTCTGCGGCGCGCCCATCGAGCCCGGCTGGACGAGCGGCCTTTCGGTCGCGGGCGTACCGAAGGGCGAGGAGGCGCGCCTGCCCGAGGTGCGCGCCTGGATGGAGAAGCTGAACGAGGAGGATCAGCCGGTTCTGCGCAGCATGCGCTTCCGGCGCGGCCTGCTCACTGCATCGGACCGCCATCTCGGCCGCTACTTCAAGTATGTCGAGGAATTCCCGACCTTCCTGCCGCCGGCGTGACGTTTCTCTCTGGCGTTGCCGGGGCGCTGTTTCCGTGCTGAAAGAGCGCCTGATCAGGAGGAATCGCCATGCAGGAACGGCTTCAGTTCTACATCGACGGCAAGTGGGTTGACCCGGTCACGCCCAAGACGCTCGATGTCATCAATCCGGCCAATGAGGAGCCCTTCGCGCGCATTTCGCTGGGCTCCAAGGCCGACGTCGACAAGGCCGTCAAAGCGGCCCGTCGCGCCTTCGAGACCTATTCGCGTACGACGCGCGAGGAGCGGCTGGCGCTGCTCGAGAAGATCATCGCCGTCTACAAGGGCAAGTTCGCCGCGATCGCCGAGGCGATCAGCCTCGAGATGGGCGCGCCGATGTGGCTCTCCAAGGCAGCACAGGCCGCGACCGGCCTCGGCCACCTGAACGAGACGGTGAAGATCCTGAAGGACTTCGAGTTCGAGGAGACGCGCGGCAGCACGGCGATCGTCAAGGAGCCGGTCGGCGTGTGCGGCTTCATCACGCCCTGGAACTGGCCGATCAACCAGATCGTCTGCAAGGTGGCGCCGGCGCTCGCGGCGGGCTGCACGATCGTGCTCAAGCCCTCCGAAGTGGCGCCGATGAACGCCATGCTGTTCGCCGACGTGCTGCACGAGGCGGGCGTGCCGCCGGGCGTGTTCAACCTGGTCAACGGCGATGGGCCCACGGTGGGCGAGGCGATGTCGGCCCATCCCGGCATCGACATGATGTCGTTCACGGGCTCGACCCGCGCCGGCATCGCCGTCGCCAAGGCGGCAGCCGACACCGTGAAGCGCGTGGCGCAGGAGCTGGGCGGCAAGTCGGCCAATATCGTGCTCGACGATGCCGATCTTGCGAAGTCCGTTTCGTCCGGCGTGATGAGCATGATGCTCAACTCCGGCCAGTCCTGTAACGCCCCCTCGCGCATGTTCGTGCCGCGCAGCCAGAACGAGCAGGCCATCGCCATCGCCAAGGCGGCGGCCGAGAAGGTGAAGTGCATCGACCCCACGACCGCCGACGCCGGTCCGGGCACGATCGGCCCCGTGGTGAGCGAGGTGCAGTACAACAAGATCCAGGCGCTCATCCAGAAGGGCATCGAGGAGGGCGCGACCCTGGTCGCGGGCGGCCCCGGGCGCCCTGAGAACATGAACCGCGGCTACTACGTGCGGCCGACCGTGTTCGCCAACGTCACCAACGACATGACCATCGCCCGCGAGGAGATCTTCGGGCCGGTCCTCACCATGCTGGCCTATGACACCGAGGAAGAGGCGATCGCCCAGGCCAACGACACGGTCTACGGCCTCTCGGGCTACGTGCAGTCGGGCAATATCGACCGCGCGCGCTCTGTCGCCTCACGGCTGCGCACCGGCAACGTGCACCTGAACGGCGCCGGCCCGGATTTCGGCGCGCCGTTCGGCGGCTACAAGCAGTCCGGCAACGGCCGCGAATGGGGCGATCACGGCTTCGAGGAATTCCTCGAGACCAAGGCCGTGATGGGCTGGGCGCCCAAGCCCAAGGCGGCCTGATCCGCCTTAACCAACGAAAAAGCCGCCCGAGAGGGCGGCTTTTTTGCCGATCAGGAAAGATCCCTCGCTGCGCTCGGGATGACAGCCCTAACGGGCTGTCATTTGATCTTCGATTCCTTGAAGACGACGTGCTTGCGCGCGACCGGGTCGTACTTCTTGAGTTCGAGCTTTTCGGTCTTGGTGCGCGGATTCTTCTTGGTCACGTAGTAGAAGCCGGTGTCGGCGCTGGACACCATCTTGATCAGGATCGAGGTCGGCTTGGCCATGGTCTTTGTCCTTATGCCCAATACCCCATGAGTGGGGCGGGCGAATCTCGTGGAGGCGGCAAATTAGTCGCCAAAAGCGCCGT
>DATJWN010000021.1:0-16298 GCA_035501235.1 Reyranella sp.
ACCGCCGCCGGTACCGGCTGCATGGCCGCGCTCGAGGCCGAGAAGTGGCTCGCGCGCCAGGAAGCCCGCGTCGCCCAGGCCGCCGAATGAGCGTCGCGGTCGGCGGGGGAGGCAACGGGATGGACTGGGACAAGCTCAGGATCTTCCAGGCCGTGGCGGATGCGGGCAGCTTCACGCATGCGGGCGACGGGCTGAAGCTCAGCCAGTCGGCGATCTCGCGCCAGATCGGCGCGCTCGAGGAGCAGCTGGGCGTCATGCTGTTCCATCGCCATGCGCGTGGGCTTATCCTGACCGAGCAGGGCGAGCTGCTCTATCGCACCGCGCGCGACATGGCCTCCAAGGTCAACACCGCCGAGGCGCTCCTGCGCGCCAACCAGGACAAGCCGGCAGGCCGGCTCAAGGTGCACACGACGGTGGGCTTCGGCTCGACCTGGCTCACCACGCAGATCCACGAATTCATCGCCATGTACCCCGAGATCGATGTCAGCCTCGTGCTGTCGGACAACGAGCTCGATCTCGGCATGCGCGAGGCCGATGTCGCGATCCGGATGGTCATGCCGCGCCAGCCCGGCCTGGTGCAGCGGCACCTGCTGACGGTGCGCAGCCACGTCTATGCGTCCACGACCTATGTCCAGAAGTACGGCCGCCCGGCCACGGTGGACGAGCTCAACCAGCACCGCATGATCATCTTCGGCGAGGATGCGCGTGCGCCCGCGCCCGACGTGAACTGGTTGCTGCGCGAGGGCAATCTCGACCAGAACCCGCGTCTGGTCGTGCTGCGGGTGAACAACGTCTACGGCATCTTCCGCGCCGTTGAGTCGGGTCTGGGGATAGCTTCGCTGCCGGACTATCTGGCGCGCGAATCGACCAAGCTCGAGATGCTGCTGCCCGAGCTCAATGTCCGTACAACGGATGTGTACTTCACCTACCCCGAGGAGCTGCGCCATTCCAAGCGTATCGCGGTTTTCCGCGATTTCCTCCTGCGCAAGGTGGCCGAGACGCGCTTTTAGCCGGTATGAGATGCAGTATTGCACAGGCGATGAGAGACATGCGCAGGTCGCATGCCAGTGTTCGAATCTTCGCCCCTAACAAACCCCCGGCCGGACGGTAATTTGAATGCAGGTTCTCGACGCGTCCGGTTTCGGTCGGTCGCGCTCGGAGCTCGGGATCCTCATGATCCCACGTCTCCCAGACGTGAAGCCTCCCTGTTTGACTCGCCGGGCCCTTTCGGGTCCGGCGTCTTTTTTTTGGCGGTAAGCCGCTTTGGAGCGTATGCCGCTCGGCTGTAATCAGCCGAACGGAATACGCCGACGGTCGAGGCGCTTCGATCGATGCGTTTCCGGTCAGATGGAACCGCTAAAGCGGTTCCATCTGACCGGAAGCCGCACTAGCGTCCGCCCCGATGTTCTCCGAAATCCGCCAAGCCATCCTGCCGGTGGCGCTGCGCAACCTGAAGCGACGGGGCGATCTCGAGCGGTCGGGCCTGCTGATCGAATCGCTCGCCAAGCATTGGCGCGACAGCGTGCCCCTGCAGCTGCTGATCATCGCGCCGGGCAGCGACATCCAGACCCTGCGCAGCGAACTGCCGCGCTTTCCCAACATCGACGTCTCGGTGCGCGCCGAGAGCGACTTCTTCGGCGCCGCCAGCCCGTTCTACATGGTGCCCGGCTGGTACCGGCAGCAGATCGTGAAGCTTTACGTGCCCATGCTGCTGGGCTTCGGCGGCTTCCTGACGCTCGATTCGGATGTCTGCTGCGTGGGCGACTTCGATGCCACGACCTTCGTCGTGAAAGGCCGCGCGCTCTCGCGCTGGGAACCCAAGCGCTATCACGACTGGTGGGAGGGCGCCGCCGAGCTGGTGGGCGTGCCCTACGACGTGCGCACGCACGGGCTCTCGGTCACGCCCAACATCCTGCACGGCGATCTCGCCCGCCAGGCGCTGGAGTATTTCCGTGCCGGGCCGGTCGATCCCATGGCGTCGCTCGGCCTTACGGTGCTGCGCCGCATGGGCCGCGTCGTGCCGTGGACGGAATACTCGCTCTACACGGCCGTCGCCGAGCTCAAGGGCAATCTCTTCGACTATCACGTCCATTGGGATCCGTCGTACTTCCATGCCACGCAGCTCTTCTCGGAGACGTCGGCGGTATGGAACGCGGAGGATTTCGAACGGCTGTCGAAGCTGCCCGCCGGCAGCGATCCCGGCGGCAAGTTCATCATCGTGCAAAGCCACGCCCGCATCCCGCTCGAGCAGGTGCGCGACTACTGCTTGAGCTTCGTCGGCTGATTGACGAGCACGAGCGCCACCGCGGCGACGATCAGGGCAAGGGCCACCAGGTCGAGCCATGAGACGGCGCCGCCGACGAGCAGGGCGCTGGCGCCGAAGCCGACGCAGGGCACGACGAGAGTGGTGAGCGAGGCGATCGACGCCGGCAGGAGCTGGATGATGCGGAACCAGCAGAAATAGGCGAGCGCATTGGAGATCAGGATCAGGAAGGCGAGCGAGAGCAGGCCGCGTGTCTCTTCGGGCCGGAAATAGGCGTGGGGCAGCCAGACCAGCCACATCAGGATCACGGGCAGGGTGCCGAGCAGGAGCTGCCAGGCCGCATTGATCGCGGGATCGCCGCGCAAGGAATAGCGCTTGGTGAGCACGGTGCCGATGCCGAAGGAGATGGCGGCGAGTAGCGTCAATACGGTGCCGGTCGGTGCCCGGCGCACCGCGGTCTCCTGGCTGATGATCAGCCCGACCGCGATCAGGCTCAGCACCAGCGACAGCGCGACCTTGAGCGAGATGCGCTCCTTCAGCAGGAACACCGCGAACAGCGAGGACCAGGCGGGCATGGTGTAGATGATGATCGGCGTGCGGCTCGGCCCCAGCAGGGCGATGCCGGAGATCAGGAAGATCTGGAACAGGCCCATGTTGAACAGGCCGGTGAGTGCCAGCGGTCCCCACAGCGAGCGCGTGGGGAAGAGCGGCGCGCCGCGCGCGACGCCGGCCACGAGCAGGATCAGGCCCGAGAGCGGCAGGATGATCAGTCGCGTGGTGAAGAGGTCGGCCGCCTTGAGCGACCAGCTCATCAGCGGATAGGCGAGACCCCAGGCGATCCAGACGACCGGCAGAAGGAAGCGGCTCATGCCCCGCCGTTCATGATTGGCCGTTGTGTTCGCCGATCTTCGGGGCTTTCTCCGTACCGCCCTGGCGCTCGCCGTCGATGCTGAGCGGCAGGCCGTGGAACAAGGCCGGCGAGCCGTCGTAGGGCTGGGCGAACATGCCCAGTGCGGCGACTTGCGCCAGTTCCAGCACCTGCGGGATGGAGTTCAGCGGCCCATGCGGCACGCCGGCAGCGTCGAGCTTGGCCGACCAGTAGGCGCGGCTTTCACGGCCCATGATCTCCTCGATCATGGGCAGCAGCACGTCGCGCGCCTTCATGCGGTCGTGGTTGAGCTTGAAGCGCGCCTCATCGGGCCATTCGGGATGCCCCAGCACCTCGGCGAACTTGCGCCACAGCCGGTCGTTGCCCGGGCAGACCATCAGCAGCCCGTCGGTGCAGTTGAAGGCCTGGTAGGGCGTGAGCGAGGGATGGCCGCTGCCCTGGCGCGCCGGCATCTTGCCGGTCACCGAATAGCCCGCGACATGGTTCGAGGCCCACATCAGTCCCGATTCGAACAGCGACGTGTTGACCAGGCTGCCCCGGCCCGTGGCGTTGCGCTTGGCCAGCGCCGCCAGCACGCCGATCGCCGTCCACATGCCGGTCGAGAGATCGATGATGGAGACGCCGATGCGCGCCTCCGGCCCCGACGGATCGCCGTTCACCGAGAAGAGCCCGGCGACGGCCTGGATGATCGGCTCGTAGCCCGGCCGCTGCTGCCAGGGACCCTTGTGTCCGAAGGCGCCCAGGTCGGCGTAGATCAGCTTGGGAAATTTTTTCGTGAGCGTCGGCCCGTCGATGCCGAACTTGGCCGGCACGTCGGCGCGGAGATTGTGCACGAAGATGTCGGCCGCGCCGATGCGCTCGATCAAGGCGTCGCGTTGCTTGGCATCGGCGAGGTCGCAGGTGATCGACTTCTTGCCGCGGTTGAGGGCGATGTAGCTCAGCGAATCGCCTTCGAGGAACGGCGGCCCCCATTTGCGCGCATCGTCGCCCTCGGGCCGCTCGATCTTCACGACCTCGGCGCCGAGAAAGGCCAGGATCTGCCCGCAATACGGACCGGCCAGGTTCTGGCCGAACTCGACGACCTTGATGCCTTCGAGAGGCCGGCTGCTCATCGCAGATTGCTCCCCAGGATCTCGCGCGCGATCACCATGCGCTGCACTTCGCTCGGGCCCTCGCCGACGCGGCGGATGCGCATCTCGCGGTACCAGCGCTCGAGCGGCAGGTCCTTGGTCATGCCCATGCCGCCATGGATCTGCATGGCACGGTCGACGACGCGGCCGCCGCCTTCCGAGGCAGTGAGCTTGGCGATCCCGGCCTCCATGCGGAAGGGCAGGCCGCGGCGCGCCCTCTCGGCAGCCTCCAGCGTGAAGTGCTTGGCGGTGCGGATGTCGATCTCGTTGTCGACCAGCATCCACTGCACGGCCTGGCGGTTGGCGAGCTTCTCACCGAAAGTCGAGCGCATCTTGGCCCATTCGATCGCCATCTCGTGGGCGGCGATGGCGACGCCGATGCAGCCGGCGGCATAGGGGATGCGCTGGCGCGTCAGCCGGTCGTTGGCGACGGCGAAACCCTTGTTCACCTCGCCCAGCACCTGGTGATCGGACACCCAGCAATCCTTGAACTCCAATTCGGTCGCGTAGTGCGAGGAGCGCAGCGTGTGCACGACGCGGCGGACGTGGAAGCCCGGCGTGTCGGTATCGATGATGAAGCAGGTGATGCCGGCGCGCCCCTTGGAGGCGTCGGTGCGCGCGAAGACGATGCCGTAATGGGCGCGGTCGGCGTTGGAGATGAAGATCTTGGCGCCGTTCAGCACCCAGCCATTGTCCTTGCGCTCGGCCTTGGTCTGGATCGCGCGCGCCGGGTCGCTGCCGCCGGACGGTTCGGTCAGACCGAAGAACGTCTTCTTCTCGCCGCGCAGTGTCGGATAGAGGTAGCGCTCCTTCTGGTCGTCGTTGGCTTCGAAGATCTGCGCCAGGCCCGCGCCGCCAAAGGTGCCGTAGCAGGGCACGTAAAGACCGGCGCGATGCTGCGCCATCTCGATCGCCAGCAGCACGCGCGTCACGATGTCGATGTCGGGGCCGCCGAATTCCTTCGGGATGTCGATGCCGAACAGGCCCATCGCCTTGGTCTTGTCGGTAAGGCGCTTGTAGTCGGCCGGATCGAGCTCCGAGGCGTCGGGATCGAGCTTGGCCTCGAGCGGGAGGATCTCCTCCCGCACATAGCGCCGCACCTGGTCGATCAGCATCTGCTGTTCTTCGCTCGGCTCGAAATCCATGGGCGTCTTCCTCTCCTTCGTATTCCTCTCCCCCGCTAGGGGGAGAGGTTAGGTGAGGGGGTTGCACGAGCTGTCGATGCCCCCTCACCCGTCCTCTCCGTCTAGCGGGGGAGAGGAGGCTTGAGTGTGATCATGACGGGCTGAGCCGCCCGAGATTCGGCGGCGGGTTCTTTTCGTTGTCGGGCGGCAGGGCGCCGTGGTCGGCCTTGTGCACCATCAGGAGCTCGAACCAGCGCGAGCGATATTGCTGGTTCACTTCGATGCGGAACTGATGGCCGCCGCCCCGCTCACTGAACTCGCGCTGCAGCTCGGAGCGCAGGCCGAAGGGCGAGCGGGCGCCTGCTTGGCCGATATAGAGGACCTTGCCGCCCGAATCGGCGACCTGATAGACGCCGAGCTGGCCCGGCAGGCGCTGGGCCGTTTCCGCCGTGAGCGGCGTCCACGGCTTGTCGAGGCGGAGCCTCATGGCCGCCTCACTTGCCCTTGAACTGTGCGGTGCGCTTCTCGAGGCGGGCCTTCATGCCCTCCTGTGCGTCCTGGCTCTGCATGGCCGCCACGACCAGCGCATCGACGTCGTCGTGCTGGATGCCGTCGCGGAACTCGAGCTGACGCACGGTCAGTGCCTTCATGGCCTTGAGCGAAAGCGGTGCATTGGCGGCGAGCCGGCCGATCACCCTGGAAGCCTCGGCCTCGAGTTCAGCGTGCGGCACGCAGCGCGCGATCAGGCCGAGCGCGAAGAGCTTGGTCGACGGCAGCGGATCGCCGAGCAGCAGCATCTCGCGCGTCGTGACCGGCCCCAGCACTTCCATGAGCTTCTTGGCCAGGAACCAGTTGGGTGCCAGCCCGACCTGCGCCAGCGACATGCCGAAGCGCGCCTTGTCGCTCGCCACGACCAGATCGCAATGCAGCGCGAGCTCGTTGCCGCCGGCGATGGCGTCGCCCTGCACCACGGCGACGACCGGCAGCGGGCAGGTCTCGATGGCGCGCAGCATCACCTCGATGCCGCTCGCCTTGCCCGCACCCGCGGTCTTGGAGCGCTCGGCCATGTCGAGGCCGGCGCAGAAGACGTTGCCCTTGCCGCGGATCACGACCACGCGGTCTTCGGCAGCCACCGGCGCCTCGAGCGCCTCGATCATGTTGCCCAAAAGCTCGTTGTCGAGCGCGTTGCGCTTCTCCGGACGGTTCATCCAGACCGTCTTCACGGGCCCGTTCTTCTCGACGATGACCTTGTTCATGGCATTTCCCCTCAGGAGGCCGTTGTAGCCTCATGTTCCTCTCCCCCGCTAGGGGGAGAGGCCAGGAGAGGGGGTGATGCACCTTGATCTGTTCTGCACTGCGCGGCGCCCGCGCTTCAGTCGCTTGGCGCCTTTGCCGACTGCGCCGGCAAACGCATGGCTCCTTGCAGCTCTATACGCCGCCGCCGCTTCGCTGACGCGAACCGCCTAAGCCGTGCCCGTCACTTCCAGGATCCTGGGCCACATCTGCTTCTTCCAGCCCTCGAGACCGGTGACCGTCAGCAGGATCTTCCGATCCTGGGCGAGGAAGAAGCGCGGCGTCCAATATCCGCGTTGCGCGCCCTCATCGCTCATCTGGAAATCGGTGAGGATCCAGCGCACGTCGGCCGGCCACGACTCCTCCAGCAGCATCAGGTCGGGCGTGGCGGGATGCACGACCCTGTAGTCGAGCTTCTGGAAGGCCTGGGACTTGAGGAACTGCGGTTCGGACTGGGCACGCCAGATCTTGCAGATGCCTCAAGTCGCGTTGCCCATGAACACCACGATCGGCCGGCCGGCGGCGAAGGCGGTGCTGGCGAGGGATGACACCGCGGCCATGGCGAGGCCCGTTGTCGCGAAGGAGCGTCTCTTCAGCATGCAAGGCAATATGCGCCGCGGGCCGTCGGTGCGAAAGGCCACATCACCGTCTTGTGAGTCTGTTAGCCTGGCGCCTCCATTGGGGGAGATTTCGCGTGACATCGAGAATCGAAACCAGGCTCGCGGAGCTCGGGCTTGCGCTGCCGCCGGCCGGCCAGCCGCTCAATGCCTACCAGAACGTGGTGATCGTGAACGATCTCGCCTTCGTCGCGGGCCAGGCGCCGATGATCGGTTCCGAACGGCCGTTCACCGGGCCGCTCGCGACCGAGAAGGACATCGAAAAAGGCAAGGCCGCGACCCGGCTCTCGGCGCTCTGCGTGCTCGCCCAGATGAAGGCGGCGCTCGGCGGCGATCTCGACCGCATCGTGCGCTGCGTGAAGCTCGGCGTGTTCGTGAACTCGGTGCCGGGTTTCACCGGCCAGCCGATGGCGGCCAACGGCGCATCGGACCTCATGTACGCCGTGATGGGCGAACCGGGTCGCCACGCCCGCTTCGCCGTCGGCACGATCGGCCCGATGGAATTCACCTGCTCGGTCGAGGCTATCTTCCAGATCAGGCCGTGAGCTAGATCGCGGCCGCCACTTCCTTGAAGCGCCGCAGGGTCTCGATCTGGTCGTCGAGCTTGGGCATGCGGTTCATCGGATAGAGCATCACGATCTTGGCGCCGAGTCGCTTCCAGCCCTCGGCCGCCTTGCCCCAGGCCTGCGGGTCGGGCTGGTCGAAGCGCAGCCAGCCTTCGAGGCCGAACGTCGCCGGATCGCGGCCATGCTCCTTCATCGTGGCGCGCAGCAGGGCGAGCTTGGGCTCGGCGGCCTCCGGCGTCATGATCGGCATGTAGCCGTCGCCGATCCGTGCCGCCCGCTTGACCACGGCGTCCGACGAGCCGCCGAACCAGACCGGGATCGGCCGCTGCACCGGCCCCGGCAGCAGGTTGACGGCCTCGAGTTTGTGGAAGCGGCCGTGATAGGTGACGAGGTCCTCGGTCCACAGCTTGCGCATGACCTCGATCTGCTCGGCCTGGCGCGCGCCGCGCGTCTTCCAGTCCTCGTTCAGCGATTCGTACTCGATGTGGTTCCAGCCGACGCCGACGCCCAGCCGCAGCCGCCCGCCGCTCAAGAGGTCGACCTGCGCCGCCTGCTTCGCCACCAATGCCGTCTGGCGCTGCGGCAGGATCAGCACGCCGCTCGCCAGCTCGACCTTCCTGGTGACCGCGGCGATGAAGGCCATCGTCGTGAAGGTCTCGTGGAAGGGATCGTGCTCGCTGTAGGTCGGCTTCCAGTCGCCGCGCGGCGCCGCGCCCAGGACGTGATCGGCGACCTCGATGCCGTGGAAGCCAAGGCCTTCGACCGCCTGCGCGAAATCACGGATCTTCGCGGGATCGTTGCCGATATCGCGGGTCGGGAAGAGGGCGTTCAGCAGCATTCGGGACTCCACGGCAAAATCGAGGAGCCGAACTCTCGCTCATACGCCTCTCCCCCGCCAGGGGGAGAGGACGGCTGAGGGGGCTACGCTGCCGCCCGCTTCTTCGCCTCCTCGACGATGCGATCCGCGGTGCGGCCGGTGATCTCCTGCAGGTGGTCGAACTCGGTGCGATAGGTGCCGACGCCCTGCGTCACCGAACGGACCTCGACGATCATGTCGGCGACCTCGGCCTCGGGCATCAGGGCCGAGACCTCGTCCCAGCCGTTCCAGCCCGCGCGAGAATCGTAGCCGAGCAGCTGGCCGCGCCGGCCGGAGATCAGGCGCTGGATGCGCGAGGTCGAGTCGGAGGGCGCGGCGACGGTGACCTTCAGGATCGGCTCGAGCAGCACCGGCCTGCACTTGGGCATGGCCTCGCTCATGGCGATGCGCGCTGCCATCTTGAAGGACATCTCGGAACTGTCGACGGCGTGGTATTGGCCGTCGAACAACGTGACTTCGAGATCGACCACCGGCTGGCCGAGCGGGCCCTCCTTCAGATAGTCGACCAGCCCGTCCTCGACCGCGGGAATGAAGTTGCGCGGCACCACGCCGCCCACGATCTTGTCGACGAACTTGAAGCCCGCGCCGCGGCGCAGCGGCTTGATCTCCAGCGTGATGTCGGCGAACTGGCCGTGGCCGCCGGTCTGGCGCTTGTAGCGCGCATGCTGCGTGGCGCCCGCCTGGATGGTCTCGCGATAGGCGACCCTCGGCACCATCGTGTCGACGGCGACATTGTAGCGGCCGGCGAGCTTGTCGACCGCGACCTTGAGATGCATCTCGCCCTGGCCCTTGAGCAGCAGCTCGTGCGTTTCCGCTCGTGGTTCATAGGAGAGCGAGGGATCCTCCTCGACGATCTTCTGCAAGGCGCCCGAAAGCTTCACCTCGTCGTTGCGGTTCCTGGCCGAGAGCGCCAGTGCGAAGACCGGGGGATCGGCCGGCGGGAAGTCGGCGACGGCAGCGATTCCGGCTGCCGCGATCGATTGCCCGGCCGACAGCGCGTCGAGCTTGGCGAGCGCCACGATCTCGCCCGCCTTGGCCTCCGACACCTTGTCGAGCCGCTGGCCGAAGGGCCTGAAGAGGCTGCCGATCCGCTGACCGCCCAGCGACTGGCCTTCGTTGAGGGCTCCCGACCAGACGCGGCAGAGCGAGAGCTTGCCGGCATGGGCCTGGTGCAGGACCTTGAAGCATTCGGCCGTTCCTGCGCCATTGGGGGCGACGCCGTTCGACGGCAGGTCGCGCCGCTCCGCGGTCTCGCCGACGAAGGGCGTGTCGTGGCGCAGCGTCTTGAGGAGCCGCCGCACGCCGTTCTCGCGGTCGCCCGCACCCAGCAGCACGGGCACGATCTTGTCCGAGCCGAACTCGTCGTGCAGGTCGCGATAGATCAGCGACTTCTCCGGCGCCACGTCCTCGATCAGCTGCTCGAGCAGCGTATCGTCGAACTCCGAGAGAGTCTCCAGCATCTCGCGGCGGGCCTCGGCCTCGCGCGGCAGGATCTCGGCGGGCATCTCGATCAGGTCCGACGCGCCGCTCGACTTGTAGCGGTAGGCGCGCTCGCTCACGAGGTCGACATAGCCGATCGTCTCCTCGCCGCCGTTCGCCATGCCGCGGCGGATCGGCACCTGGCGCAGCACCATCCTGCGCGTCGACACGGTTTGCAGCGCGGCCAGCATGTCGCGCACGCGCACCTCGGCCGAATCGATCTTGTTGATGAAGATGACGTGGGGGATGCGATTGTCTTCGATGTATTTCAGGAGCGGCGTCAGGGCGACGACCTTGTCGGGCGAGGGCTCGCAGACCACGACGGCGGCATCGCACACGGCGAGTGCCGCAAAGGCGTCGTGCTGGAACTCGATCGAGCCCGGCGCATCGATGAAGGTCCACTGGTCGCCGAGA
This sequence comes from Reyranella sp., assembly GCA_035501235.1. Taxonomy (GTDB): domain Bacteria; phylum Pseudomonadota; class Alphaproteobacteria; order Reyranellales; family Reyranellaceae; genus Reyranella. The sequence goes on from DATJWN010000021.1 coordinate 10,653, forward strand.
TAGTCGACGGACGCGATGTTGAGCTCGGTGCTCATGCCGCGCTTGCGTGCCTCGACCGCGCCGTCGCCGATGGAGGTGCCTGCGCGCGTCGAGCCGCGCCGGCCGATGGCCCCCGTGGCGAAAAGGATGCTCTCGAGCAGGGACGTCTTGCCCGAGAGATACGGCCCGCACAGCGCCACCACGCGATGCGCGCCGCTACCTGGTCTGCCCCCAGTAATGGTCTCGGTTTTGAGATTGGTCATGACAACGTCCTCCTTCTTCGCAAATCGCGTGCGTCGAAGCTCCGGACGATGGTCGCACCCGAACTCAAGCGGCCGGAGCGAAGCATGTGTCGATGGAAATGCTTTCACTCCCCCCAGCCCGAGTCAATGCAAGGGCGGGGACAGAATTTTGCGGCGTGCGTGCTGATCGTCGGGAACCGCCTTTCGCCGGCGCCTTCTCGTCCCCTGCGTCAGGCTGTCCGTTGTGCGTCGCAACGTTTGCCCGCGTAATGGCCGGCGATTTGGGGAAACGATGAAAAACGAAACCGTCGCCATCCACGGCGGCTACGAAGTCGATCCGACGACCAAGGCCGTGGCGGTGCCGATCTACCAGACGGCGGCCTATGCCTTCGACAGCGCCGACCATGGCGCGGCCTTGTTCAATCTCGAGGTCGGCGGCTTCCGCTACACGCGCATCGCCAACCCGACGACGGCCGTCCTGGAGAAGCGCGTCGCGATGATGGAGGGCGGCGTCGAGGCGCTGTGCGTGGCGACGGGCCAGGCCGCGACCAATTACGCGGTGATCAACGTCGCCGAGCTCGGCAGCAACATCGTGTCGGTGCCGCAGCTCTACGGCACGACGCACACGCTCTTCGCCCACATCCTGCCGCGCCAGGGCATCGAGGTCCGCTTCGCCGACTCCGACAGCCCCGAGGCGATCGCCAAGCTGATCGACGGCAAGACGCGCGCGGTGTTCTGCGAGAGCGTCGGCAATCCGGCGGGCAACATCTGCGACATAGCCGGTCTCGCCGACGTGGCGCATGCCCATGGCGTGCCGCTGATCGTCGACAACACGGTGGCGACGCCCATCCTGCTGCGGCCGATCGAGCACGGCGCCGACATCGTGATGGAATCGCTCACCAAGTTCATGGGCGGCCACGGCACGACCCTGGGCGGCGCGCTCGTCGACAGCGGCCGCTTCCCCTGGAGGAAGCACGCCGAGCGCTTTCCGCTGATGAACCTGCCCGAGCCGTCCTATCACGGCATGGTCTTCGCCGAGCGCTATCCCGACCGCGCCTTCGCCCAGCGCTGCCGCGCCATCTGCCAGCGCACGACCGGCGCGGTGCTCTCGCCGATGAGCGCCTTCCTGCTGCTGCAGGGCATCGAGACGGTGGCGCTGCGCGTCGAACGGCATGTCGAGAATGCGCGCCGGGTCGCCGAGTTCCTGCGCGGCCACGGCAAGGTCGACTGGGTGAACTATTCCGGCTTCAGCGACAGCCCGTACCATGCGCTCGCCCGGAAATATCTCGGCGGCAAGGTGCCCTCGCTGATGACCTTCGGCGTGAAGGGTGGTTTCGAGGCCGGCAAGAAGTTCTACGACGCGCTCGGCCTCTTCAAGCGGCTGGTCAACATCGGCGATGCCAAGTCGCTGGCCTGCCACCCGGCCTCGACGACGCATCGCCAGATGTCGCCGGCCGAGCAGCTCAAGGCCGGCGTGCGGCCCGAGACCATCCGCATCAGCGTCGGCATCGAGCATATCGACGACATCCTGGCCGACCTCGACCAGGCGCTTCTGGCGAGCAAGTAGCCCGCGGATGCCCGTCTTCGCCGACCGGGTGACGCACGGTCATCATCTCCATGTCGAAGGCGCGTCGTCGCAGGCGCCCGACGGCTGCCTCACCGTCGGCCTGGTCAACAACATGCCGGACTCCGCGCTCGTCTCGACCGAGCGGCAGATCCACGAGCTTCTCAAGGAAGCGGCGGGCGAGAGGCCCGTGCGGCTCCTCTTCTACGCGCTGCCCACGGTGAAGCGCACCGACTGGGGACGCGACTATATGAGCCGCACCTACTCGTTTGCCGAGACGCTGGCCGACGGCGCGGTCGATGGGCTGATCGTGACCGGCGCGGAGCCGCAGACACCCGATCTGGTCGACGAAGCCTATTGGCCCGAGCTGGGCCGCGTCATCGACTGGGCCAAGGGCAACACCAGCTCGACCATCTGGTCCTGCCTCGCCGTCCACGCCTCGGTACGCCATCTCGACGGCATCGAACGAAGGCCCTTGGCGCAGAAATGCATCGGCATCTTCGAGCAGGAGAAACGGCAGGCCCATCCCATGCTCGACGGCACGCCCGACCGTCTGCTGATGCCGCATTCGCGCTGGAACGAGATCCGGCAGGGCGATCTCGAGGCGCATGGCTACAGCGTGCTGACGCGCTCGGGCACCGCCGGCGTCGACACTTTCGTGAAGCAGCAGAGCCGCAGCCTGTTCGTCTTCCTGCAGGGCCATCCGGAGTACGAGGCGCTGAGCCTGCTCGGCGAATACCGTCGCGACGCCGGCCGTTTCCTGCGCGGCGAGGCCGAAGCCTATCCGACGATGCCCAACGGCTATTTCGACGAAGCGGGCGAGCGGTTGGCTCTGGAGTATCGCGAACAGGCCCTGGCCGATCGCCGGCAGGAGACGCTGGCCAAATTCCCGGCCGAGCGGCTCGCCGGTCACGTGACGCACAGATGGCGCGACGGCGCCGTCGGCCTCTATCGCAACTGGCTCGCGTTCCTCAGCGCGCGAAGCGGCAGAACAGGCGATTGAAGCGACGTCGGTCTTCGAGCAGCCGCATGCCGGCGCTGATCGAGCGGTTGAGGCAGAAATAGATCACCAGCAGGGTCGCATAGACCTCGACCGGCGCGACCAGCAGGCGGTTGTTGATCTGCCGGCCGATCTCCGTGACTTCGCTGAGCCCGATCAGGAAAGCGAGCGACGTGCCCTTGAGCAGGGTGATGTAGCGGCCGGTCATCGCGGGCACCGTGTTGAAGCCCGCGATGGGCAGCAGGATATAGAGCGCCTGCTGGAAGGGCGAGAGGCCGAGCGCGCGCGCCGCCTCGACCTGGCCGACCGAGACCGAGAGCAGACCCGAGCGCACGACCTCGGCGATATAGGCCGCGTTGAACATCACCAGCGCCACCAGCACGCTCACGAACTTGCTGGGCTCGTAGCCGAAATAGGGCGGGGCGAAGTAGGCCCAGAAGACCAGCACCAGCAGCGGGATGTTGCGCAACAGCTCGACATAGCCCGCCGCCATCAGGCGCAGCGGGCGGTTGCCGGCGAAGCGCAGGTAGCCGATCAGCAGGCCGAGCAGGGTCGCGAGCGCCATGGCGAGCAGCGACAGCACGAGCGTGAGCGCGACGCCGCCCAGCGGTCCGGGAAAATCGCCGATCAGGAGCCGCCGCACATTGTCGGGGCTGAGGACGAGGTGCCAGTTCATGCCAGCCGCCGGCGATTGCGCGACAGCCGGCGCTGCAGGGCATGCCCCAGCGCGGCGACCGTGGCGCAAAGCACGAGATAGAAGACGGTGATCGCCGCCAGCGCCTCGACGCCGCGGAAGGCGGAATAGTCGATGTAGCGCGCCTGGTAGGTGATCTCGGTGACGCCGATCGCCAAGGCGAGCGAGGTGTTCTTGATCAGGCTCACGGCTTCGCTGACCAGGGTCGGCGCGATGATGCGCAGAAGCTGCGGCAGCAGGATGTAGCGCACCGTCTGCGGCAGGCTGAAGCCGATCGCCTCGGCCGCCTCGTATTGGCCGCGCGGGATGGCGTTCAGGCCGCCGCGCACGATCTCGGCGATGAAGCCCGAATGGTAGAGACCGAGCGCGAAGGTGGCGGCGACGAAGGGGAAGCCGTAGGGACGCAATGCCAGCAGCACGCTGTTGGGCAGGATGACCGTGGCCGAGAAGTACCAGAACAGGATCTGCACCAAGGGCGGCGTGTTGCGCAGGAACTCGACATAGAGCCAGCAGACCGGCTTCAGCGGCCCGGCGGCGGACCAGCGCAGCACGCCCATCAGGAAGCCCAGCACCAGCGCCAGCACGAGCGAGAGCGCCGACAGTTCCAGCGTGACGACGGCGCCTTGCGCCAGCAGGTGGCCCGCCTCGCCGAGCAGCACGCTCCAGTCGAGGTGGTTCATCCTAGTCCCACAGCTCCATGGAGAAGCCGATCTCGGACTTGGCGAGGTTCAGCTTGGTGCCGGGACCGATCCAGCGGCCGTAGATCCGGTCCCACGTGCCGTCGCGCCACATGTCCTGCAGGGCGAAGTTGATGGCATCGCGCCATTTCGATTCGTCCTCGCGCACCCCGATCGCATAGTCGCCGCCGCCCAGCGACTCGCCGATGATCGCGTAGTCGTTCGCGTCGGGCGCGTTGGCGCGCAGACCGGCCAGGATGATGATGTCCGCCACCATGGCGTCGATCAGCCCACGCTGCAGCGCAAGGAAGGCCTCGGGATAGCCCTCGAAGGTCTGGCCCTCGGCCTTGTGCTGCGCCTTGGCGAGGTTCTTGAGGGCGAGCGCGCCGACCGTCGTGCCGGCGCGCTTGCCCGCCATGTCGTCGATCGTCTTGATGCCGCTTCCCTTCTTCACCATCAGCTTCTGGCCGGTCCAGAAATAGCCGATCGAGAAGTCGATCACCTTGTCGCGGTCGCGATAGTGGGTGAGCGTCGCCGCGATCAGGTCGATGCGGCCCTGCTGCAGCAGCGGAATGCGCGTCGCCGCCGTCACGGGCACGGTCTGCAGCTTGACGCCGAAGCGCTTGGCGAGCTCGGCGGCGATGTCGACGTCGAAGCCGACGGTCTGGCCCTTCTCGTCGACGATGCCGAAGCCCGGCACGTCCTGGCGGACGCCGGCCTTGAGCACGCCGCGCTTCTTCACTTCTTCCATCGTGTCGGCGGCCAGGGCCTCGATCGCGAAGGGCGGCGCGGCGGCGAGCACGGCCCCGATGCCGAGCACCTGCGCGAATTGACGTCTTCTCATGGGTCCCTCCCTGCAAACGACATCTGCTGACCGAGCACGGTACGCACGAAGCGCCGCGCCTCGTGGCTCCTGGGCGCGCCGAAGAAGTCCGCCGGCGCCGCCGTCTCGACGATCGTGCCGGCATGCATGAAGGCCACGCGGTCGGCGACCTCGCGCGCGAAGTTCATCTCGTGGCTGACGACGATCATGGTCATGCCCTGCTCGGCGAGGCCGCGCATGACCTCCAGCACCTCGCTCACCATCTCCGGATCGAGCGCCGAGGTCGGCTCGTCGAACAGCATCAGCGAGGGCTGCATGGCGAGCGCGCGGGCGATGGCGACGCGCTGCTGCTGGCCGCCCGACAGGAAATCGGGAAAGGCATCCGCCTTGTCGGCGAGGCCGACCCTCTGCAGCAGGCCGAGCGCCAGCGCATGGGCTTCGGTGCGGCTCTTGCCCAGGATCTTGCGCGGGCCGAGCGAGACGTTCTGCACCGCCGTGAGATGCGGGAAGAGGTTGAACGACTGGAACACCATGCCGATGTGCCGGCGCAGCTCGCGCAAACCCGACTTGGTGCGCGGCACGTGGGCGTCGCGGAAGCGGATGGCGCCGCCGTCCGGCGTTTCCAGCCCGTTGATGCAGCGCAGAAGCGTGCTCTTGCCCGAGCCGG
>DATJWN010000022.1:0-14845 GCA_035501235.1 Reyranella sp.
GCGGATCGGCAGATCGGGAAGCTCAGCCTTGAAGGCCGCGCGAAAGGCCTCGGCGCTGCCGATGACCTTGTCCAGGTTGATGATGAGCAGCGTCATGCGGCCTCTCTCCTCAGATCACGGTCGTCTTCGCCTTGAAGGTGCAGAGATCGGCCACCACGCAGCGCGGGCATTCGGGCTTGCGTGCCTTGCAGGTGTAGCGGCCGTGCAGGATCAGCCAGTGATGCGCGTGCAGCCGGTATTCCTCGGGCACGCGCTTCAGGAGCTTCAGTTCGACTTCGAGCGGGTTCTTGCCCGGCGCCAGGCCCGTGCGGTTGCCGACGCGGAAGATATGGGTGTCGACGGCGATGGTGGCATGGCCGAACGCCACGTTCATGACCACGTTGGCGGTCTTGCGGCCGACGCCGGGCAGCTCCTGCAGCAGCGCGTGGTCTTCCGGCACCTCGCCGCCATGCTTCTCGATCAGCAACTTCGACAGCGCCATGACGTTCTTCGCCTTGGTGCGAAAGAGGCCGATGGTCTTGATGTGGCCGATCAGCTTCTTCTCGCCGAGCTTCAGCATGTCGGCGGGGGTCTTCACGGTCTTGAACATCGGCCCGGTGGCGCGGTTGACGCCTATGTCGGTCGCCTGCGCCGAGAGAACCACGGCGACCAGCAATTGATAGACGGTGTCGTATTCGAGCTCGGTCTCCGGCTCCGGCATCGCTTTCTTGAGGCGCGCGAAGAACTCGGGGATGACGTTGGGCTTCATCAGGGCCATATGGGTTCATAGCATGGCTGACACCGTCCACTTTTCCACCTCGCTGCGGCCCCATCGCAGCCTGCCACCGGAAGGCTTCAAGTGGCTGATCCGGGGCGTGATCGCGGCCAACCTGTTCGTCGGCCTGCCGCTCTATTTCCTGGGCGCCTGGCCGGTCGTGGGCTTCATGGGCATCGACGTGGCGCTGCTCTGGTGGCTGTTCCAGCGCAACTATCTCGACGCCCGTCGCAGCGAGACGCTGACCCTCACCGACCGCGAGCTGATCGTGAACCGCGTGGCGCCCGGCGGCGAGCGCGAGGAGATCCGGCTGGATTCCTACTGGCTGAAGCTCGAGCCGGGCGAGGAGCGGCTGATCGCCGTGTCACGCGGCAATCGCGTGGTGATCGGCCGCTTCCTGGCGCCGGCGGAGCGGGAGAAGGTCGCCCGGCAGCTCGAGTCGGCGCTCGCCCGGATGCGCCAGCCGACCTACGCGCATCCCTGGGATCGGGCCTCTAACGCCTCGTGACCGAGACCTGCGTCAGCAGGCCGTCGACGCTCTCCGTATGCGCGCTGCGATCGGTGAAGACGATCGTGGTCGTGGGGCCGTAGGCCGTGAACGGCACGTGATAGGTCCGGAAGATTTTCGACAGATCGCGTCCGCCGCCGTTCGGCCCGACGAACTTTCCGGCCAGGATTTCACCGTTCGACACGACGACCGCTTCGAGCGCCTGGTTCGAGCTGCCGCCGGCATCGTAGGTGCCGAAAGTGAAGGTGAGGAGATAGTCGGTGTTGGTCGCTGTCGCCACGGTCTGCGACAGCACGGCATTCGGCACCGCGTCGCCGCTGTTGAACGTGGCGAAAGTGCCAGCGGGCGAATGGGTCTTGGGCTCGTAGTCCCGATCGGTCGCCGCGCGGACATGGCCCGGCTGGGAGTTGGTGCTCTTCACCGTCCAACCGTTGAGGCCGTCGGCGAAGCTGCCGTTCACGATCAGCTCCGGCCGCGACTGCGCCGCGGCCGGCAAGGCCCAGATGAGAGCGAGCGCGATCAGCCAGCGCACGTCAGAGCCCCAGCACGTCCTTCATGCCGTACAGTCCCGCCTTCTTGCCCTTGAGCCAGAGCGCGGCGCGGACGGCGCCGGAGGCGTAGGTCTCGCGGCTGAAGGAGCGGTGGCTGAGCTCCAGCCGCTCGCCGGCCGCGGCGAACATCACCGTGTGTACGCCCACCTCCTCGCCGCCGCGCAAGGTCGCGAAGCCGATCTCGCCTGACGGCCTGGCGCCGGTGTGGCCGTCGCGGCTCTTGCGCCACACATCCTCGAGCTTGACCTTGCGGCCGGCCGCGGCCGAGCGGCCGAGCGCCAGCGCGGTGCCCGACGGCGCGTCGATCTTGTGGCGATGGTGCATCTCGACGATCTCGATGTCGTAGCTCGGATCGAGCAGCGAGGCGGTCTTCTCGACCAGCGCCTGCAGGATGTTGATGCCCATCGACATGTTGGCGGCCCACAGGATCGGCACCTTCTTGGCGTACTCGTGTACGGCGGCCGTCTGCTCTGGATTGAGGCCGGTCGTGCCGATCACCATGGCGACACCCTTGCCGGCTGCGATCTTGGCATGTGCGACAGTGGCCTCGGGGATGGTGAAGTCGATCACGCACTCGGCGGCGCCAATGGCGGCCGCGGCATCGGCGCCTATTTTAAGCCCGCCCGCATCCTGGCCCAGCGCATTGCTCTTGGCGTTCTCGAACACGGCGGCGAGGCTCGCGCCCTCGGTGCGGCCGATCTCGCGGATCAGCATCTGGCCCATGCGGCCGGCGGCGCCGGCGATTGCGATCTTCATTTCATTTCCCTTCGGATACGCCAATCAAATCGGCTAGCCTCAGCCTATGCTTTTTATGGTCATCGAGAAATTCAAGAATCAGGACGGCAAGGCCGTCTATCGCAAGCTGCGCGATTCGGGCCGCGGCCTGCCCGAGGGGCTGAAGTTCGTCTCGAGCCATGTCGCCGCCGATCTCTCGCGCTGCTTCCAGGTCATGGAGGCCGACGACGTGACGCTGTTCCAGCGCTGGATCGCCGACTGGCAGGACGTGGTCGAGTTCGAGGTCGTGCCGGTCACCGAAGGCAAGACCACGCGCGAGGCACTGGCGGGCCAGCTTTGACGGGCCACAGCACGCAAGGCTACGCGCAGGAGGCGCCGGACCTCCTCAAGCTCTATGAAAGCATTTCCTTCCGAAAGACGCAGGACTCGCGGCTGCGGTTCCTGCCCAAGCCGCCGCGCCGCCTGCTCGATGTGGGTGCGGGCACGGGCCGCGATGCGGCGGGCTTCGCCGCGTTGGGCTACGACGTCGTCGCGACCGAGCCGGTGGCCGAGATGCGGCAGGGCGCGATGGCGCTGCATCCCGACCGGCGCATCGAATGGCTCGACGATTCGTTGCCGTATCTGGCCCGCCTCAGCCGCCGCCGCGACCGCTTTGACATCGTCATGATGACGGCGGTCTGGATGCATCTCGATGCCGACGAACGGCGGCACGGCATGAAGTCGGTTGCCAACCTGCTGAAGCCACGCGGCACGCTCATCATGACCCTGCGCTATGGGCCTGTGCCGCCAGGCCGGCGCATGTTCGAAGTCTCGACGCACGAGACGATTGCGCTTGCCCGCGCGCAGGGCCTGATCCTTTTTCTGAAACGCGCGAGACCAACGTTGCTCCAGCGCGCCGTACCGGTCAGCTGGAAGCAGCTCGTCTTTCGCAAGCCCTGATCACTTCCAGGGATCGGCTGTCTTCGGCCAGAACGGCGTCTTGCGCTTGGTGTAGGGCCAGCGCGTGACGTCGGGATCGGCGGCGCCGGGCGTGGCGACGTAGAGGATCTCCTTCGCGACGCCGACGAAGCCGTTATAGAAATGCTGCGCGCTCTTCACGATCACGACGCGATAGTCGGCAGGCTCGGCGCCGACCGCGCGGAAGGCGTCGGCGTGGAAGGTCTGGGTGCGCCGCGTGCAGATCGCGACGTCGACATGCTCGGACGACAGCAGCGCCATGTCGCCCAGCGGCGACATGACGGGGCCGTAGGGCTGGAAGACGTTGCGCGCGATCTTCTTCACCGTGACATCGAGGTCGACCGGCTCGCCCGAGACCGCGCCCGACTTGCCGCCGAGCCGCATGCGGATGCGCGCGCCTTCGCCCGCCTCCTCGGCGATCTGGAAGGCCATCGGGTCCCACATCACGCCGAACAGCGCCGGCCCGATCTGCCTCTCGACCAGTGCCTTCAGCAGGAAGGTCGAATCGCCCGGCGCGCCCGAGCCCGGATTGTCCGCGCGGTCGGCCAGCACCAGCGGGCCCTGGTTGTGCGAGGCCGCGCGCTCCATGCCCTCGTCGACCGTCAGGTACTTGGTGGCGTATCGGTCGCGGTTGGCCCACAGCTCCTCGCCGAGCTGGCGGGCGAGCTTCTCGGCCTTTGCCTTGTCGCCGTCGGCCACGACGAGGCTTGTCGTGCCGACATCTTCCACGTCGGCGAAGGCGAAGCCGTGGCTCAGCGACACCGACAGGATGCCGTCCTTGCCCTCGAGCGATTTCATGCGGACGACGAACTCGCTGATCGGCGGCACCGACGTGCGGTACTGCGCGATCATGCGGCAGTCGTGGCGCGCCATCACCGGATTCACCTTGCCCTCGACCGTGTCGGCGATGATCGCGAACAGCTCGGCCGCGCGCTCCATCGTGTCGGTGTGCGGATATTCCTTGTAGCCCACCAGCACGTCGGCGCTGTCGAGCATGAGCTGGCTGAGATGGCAGTGCAGGTCGAACTCGGCGCCGATCGCGACCTTGGGGCCGACGATGGCGCGGATGCGGGAGAGCAGGTCGCCTTCGCAATCGTCATAGCCGTCGGCGACCATCGCGCCGTGCACGTTGATCAGCACGGCGTCGAGCGGCATCGCTTCCTTCACGCCGGCCAGGATCTCGTCGCGGAAGCCTTCATAGACCGAGCGCACGGTCGTGCCGGAGGGGGCGGCGAAGGTGCTGAGCCCCTCGATCACCGTCCAGCCGCGCTTTTCCGTCTCCTTGCGCCAGACATGGACCGGCGCGGTGAAGTTGGTCGGCTTGTGCTTCGTGGCATCGCCGCGAAAGATGCCGTGCTCCTCGTAGCCGCGCAGGCCCGTCGGAAACGGCACGAACTGGTTGGTCTCGGTGCCCAAAGCACCGATGAACACGCGCTTTGTCACTTTCAACCCTTGTGCCGATGGCAGCCCGCGACATGGTCGTCGACCATGCCGGAGGCCTGCATGAAGGCGTAGCAGATGGTCGAGCCCACGAACTTGAAGCCGGCCTTCTGCAATGCCTTGGACATGGCGTCCGATTCGGGCGTGCGGGCCGGCACGTCCTTCAGGGTCTTGGGACGGTTCTTCTTCGGCTTGCCGCCGACGAAGCTCCACAGGAACTTGGCGAAGCCGCCCGGACCGTCGCGCTCGAGGATGGCGAGATAGGCCTTGGCGTTCGACACGCTCGCCTCGATCTTGCCCTTGTGGCGGATGATGCCCGGGTCCTCGAGCAGCTTCCTGAGCTTGGCGGGCGTGTAGCGCGCGATCTTCTTGGCGTCGAAATCGTCATAGACGCGGCGGTAGTGCTCGCGCTTGCGCAGTACCGTGATCCACGAAAGCCCGGCCTGGCAGCCTTCGAGCGTCAGGAGTTCGAACAGCGCCCGGTCGTCCTTGATCGGACGGCCCCATTCCGTGTCGTGATACTTCTGGTAGATCGGCTCCGCGTTCGCCCAGCCGCAACGCGCCTTGCCGTCTTCACCGGTGATCGTATTGTGTTTCCAAACCATAAGCCCAACTCACGTGAGGGGAAACTAATGCCCAAGGATCTGAGCGATCTCAAGGTCTGCATCTTCGACGTCTTCGGCACCGTGGTCGACTGGCGCGGCAGCCTGATCGAGGACCTGCCGAAACTCGGCAAGAAATATGGCCTCGACACGGACTGGACGAGCTTCGCCGACGACTGGCGCGGCCTCTACCAGCCGCAGATGGCCCGCGTGCGCAAGGGTGAGCTGCCGTGGACGCGCATCGACGACCTGCACAGGGAAGCCTTCGAGATGCTGCTGCAGAAGCGCGGCCTCAAGCATCCCGGCGAGGCGGGCGCGTGGGAGTTCACGCATCTCTGGCACAAGCTCCGGCCCTGGCCCGATTCGGTCGAGGGCATCGGCCTGATGAAGAAGAAGTTCGTCGTCGCCACGCTCTCCAACGGCAACGTGGCGCTGCTGATCAACATGGCCAAGCATTCGGGCATTCCCTGGGACCACTGCTTCTCGGGCGAGACCTTCCATCACTACAAGCCCGATCCCGAATCCTATCTCGGCGTGGTCGACAGCATGTACCTCAAGCCGCACCAGGTGATGCTGTGCGCCGCCCATAACGGCGATCTCGCGGCGGCGCAGAAGTGCGGCCTGTCGACGGGCTACATCAATCGTCCCTATGAGCACGGTCCTCACCAGAAGCGCGACTTCAAGGCCGAAGGCGACTGGGATGCCGTCGGCGACACGATCATCGAGCTCGCGAAGAAGATCGGGGCTTAGTCACGCCTCCCGTCGTCCCGACCGGAGCCGCGCGACGCGCGGCGAAGCGGAGCGACCTCTCTTGTGTCGACGCAAAGAAAGGTCCCTCGGCTTCGCTCGGGATGACGGCGGAGGGTGAGACGCCGATCCATTGATCAGAATCGCTGCTCCAGACGAGCACGCGATAAGTTCCGCGCTTGGAGACCCGGATCCAGAGCCATGGGCTGAAAGCGCGGGGGCCGCGGGAGACGCTGCACGGTGGGGCAGATCAAGCGCGGTGGCAGGAGTCGACTGCACATAGATTCTGGCTAGATTCGATATGTTTAACGGTAACCTTTAGTAACTACCACTATATGTAGTGTCTCATGTCGGAAGATCAGGCGCCGATGGTAGTCAGGTCCTGGAACCAGTGCTGGGCCTGGACGTACGATTTGATCTTCGGGCTGAGCGCGTGCGGGTTGGTGTCGTGGACGACCCAGACCAGCACGGCATCGTCCACGACCTTCTCGTGGATCCTGGCCATGATCGCGTCGGTCTTGCTCGCGTCGAAATTTGTCTGTGACTCGGCGATCAGCTTGTCGACCGCGTCGTTCTTGTAATAGCTCCAGTTCACGCCGACCGGCGCGCCCTGGTTCGAGGCGAAGAAGCGGTTGATGGCGTAGAACGGATCGGACGTCACATAGGCGATGTTGTTCGCCGTGATGTCCTTGTTCATCTCGGCCTTCGCGCCGCCGCGCCAGGCGGTGTACATCGCCTCGAGCTCGACCACCTTGAACTCGACGTCGATGAAGACGTCCTTGAACATCTCCTGGATGGCCTCGTTCATGGGCAGCGACAGCATCTGGCCCGAGCCGCCCGAGGCGACCACGAACTTGGTCTTGAGCGGCTGGCTCTTGCTGAAGTTGGCGGCGCTCATGAGCTTGCGCGCCTCGTCGGGTGCGTACTTGATCTCGAACGTGGGCTTGCCGAACCACGGGCTCGACTTGTCGACCTGCCCATAGGCGGGCTTCGCGAGCCCGTGCAGCAGCTTCACGATCGCGTCGCGGTCGACGGCGAGGTTGGCGGCCTTGCGCAGGCGGATGTCCGTCCAGGGCGAGCCCTCGATCATCGACAGGTGATAGTTCCAGACGTGCGGCGTGACGTTGGTCTCGATCCTCATGCCGCTCGACTTCAGCTTGTCGACCGCATCGGGCGGCGGCGTCTCGATCATGTCGACCGAGTTCGAGATCAGCGCGGCGGTGCGCGTCGAATCCTCCGGCGCGCAGACCAGGATCAGCCGGTCGGTCTTGGGGATGCGCTTGGGGTTCCAGTAGCCCTCGTTCTTCACCAGCTCGGCGCGCTCGCGCGGCACGAGGCGGGCGAGCTTGAAGGGGCCCGTGCCGGACGGCTCCGACGCGACCTTGTTCCAGTCCTTGCCGAGCTTCTCCCACTGCGCCGGGCTCGAGATCAGGAACCACAGCATCTGATAGGGGAAGAGCGCGTCGACCGACTTGGTCTTGATCTCGACCGCCATGTCGCCGGTCTTCTTGTAGGAGGCGATGCCGGGCAGGCGCGGCCGCACCTGCGCCGCCTGGCGCTGGTCGAATTGCGGCGCGTCCTTGCTGAACACCTTGTCGAGGTTCCAGACGACGGCGTCGGCATTGAAGGCCGAGCCGTCATGGAACTTGACGCCCTGGCGCAAGGTGAAGGTCCAGAGCGTCTTGTCGGCGTCGTTGACCTTCCACTCGGTGGCCAGCCCCGGGATCATCTTGCCCGCGGTGGTCGACTGGTCGAGCTCCCAGGCGATCAGCGGGTCGTAGAGGGTGAGGCCGGTGAACTGGTAGGCGCCGGCGCCGCGGTCGGGCTGGCCGGTGGTGAGCGGGATGTCCGCCATGGAGATGCCGTAGCGCACGACCTTCTCCTGCGCGAAGGCGGGGGCCGGCAGCGTCAGGGCAGCGGTGCCGGCAAGCAGGGAACGTCGTGAGAGCTTCATGGCGGCCTCCGGATCGGAACGTGGGGGGTCAGAGTTTGGGTCGATGCTGGCGCCAGCTCGTGGCGCGCTCGTACGCGGCGCCGGCCGCGAACACGCTCGCCTCGTCGAAGGCGCGGCCGGCGAGTTGGAAGGCGAGCGGGAAGCCGTCGCTGCCGAAGCCGCAGCAGACCGTCGCCGCCGGCTGGCCGGTGACGTTGAACGGCATGGTGGACGACGGCTTGCCGAGGAAGTGGAAGATGTCCTCCGGCTCCTTGAAGGCATCCGGCGGACCCCAGTGATTGGCGGTCATCACCAGGTCGTAGCCGCGCATGGCCGCGCGCGTGTCGAGCGTGAGCTGGCGGCGGAAGCGGAGCGCCGAGATGTATTGCTCGGCCGAGATGAAGGCGCCGAGCTGGAAGCGCCGCCGCGTCGTGTAGCCGAACTTCTCCGGCGTCTCGATCACGTCGCGGCGATGGATGGCGTGCGCTTCCGTCGTGATGATGACGCGACCGCAGATGTGATAGTCCCAGATGTCGGGGAACACGACGTCCTCGACGACGGCGCCGAGCTCCTTCAGCACACGCACCGCCTCGTCCATGCCCTTCTTCATGTCCGGCGTGACCGAGCTCTCGTACCAGCTCCGCGCCAGTGCGATGCGCATGCCCTTGATCGGCGCGTGCGCCGAAGCGCCGTAGTCGACCTTCGCCGTTTCGGCCGAGCCCTGGTCGTTGGGATCGTGGCCCGCGAGCACGTCGAGCATCAGCGCGCAGTCCTCGACCGTCCAGGCGAGCGGGCCCGCCGTGTCGAGGCTGAAGGCGAGCGGGAAGATGCCGCAACGGCTGACCAATCCGTAGGTCGGCTTGATGCCCGCCGTGCCGCAGAAGCCCGCGGGATTGCGGATCGAGCCGCCCGTATCCGATCCCATCGCGCCCATGCAGAGCTGGGCCGCGACGGCCGCGCCCGAGCCGCTCGACGAGCCGCCGGGCTGGTGCTTGAGGTTCCACGGGTTGCGCACGGGCGGGAACGGCTGGTCCGGCGTCATGGCGCCGTTGGCGAATTCGTGCGTGCCGAGCTTGCCCAGGATCACCGCGCCCGAGTCCTTCAGGCGGCGCACGGTCTCGGCGTCGATCGCGGGCACATAGTCCTTGCGCAGATGCGAATGGCCCGTCGTGAGAACGCCCGCTGTCTCGTAGATGTCCTTGAGCGCGATCGGGATGCCGTGCATGGGCCCGCGGCGCACGCCGCCCTTCATCTCCATGTCGGCCTGGCGCGCCGCGTTGCGCGCCATGTCGGCGGTCACGGTGATGTAACTCGCGATCTTGTGATCGACAGTCTCGATGCGCTTCAGGAAGGCGTCGGTGAGCGCGCTGGACGTGATCTCGCCACGCGCCATCAGGCGGCCGGCCTCGGCGATGCCGAGGAACGTGAGGTCGGTCATCGCGAGCCCTATTCGTCGGCGCGGAAGACGAGCGGCGGCTCGGCGGCCCAGGCGAAGCGGCTCGGGATGCGCTGCATCAGCTCCAGCAGGCCGACATAGCCCTTGTGCAGGTGCTCGATATCCTCGGGCGTGAGCGTCAGCCCGGTGAGCGCGGCGCGCACCCGGAATTCCTCGAGTGTTGGTGCCTTTGGCGACGACATTCATCCCTCCCGTCAGTGGCCATGCAAGCCACATGCCGTGTCATTGGCTTGGGCCTTGCATGCAGCCCACGTGAACAGGGGAGTAGTGTATGTTCAAGTCCCTTCGCGCCGCCGTTGCCGGCGTGGGCTTACTGGCGCTTTCGGCGGTGCCTGCCCTTTCGCAGGGCACTCTGCGCATCGGCATGACAGCCGCCGACATTCCCCAGACGACGGGCCAGCCGGACCAGGGATTCGAGGGTTTTCGCTTCGCCGGCTACACGATCTACGACGCTCTCGTGAACTGGGACCTGTCGAGCGCCGACAAGCTCGCCGACATCAAGCCCGGCCTCGCGACCGAATGGAAGCCGGTCGAGGGCAACCCGAAGAAATGGACCTTCAAGCTGCGCCAGGGCGTGAAGTTCCAGGACGGCACGGCCTTCAACGCCGACGCCGTGATCTGGAATCTCGAGAAGCTCCTGAACGACAAGTCTCCGCAATTCGATCCCAAGCAGCTGGCGCAGGCGCGCGGCCGCATCCCGACGCTCATCGGCTACAGGAAGATCGACGACTACACGGTCGAGCTCGAGACGCGCGTGGCGAACGCGCTGTTTCCCTACGACATGTCGTACATCTTCTATTCCAGCCCGGCCAACTGGGAGAAGCAGGGAAAGGACTGGGCGAAGGTCGGCCTCAATCCCGTGGGCACCGGACCCTTCAAGGTCGATCGCGTCGTGCCGCGCGAACGGCTGGAGCTGTCGCGCTTCGACGGCTACTGGGACAAGGCGCGGGTGCCGAAGCTCGACAAGGTGATCCTGTTCCCGATGCCGGAGGCGGCGACCCGCACGGCCTCGTTGCTCTCGGGCCAGATCGACTGGATCGAGGTGCCCGCGCCTGACGCGCTGCCGCGGCTCAAGGCGGGCGGCATGGTGATCGTCACCAACAAGTACCCGCACAACTGGGCCTACCAGCCGAGCATGGCCGAGGGCTCGCCCTTCAACGACATCCGCGTGCGCAAGGCCGCGAACCTCGCGATCGACCGCGCCGGCGTGAAGAAGCTGGTGGGCGACATGGCGATCGAGTCCAAGGGCCACGTCTATCCCGGCCATCCCTGGTTCGGATCGCCGAGCTTCGACATCAAGTACGATCCGGAGGCGGCGAAGAAGCTGTTGAAGGAAGCGGGCTACGGCCCGAACAACAAGCCGAAGATCAAGATCGCGATCTCGACCTCGGGCTCGGGCCAGATGCTGCCGCTGCCGATGAACGAGTATGTGCAGGAGAACCTCAATGCGGTGGGCTTCGACTGCAGCTTCGAGGTGATGGAGTGGAATGCGCTGGTCACCTTCAGCTTCCAGCCGGTGACCGGCGATGCTTCGAAGAAGGCCGGCACCAACGCGCTCAACATCAGCCGCGCCTTCGTCGATCCCTATTCCGGCTTCATGCGCCTGATGCACAGCGAGTTCGTGCCGCCCAAGGGCGGCAACTGGGGGCTCATGAAGGATCCCAAGCTCGACGCGCTGATCGACAAGGCCCATGCCAGCTTCGACAAGGCCGAGCAGACCAAGGCCCTGGCGGACGTGCACACGTACATCGTGGATCAGGCCTACTGGATCTGGATCGTGCACGACCTGAACCCGCGCGCCATGAGCCCCAAGGTGAAAGGCTTCGTGCAGGCGCAGAGCTGGTTCCAGGACCTCACCACCATCTCGATGCAGTGATGCTTCTCTACGCGCTCCGACGGCTGATCTACCTGGTGCCCGTCGCCTTCGGCGTGTCGCTGCTCGTCTTCGCCCTGGTGCATCTCGCCCCCGGCGACGCGATCTCGGCGATCGTCCCGCCCGATGCGCCGCAGGAGGTGGTCGACAAGATCCGGCAGTACTACGGCTTCGACAAGCCGCTACCCGTCCAGTACTTCCGCTGGCTGGTCGTCACGCTCAGCGGCGACTTCGGCACCTCGATCGGCACCGGCCGGCCGGTGGCGGAAGAAGTGGGCTCCGCCTTCGGCAACACGATCATCCTGGCGATCGGCGCCTGCATTCTCGCCTTCACGCTCGCCATCATCCTCGGCACGGCGGCGGCCTATGCCAGGTCGCGGATCGTCGACCGGCTGGTGACCTTCGTGGCGCTGATCGGCGTCAGCGTGCCGAACTTCTGGCTGGCGATCGTCCTGGTGATCGTCTTCTCGGTCGAGTTCGGCCTGCTGCCGCCCATGGGGCTGGGGCCGGACAACGCCACGGGCTGGCATCTCGACGGGGCGCACATCGCGCACATGGTGCTGCCCACGATCGCGCTGTCCATGATCCCGCTCGGCGTGCTGACGCGCACCGTGCGCTCGACGATCAAGGAAATCCTGAACATGGAGTTCGTGACGGCGCTCCAGGCCAAGGGCATGAACGACCGCCAGATCCTGTTCCATGTGCTGAAGAATGCCGCGCCGACCTGCCTCGCCGTGATGGGCCTGCAGGCGGGCAACCTGATCGGCGGCTCGATCCTGATCGAGACGGTGTTCGCCTGGCCCGGCACCGGCTTCCTGCTGAACAGCGCCATCTTCCGCCGCGACCTGCCGATCCTGCAGGGCACGACCCTGGTGCTGGCCTTCTTCTTCATGATGCTGAACCTGACCGTGGACATCATCCAGACCATGGTCGATCCGCGCATCAAGCGGGGCTGAGCATGGCGATCCAAAGCCCCTCGCTCGAGATCCCGGCCGGCTCCGTCAAGGCAACGCCTGCATCCGCCACGCGCGGCTACTGGCAGCAGGTGCGGCGCAGGCTCGCGCGCGATCCCATCACCCTGATCTGCAGCACCGTCCTGCTGCTGATCATCGCCTCCTCGCTCGCGGCACCCCTGCTCGGCCTCGCCGATCCCTACAAGACCTCCATGATCCGCCGCCTGCAGCCGGTCCTCTCGCCGCACTACTTCCTCGGCACCGACGAGCTCGGGCGCGACATGCTGAGCCGCCTGATCTACGCCGGCCGCTTGAGCCTGTTCATGGGCGTGACGCCGGTCGTCTGCGCTCTGTTCATTGGCGGGCTCCTCGGCATCACCGCGGGCTTCGTGGGCGGCGGCGTGAACATGCTGATCATGCGCATCATGGACGTGTTCTACGCCTTCCCGTCGGTGCTGCTGGCGATCTCGCTCTCGGGTGCGATGGGCGCGGGCGCCGAGAACACGCTGCTGGCGCTGACCCTGGTCTTCATCCCGCCGATCTGCCGCGTCTCGGAGAGCGTGACGACGCAGGTCCGCGGCTTCGATTTCGTCGATGCCGCCAAGGCGAGCGGTGCCGCCACCCTCACCATCGTGCGCGTGCACGTGCTGGGCAACGTGCTGGGGCCGATCCTGGTCTACGCGACCTCGCTGATCAGCGTCGCCATCATCCTGGCCGCCGGCCTCTCCTTTCTCGGCCTCGGCGTGAAGCCGCCGGAGCCGGAATGGGGCCTGATGCTGAACACGCTGCGTCAGGCGATCTACGTCAATCCGCTGCTGGCGGCGCTGCCGGGCGTGATGATCTTCCTGACCTCGATCTGCTTCAATCTGATGAGCGACGGCCTGCGCGCCGCCATGGACGTGAAGGCCTGATGGACGCGTTCGTTCCTCCCAAGGATCGCGGCGGGCCCGCCCAGCCGCTTCTGCTGGCAAAGGGCCTGCGCAAGCACTTCCCCATTCCCGGCGGTCTGCTCGGCCGCTCGTCCAAGGTGGTGCGCGCCGTCGACGATCTCAGCTTCACCATCGCCAAGGGCGAGACCTTGGGCGTGGTGGGCGAGTCGGGCTGCGGCAAGTCGACCGTGGCGCGGCTGCTGATCCGCCTGCTGCGGCCCGACCGCGGCACGGTCGTGCTCGACGGCGATCCGGTGGACGAGCCGCACGGCATCAACCTGAACGAACTGCGCCGCAACGTGCAGATGGTGTTCCAGGACTCCTACGCCTCGCTCAATCCGC
Source organism: Reyranella sp. (assembly GCA_035501235.1). GTDB lineage: Bacteria > Pseudomonadota > Alphaproteobacteria > Reyranellales > Reyranellaceae > Reyranella. The sequence goes on from DATJWN010000022.1 coordinate 13,781, forward strand.
GCCTCACCATCGTCGAGACGCTCGCCTTCGCGCCTCGGGCGCATGGATTGCCGACCCACCTGGCCCGCGCCCGCTCGCGCGACCTGCTGGCCAAGGTCGGGCTCGAGCCCGCGACTTTCGCCGACCGCTACCCGCACGAGCTGTCGGGCGGCCAGCGGCAGAGGGTCAACATCGCCCGCGCGCTCGCCTTGCAGCCGCGCCTCGTCATCCTCGACGAGGCGGTGTCGGCGCTCGACAAGTCGGTCGAGGCGCAGGTGCTGAACATGCTGGTCGACCTCAAGACCGAGCTCGGCCTTACCTATCTGTTCATCAGCCACGATCTCAACGTGGTGCAGTATCTCTCCGACCGCGTGCTGGTCATGTACCTCGGCAAGATCGTCGAGATCGGTCCGGTCGAGGCGATCTACGGCAACCCGAAGCATCCCTACACGCGTGCGCTCCTCTCGGCCCGTCCCAGCATGGATCCGCGCAAGCGCACCAAGGAAGCGCCGATCCAGGGCGATCCGCCCAACCCGATCGACCCGCCCTCGGGCTGCCGCTTCCGCACGCGCTGCCCCTTCGCGGAAGAGGTCTGCGCGAAATCGGAGCCGGCGCTCGCCGACAGCGGCGCCCAGGCGGTCGCCTGCCACATGAGCGTGCCGGGCTCCGGCCATTCGAAGGCCGCCTGACATGACGGACTTGCTTCAGGTCAAGGACCTCAACGTCACCTTCGTGACACCCGACCGCACGGTGCACGCGGTCAACGGCGTGAGCTTCGATGTGAAGCGCGGCGAGACGCTCGGCATCCTGGGCGAATCGGGATCAGGCAAGAGCGTGACCTTGCGCTCGATCCTGAAGCTCCATCCCGAGCACCGCACCAAGTGGTCGGGCAGCATCACGCTCGAGGGCGACGAGATCCTCAGCATGAAGGGCGCCGAACTCGCCGATTTGCGCGGCAACCGCGTCTCCATGATCTTCCAGGAGCCTGCGACCGCCTTCGATCCGGTCTTCACCATCGGCAAGCAGATCACCGAGACGGTGCGCCGCCACACCGGCAAGGGCGAGGCCGCCGCCGAGAAACGGGCG
>DATJWN010000023.1:0-4091 GCA_035501235.1 Reyranella sp.
GAGATTTGCGTGTGTAATCCTTGACGGCACTGACCCAGGGGCCTAAACGGCCCCCCTGCCGCGCGGGCGTAGCTCAGTTGGTTAGAGCGCCGGCCTGTCACGCCGGAGGTCGCGGGTTCGAGTCCCGTCGCTCGCGCCAGCCCAAGGCTGGCAACCCAAGCGCAGGGGGCAGGGGGGCGAAGGAGTGACCATGGAAGCTTTGCTGACGGAATATCTTCCGATCCTCATCTTCCTTGGCCTCGCCATCGTCATCTGCTGCGTGATGTTGGGCGGCTCCTACCTGGTGGCCCGCCAGAACCCCAATTCCGAGAAGCTGTCGCCGTTCGAGTGCGGCTTTGCGCCGTTCGATGATGCCCGCGGCCGCTTCGACGTTCGTTTCTATCTCGTCGCCATCCTCTTCATCATCTTCGACCTCGAGGTGGCGTTCCTGTTCCCCTGGGCAGTGGCCCTGGGCGACATCGGCGTCTTCGGCTTCTGGTCGATGATGCTGTTCCTGGGCGTGCTGACGGTCGGCTTCATCTACGAGTGGCGCAAGGGAGCCCTTGAATGGGAGTGATCCAGCCCAAACCGAACGCGGCGGCCGAAGCCGCCCTGTCGCGGGCGCTGAATGACGAACTGGCGGACAAGGGCTTTGTCGTTGCCCAACTCGACAAGCTGATCACCTGGGCGCGCACTGGCTCGCTGTGGGGCCTTACCTTTGGGCTCGCCTGCTGCGGCGTGGAGATGATCCATTGCTGGATGAGCCGCTACGATCTCGACCGTTTCGGCTTCGCGCCGATGCCGAGCCCGCGCTCGGCCGACGTGATGATCGTGGCGGGCACGCTCACCAACAAGATGGCCCCTGCGTTGCGCAAGGTCTACGACCAGATGGCCGAGCCGCGCTACGTGATCTCGATGGGCTCCTGCGCCAATGGCGGCGGCTACTATCACTACAGCTACTCGGTCGTGCGCGGCTGCGATCGCATCGTGCCGGTCGACATCTACGTGCCGGGGTGCCCTCCGACCGCCGAGGCGCTGCTTTACGGCGTGCTGCAGCTTCAGAAGAAGGTGCGCCGCACCGGGACGATCGTCCGGTGAGGGGATGGCGCTGATGGAAGAGCTCGGCAAGCATATCGCTGAAGCAAGCGGAGCTGCGGAGGCGACCTACGCCCGTCTCGGCGAGCTGATGGTCGAGACCACGCCGGACAAGATCATCAAGCTGCTGACCTTCCTGCGCGACGATCCCAAGTGCCTGTTCAACCAGCTCGTCGACATTTGCGGCGTCGATTGGCCCGAGCGCGCCAAGCGCTTCGACGTCGTCTACAATCTGCTCAGCCTCAAGAACAACCAGCGCATCCGCGTGAAGGTCGCGACCGACGAGAGCACGCCCGTGCCGTCGGCAGCCCCGGTCTACAGCGCCGCTCCCTGGTTCGAGCGCGAGACCTACGATCTCTATGGCGTCTGGTTCGCCGATCACCCGGATCTCCGCCGCATCCTCACGGACTACGGCTTCGAAGGCCATCCGATGCGCAAGGATTTCCCGCTCACCGGCTTCGTCGAGCTGCGTTGGGACGATGTGCAGAAGCGCGTCGTCTACGAGCCGGTGAAGCTTTCCCAGGAATTCCGCCGCTTCGACTTCCTGAGTCCGTGGGAGGGCGGCATCGATCGCACCTTGCCGGGCGACGAGAAAGCCACGAAGAGCTGACATGTCCGACGTCGAGATCAAGACCCTGACGATGAACTTCGGGCCGCAGCATCCGGCGGCCCACGGCGTGCTGCGCCTGGTCGTCGAGATGGACGGCGAGATCGTCGAGCGCTGCGACCCGCATATCGGGCTGCTCCATCGCGGCACCGAGAAGCTGATCGAGTATAAGACCTACGTGCAGGCGGTGCCGTACTTCGACCGGCTCGATTACGTGTCGCCGATGAACCAGGAGCATGCCTTCGCGCTCGCGGTGGAGAAGCTGCTGGGCATCACGGCGCCGGAGCGCGGCCAGTACATCCGTGTGCTGTTCTCGGAGATCACGCGCATCCTCAATCATCTGCTGAACGTGACGACGTTTGCGATGGATTGTGGCGCGCTCACCCCGCCGCTCTGGGGCTTCGAGCAGCGCGAGCTGCTGATGGAGTTCTACGAGGGCGTGAGCGGTGCTCGCATGCACGCCAACTATTTCCGTCCCGGCGGCGTGCACCAGGATCTGCCCGAGGGCATGCTCGATGCCATCGATGCCTGGATCAAGCAGTTCTATCCCTTCCTCAAGGACATCGAGAAGCTGCTGAACGACAACCGCATCTTCCGCATGCGCACGGTCGATATCGGGACGGTCACGAAGGAGCAGGCGATCGACTGGGGCTTCTCGGGCCCGATGATTCGCGCCTCGGGTCTCGCCTGGGACCTGCGCAAGTCGCAGCCCTATGACGTGTACGAGCATATGGACTTCGACATCCCGGTCGGCAGCACGGGCGATTGCTTCGCGCGCTATCTCGTGCGCCTCGAGGAGATGGTCCAGAGCGCGCGCATCATGGAGCAGTCGGTCAGGGCGCTGCGCACCGTGAAGGGGCCCGTGCGCATCGATGACCGCAAGATCGCCCCGCCGCGGCGCGGCGAGATGAAGGGCTCGATGGAAGCACTCATCCATCATTTCAAGCTCTATACCGAGGGCTACAAGGTCCCGGCCGGCGAGACCTACACCGCGGTCGAGGCGCCCAAGGGCGAGTTCGGCGTGTACGTGGTGTCCGACGGCACCAACAAACCCTATCGCTGCAAGATCCGCGCTCCGGGTTTCCCGCATCTGCAGGCGCTCGACATGATGACCAAGGGCCACCAGCTGGCGGACATGTCCGCCAATATCGGTTCGCTCGACATCGTGTTCGGCGAGATCGACCGCTAGGAGACGACCAGATGGCGATGATCACCGCCGATCCCAAGGACGTGCCGAAGGTCGCTTCGTTCGAGTTCACGCCCGAGTATCTCGAGAAGGCGAAAGCCCTGATCGCCAACTATCCGCCCGGCCGGCAGGCGAGCGCGGTGATCGGCGTGCTCGATCTCGCGCAACGCCAGCAGGGCTGGTTGCCGCGCGTTGCCATGGATGCGGTGGCGAAGCTGCTCGATATGGCGCCGATCCGCGTCTACGAGATCGCGACCTTCTATACGATGTTCCACCTCAAGCCGAAGGGGAAGTACCTGCTGCAGGTCTGCACCACGACGCCGTGCTGGCTGCGCGGCTCGGAGGCGGTGATGAAGGCCTGCCAGGATGCGGCCGACGGCACGACCTTCAGCGTGCAGGAAGTCGAGTGCCTGGGCGGCTGCGTGAACGCGCCGGTCGTGCAGATCAACGACGATTTCTACGAGGATCTCGACGAGGCCTCGATGAAGAAGGTGCTCGACGCGTTTCGCCGCGGCGAGACGCCCAAGCCCGGCCCGCAGATCGACCGGCAGACCTCCGCCCCCGTGGGCGGCCCCACGACATTGAAGGGTGAGTGAGCATGCTCGCCGACAAGGATCGCATCTTCACGAATCTCTACGGCTTCGAGGATTGGCGCCTCGCAGGAGCGCGCAAGCGTGGCGCCTGGGACAACACCAAGGCGATCCTCGACAAGGGCGGCGACTGGATCATCGACGAGATGAAGAAGTCGGGCCTGCGCGGCCGCGGCGGCGCGGGCTTCCCGACGGGCCTGAAGTGGTCCTTCATGCCGAAGGAGGTGAAGGACCGGCCGCATTACCTCGTCGTCAATGCCGACGAGTCCGAGCCCGGGACCTGCAAGGATCGCGATATTCTGCGCCACGATCCGCACCTGCTGGTCGAAGGCTGCCTGATCGCGGGCTTCGCCATGAAGGCGCATGCCGCCTACATCTACGTGCGCGGCGAGTTCTACAACGAGGCCCAGCACCTGATCGCCGCCGTCAAGGAAGCGCGTGAGGCGGGCCTGATCGGCGACGATGCCTGCGGCTCTGGCTGGAAGTTCGAGGTCTACGTCCATCGCGGCGCCGGCGCCTATATCTGTGGCGAGGAGACCGCGCTGCTCGAAAGCCTCGAAGGCAAGAAGGGCATGCCGCGCCTGAAGCCGCCGTTCCCGGCGGGCGCGGGCCTCTATGGCTGCCCCTCGACCGT